>JBAUVQ010000158.1:0-5254 GCA_049583305.1 Methylocystis sp.
CGATGCAATGGCTCGGCACTTTTCACGCGATCAGCGCGAAAATCCTGCGCCGCCACGCCGAACTGGTCGGACTCAAATCCAATTTCACCATTCTCGACACGGACGATCAAATCCGCCTGCTCAAACAAGTTTTGAAGGCCGAAAACATCGACGACAAGCGCTGGCCCGCCCGCGCGCTGGCGTATCGCATCGACGGCTGGAAGAACCGCGGCCTGTCGCCCGCGCAAGTTCCGGCCGGCGAGGCGCATGATTTCGCCGATGGCAAGGGCGGCGTGCTTTACGCGCTCTATCAGGAGCGCCTCAAAATCCTCAACGCGGTCGATTTCGGCGATCTATTGCTCGAAGCGCTGCGGCTGTTTCGCGACAACCCCGACGTGCTCGCCGATTATCAGCGGCGCTTCAAATATATTCTGGTCGACGAATATCAGGACACCAACACCGCGCAATATCTGTGGCTGCGGCTAATCGCGCAGGGGCGGCGCAATGTGTGCTGCGTCGGCGACGACGACCAGAGCGTTTATGGCTGGCGCGGCGCCGAGGTCGAGAACATCCTGCGCTTCGAAAAGGATTTTCCCGGCGCGAAAACCGTGCGTCTCGAACGCAACTATCGCTCCACCGGCCACATACTCGCGGCCGCCTCGCATCTGATCGCCCATAACGAAGGTCGCCTCGGCAAGACGTTGTTCACCGACGGCGGCGACGGCGAGAAGCCGACGGTCACCGGCGTCTGGGACAGCGAGGAGGAAGCGCGGGCGATCGGCGAGGCGATCGAGCAATTGCAGCGGCGCGGGCACGATCTCGAAGAGATCGCCATTCTCGTGCGCGCCTCGTTCCAGATGCGCGAATTCGAGGAGCGTTTCATCACGCTCGGCCTGCCCTATCGCGTCATCGGCGGTCCGCGCTTCTACGAGCGCGCCGAAATCCGCGACGCGCTCGCCTATCTACGCTGCGTCGCGCAGCCCGCCGACGATCTCGCCTTCGAGCGCATCGTCAACACGCCAAAGCGCGGCCTCGGCGACGCGACGCTGCAAATGCTGCACGAATATGCGCGGCGCGAAAACATCCCGATGATGCAGGCGGCGCGCGCGCTGGTCGAAAGCGAGGAGATCAAGGCGAAGCCACGCGCGACATTGCGCGCGTTGCTGAATGATTTCGAGCGCTGGCGGTCCTTTATCGACGCCAAGCCGCATCACGAACTCGCCGAACTGGTGCTGGACGAGTCCGGCTACACGGAGATGTGGCGGAAGGACAAAACGCCGGAAGCGGCCGGGCGTCTCGAAAACCTCAAGGAACTCGTGCGCGCGATGGAGCAGTTCCCGGACCTCGCCGGCTTCCTCGAACACGTGTCTCTGGTGATGGAGACCAGTGAAGCCGCCGGCGAGCGGCGCGTGTCGATCATGACGCTGCACGGCGCCAAGGGACTGGAATTCGAGACGGTGTTTTTGCCGGGCTGGGAGGAAGGGTTGTTTCCGCATCAGCGCTCGCTCGACGAGAGCGGCCGCGCGGGATTGGAGGAAGAACGCCGCCTCGCCTATGTCGGGATCACCCGCGCCAAGCGGCGGGCGAAAATATTCTTCGCCACCAACCGGCGCATTCATGGGCTTTGGCAGACGACGAGTCCGTCGCGCTTCATCGACAACCTGCCGGCCGCGCATGTCGAGGTCGTCGAGTCTAAAAGCGCGTCGCAATATGGCGCCTACGGCGTCTCGCGCTTCGCCAACATGGACAGCTATGGCTCCGGTTACACGACGCCCGGATGGAAGCGCGCGCAGACCGCGCGCGATGACGGCGCGCGGCCCAGACAGGCGCCGATCATCGAGGGCAAGGTGCTCGCGAAATCGACTTCGACGGCGCGCTTTTCGCCGGGCGCGCGCGTGCTGCACCTCAAGTTCGGGCCCGGCACCGTGGCGAGCGCCGACGGCTCCAAGCTCACGGTCGACTTCGACAAAGCCGGCCGCAAGATGGTCATGGAGAGCTTTGTCGAGCCGACGTGAGGCGAAAAGGCTACTCCGGCGCTTTGGCTCCATAGAGCGAGCAGTCGATCACCGCGACATTCTGAATCTTGCGCCAGACCTCGGAGCCATTCTCCGTCTTCTCGAAGAATTTCGGTGGCGACCGCCAGATTTGCGCGACAACGTCGGAAGGCAAGGCGTCCGGCGACTCGAGGCCGCCGAGAATCCACGCTGGCGCGTCGGGCCTCGCGCAAATTTTGCCAATCCTCTCGCGGGTGAACCCCGGCGCCGCTCTTTCGGACGAAATATGCGGCAACCAACCCCTGAACACGCGCGGCGAGATCCAGTCGACATCCAGCAGCGCGAGAATGCGATCCCGCCACATCATCGCGAGCGGACGCGAAAACACGGTGCCGCCGGCCTGCAGATTGGAGACCCAATTCCCGCGTTCCAGCCAGACCCACGGCGCTTCGCTCTCGCCAACCCACAGCACCTCTCCCGGATGGGCGGCGACCATGCTCTCGAGTTCCGGCGAATGCTTGTTCGAGGTAAGCGCGCGGATGTAATCCGTTCCACCGTTCCAAGTCGCGAGCGTGAGGACAACCAGTGCCACCATCGGCCCGACCGCGGCGCGCGTGGAAATGCGATAGTTCGAGGCGACCCACATCAGCGCCAGAACCATCGCGGGCGTTCGCAGCAGCGCGCTCGACGTCAATGCATAGGTGAGATCGAACGCGCCCTCCGGCGCCTCGCGCCAAGCGCCGAAGATGTTGTACGCATGGACCGAGGCTTCACCAATGACCGACACGGCCGCCGCGGCCCAGCATCCATAGGCCACCCACTTGGCCTTTTCGGGAGGAAGAAAATCTCGGAAGCGGTAATAAACCAGCGCGAGGAAACAGAGCATCGCGCTGCTGACCAGATTCACGGACAACCATCCGATCGCGAACAGGGCCAGCGCGACGCGGCCGCCAATTCCCTCCGCCCAAAGGCGCGAGACGCAAAAAACCATCGCCACGACCCCAAACAGCGCCAACAGCCAAACCGCGCGCCACAATTGCGCCTGCACGATCAACACGACAGGATAAAGATCGCCGAGAACGACCGCGACGAGCAGGCAACTCAGGCTCGCGGCCAGCACGCACCAGAACAGGCGCCTAATCGTCCCCGATGCGAGCATCGCGGCGAAGGCGAGCGTGATCGACTGAACGAGGATGGGCGTCCAGTCAGTGGAAGCCCATGTCGTTGGAAAAAGATAGGTTGAGCGCAACCGCAACAGGACGATCCAGTTCCAGTCGAAAACCTGCGTCAGGCGCGAGACCAACGGCGCCCCCAGCAGCGCGGCCAACACGACGGCCACGCCGCCGACCACGCCAAGGTAGATCCAGCGGCGGTCTTCGGCGCACAGGTAAAAATAGAATGTTCCAACACCCGCCAGCGCCATGATCGGGTGAAACAGCCCCGCCAGAAGCAGGAGGAGCGTCGCGGTCAATTTGCGTCCCGCGAGCAGCGCGGCGAACGCCGCCAGCACGCCGGCCTCGGCGAAGGGGCGCGGCGTGGCGAAGGCTTCCGCGTAATGGAGCAGGCCTTGCGCGCCATAGGAGCCTGTCGACGCGGCGACGCAAATCAATATCCCCCATTTCAGGCGCCCGGTCGCAAGCTGTCTGGCGAGAGCCGCTAGCGCCGCCAACCAGAGGAGGAGACTGGCGACCGTTAAAAAAAGCGCCGAATTCGCGAATCCCAACGCTGGGATCAACGCGTCAACAATCTTGGAAAAAACGCTAAACGAAGATTGGCCGTCGAACCGGTAGAACAGATCGGACCCGACGCCCTGGGGGTCGAGATCGGCGAGACCGCGCCCCATGTAAATGCGCGCGTCGTGCCAGACGCCATAATATTCGCGCCGCAAAAACCAGAAGGCGATCAAGGCGACGGAGCCCATGATCCATGGGAGGGAACGCTCGCTCCGCCAAACGCCGAATAGCGCCGGCGAGAGGAAACGCGGCGACGGGGATGTCGAATTCGCTTCGGCGGTCATTTTCGTGGCCCTCGATTGGGAAACAGGCCGATGGCCTCCTGTCGCCTCGGTTCGAGTCGAAAGGACGCCATCCGCGCTTGTCGAGACGGTTGTTCACGCGAACGAGCGAGCGTCCTCGCGGACCTCCCACGCGCGTTAACTAAACCCACGAAGCGCTAATTTGGCGTTAACCCGCCGCGTCCGGGACGGCGCGCTCAGCTCAGGCTGGCGCAAAAACGCTGGATCTTGCCGCAGGCGTCTTCGAGCAGCGCGTTCGAGGCGGCGTAGGACACGCGGAAGTTGGGGCCAGCGCCGAAGGCCGACCCCTGCACGACGGCGACGCCTTCCGCTTCCAGCAGCGCGGTGACGAAATCCGCGTCGTCGCCAATCAGCTTGCCCTCCGGCGTCTTGCGTCCGATCGCCTCGGCGCAGGACGGAAAAACGTAGAAAGCGCCCTCGGGCGTCGGGCAATTCAAATATTTCGCCTGATTGAGCATGGACACGACAAGGTCGCGCCGCTCCTCGAAGGCCGCGCGGAAGGTCGCGAGGTGGTCCTGCGGCCCCTCCAGCGCCTCGACCGCCGCCCATTGGGCGATGGAACAAGCGCCAGACGTCTGCTGTCCCTGCAAAAGATCCATGGCCTTGATCAGCGCGCTCGGCCCGGCGGCGTAGCCGATGCGCCAACCGGTCATCGCATAGGCCTTGGAGACGCCGTTCATCGTCAAGGTCCGGTCGAACAAGTCGGGCTCGACCTGCGCCGGCGTGACGAACTTGAAGCCGCCATAGACGAGATGCTCGTAAATATCGTCGGTCAGCACATGCACCTGGGGATGGCGCAGCAACACGTCGGTGATTTTCTTCATCTCATCGAAGCCATAGGCCGCGCCCGACGGATTGGAAGGCGAGTTAAGCACCAGCCATTTGGTTTTCGGAGTGATCGCCCGCTCCAGAACTTCCGGCTGAAGCTTGAAGCCGTGCTCCATTCGGGTCTCGACCGTGACGGCCGTTCCGCCGCAGATCGCCACCATCTCGGGATAACTGACCCAAAAGGGCGCGGGAACGATGACCTCGTCGCCGGGATTCAGCGTCGCCAGAAAGGCGTTGAATAGGATGTGCTTGCCGCCCGTGGCGACGATCGTGTCCGCCGCCTTGTAGTCGAGGCCGTTCTCGCGCTTGAATTTCTTGGCCACCGCCTCGCGCAGCGGCGGAATGCCAAGCACGGGCGTGTAGCGCGTCTCGCCGCGGTCGATCGCCGCCTTCGCGGCGTCGCAGATATGTTTCGGCG
>JBAUVQ010000159.1:0-6815 GCA_049583305.1 Methylocystis sp.
GGCGGCGGCGTTCTCCATCAGCGTCATGCTCGGCACGCCGCCGGCGATGGCGAGGCTGTCGGCGCGCGCCATCTGGCTGGTGGTGAGAATCTCGATTGGATAAGGGCCCTGGGTCATCGCGTGATCGTGACAAAAGCGCGCGCGCGCCGCAATGGGGTCGTGGGGAATTGTTGGAGGTCGAGCGATTGGAGGCGCGCGCGGTCACGCGTGAAATTCACCGCCAAAGCCGCGTTTCGAACCGGCGATACTATCGATCGCGGCCGTGAAGCCTGGAACAAGCGCGTCGGCGAGCCCCGACGCGCGATTTTTCTGGCGCCGAGCAGCGAATGGCGGCGTTAATCGAAATTTACTCTCTCCTTCTCTATCACCAGAGGAAACTGCCTCGAATAATTTAGAAGCAACCCAATATATTCCCCGACCACGCCCAAGGCGAACAGCTGTATAGAGCCCAGAAAAAATATCGAAATCAGCACGGGGGCCACGCCGATGGGCAGGCTATACCAGAAAATGAGTTTTGCCGCCAAATAAGCGAGGCCGACGAGAAAACTCAGCATCGAGACAAAGAAACCCAAAAAAATCATAAGACGCAAGGGCGCCCGCGAATAGCTGGACAATCCCAGCAACGCATAATCGGCGAGCGAGAACAAACTATAGCTTGATCGCCCATGTCGGCGCGGCGGCTGATCATATTCGACCGTCGCTCGCTCGAATCCGACCTCCACGACGAGCCCGCGAAAATATGGCTCGGGCTCCCTAAGCCCACGCATCGCGTCAACCACGCATTTGTCATAGAGGCCATATCCGATGAAATTGGGTATCTGCTCGATTTTCGAGAGCCTCTTCATGAATTTGTAATAGGCGTCGCGCGCCAGCCTCCACAGCACGCGCTCATCGCTACGTCGCTTAACGGCGATGATGACCTTGGCGCCCTCCCGCCAAAGCTTGACCATGCCTGGAATCAAGGCGGGCGGAGTCTGAAGATCGGCCAGAATTGGGATCGTCGCATCGCCCTTCGATTGCAAGATCGCGTGGAAAGGCGATCGCTCCGGCCCGAAGTTTCGAGAATTGATGATAATCTTCACGCGCTTGTCGGTCGCGGCGATGGCGCGAAGACGCGCGACCGTGCAATCTTCCGAGCAATTATCGATAAAAATGTGCTCGTAGCCATATTCGGGCAATTCGCCCTCCATGACCGCGCGCACCGCCTCATAACACTGCGTGATCCCGGCCTCCTCGTTATAGCAAGGCGTAACGATGCTCAGCACGATCATGTTCACTCCTGGCTAAGGCGACAAGCGATGGAAGGACCACGCTTGGCGAGGCTCGAACAGACATTAACGCCGTCGCGTTAAGAATCTCCAATTCAGAAACTGCTTTCCCTTCTCCCTCGCGCGGTCAAACGCGGCCGGGGTCGTAACGAAGCCTCAACCGTCGCGCTTCGTTTCCTAATCGCCGACTTCGCGCTTCAAGCAACCTTTAACGCGGCGTTAACTCGCATTCGCTTACGTTAACCGAAGTCGGAATCCGCGGTCCGGAAGTGGATTTCGTCATGCGTCGCGGGGCTGGCCGGGGAAGGTTGAGATGTTCAACGGTTCGGCGGCGCATCGCGGCCGATGCGCGTTCCCCTCGCCCATTTCTCCGGCGTGACCTATCGGCGTTTCGCGAATGGCCTCGATGAGCGGCGCGGCGAACACAACGCAAAGCTGGCGGCGCATCACAAGAAACAGCGCCGAGGCGCGTCGCGAAGGTTTGAAACTGCTTAAACGGGTGAGACATGAATAAGCGCGAACGAGAGATGCTCGACGTTCTCAAATCCCTCCGCGACGAATATGGCGCTGTTTCGGTAAAGGCCGAATTCGAGGCCGAAGGCACGAGAACCGACGAAATGCTGCGCCTTATCGATTTGGCTCGTCGGGCGGATCTCAAGGTCGCCTTGAAGATCGGGGGCTGTGAAGCTGTTCGTGATCTGCTGGAAAGCAAGCAGTTTGGAGTCGAATATATCATCGCTCCGATGGTGGAGACGCCCTACGCGCTGCAAAAATTCATCCTCGCCAAGAACACCGCGTATACAAAGGATCAGCAGCAGGATACCGATTTTCTGTTCAACATCGAGACCATCACCGCCTTCAATAACATCGACGAATTGATGAAGGTGGCGCAAGCGCCGGACGGCGTTCAGGGCGGGGTGTTCGGTCGGGTCGACTTTTGCGGATCGTTGGGTTGGGGACGCGGCAAGATCGATACGGACAGTGTGACCGATTACGTGCGAACGGTCGGCGCGGCCTGCAAGATAGCGGGTCGTGATTTTGTGGTCGGAGGAGGCATCGCGATTTCATCGCTGCCATGTCTGGCGAAAATCCGCGCTGTTCATCTCAGCCGCTTCGAAACCCGCAAGGTGATCTTTGGAGCCGGCGCGATCGATAATCCGGCGATGGCCAAAGGACTTCAGACGACTGTTTATTTCGAGTTGCTCTGGCTCCAGAACAAACGCGATTATTATGGCGCCATCCAGCATGAAGACGCCGCTCGAATCGCAATGCTCGAGGCGCGTTGGGAGCAGATCAAAAGCGGCGACGAGAAATCCGACCAAGCTCGCGTGGCGTAAAGACGACGGATGTCGCGCTTCCCCTGTCTTTGGAGACATGAACGGCGCGATCTGTTCGTTGTTCGGACGGAACAAAAGACATACCGCCATCGCGGCGATCGCCCCCTTGCGAAATGCGCGGGACACCCTTTTTCCCGCGCAATCGCGGCGTCCCCAGGAATCGAACGATGATCGTCAAGAGTATCGCTTTTGACCTCGATGGGACGCTCGTTGATAGCGCATCGCTTGTTGGCACGATCCTTAACTCAATGCGCGCCGAAAAGGGTCTCGCGCCGCTTGGCGCGGATTGCTATCGAATTTGGAGTAGTCGGGGCGGGACGCATCTCGTTGGCAACGCCCTGGAGATTGCCCCGGAAGCGTCCAGTGGATTGGTTGAAGAGTTTCGCCGACGTTATTACGAGCTTCCCACTCCAGCCGATAGCGTTTTCCCTGGCGCGCGGGAGATGCTCGCTCAGCTAAAGGAGGCGGGCTGCCTGCTCGCGATCTGTAGCAACAAGCCACAACGACTCTGTCACAAGGTTCTCGGCGAGACAGGATTAATTCACTTCTTTGGAGCGATCGTCGGGGGCGACACATTCGACAAAAGCAAGCCGGACCCGAAGCCCCTAAAGCACGCTCTATCCCGTCTTGGAAAACCGTTTGACGCGGCATTGATGATTGGCGACAGCGTGGTGGATCAACAAACCGCGATGGCGGCAGGCGTGAAGTTCGCGTTTTTTTCCGGCGGTTATGACGATGGGGTCGATCGCTTGGAGGCTGATCATGTGATCGACACGCTCGACGAACTCGCGCAAATAGTCGGCCTTCAGCGGCCGGAACCAGAATCATCGTCGCTGTCGCTAAATATGGGCCTTCACTTTGGCCGAGGCGCGGTTGAACAATCTTAATCGGCGGAGTGAAGCGATGACCCCAGAAGGTCAAGGCTGGGCGTTTTCGCAAGATCTGGAAGACATTGTTGATTTAGCGAAAACGGATCTGCTTGCTCTCGACGGCGGGCGCCTTTTCGTCACCGGAGGCACCGGCTTCATCGGCTGCTGGCTGTTGGAGTGTCTTCGCCACGCGGAACAGCGCCACGGGCTGCGATTGCAAACGACGATCCTGACCCGAAACATTGACGCCTTCAAGAAAAAAGCCCCTCACCTCGCCGAGCACGGCAGCTTCACTTTCGTCGGCGGCAACATCGTCGATTTCGAAACCTTGGATGGCGAGTTCAGTCATATCATTCACGCCGCCGCCGACGCGAGCGCGAAGCTCAACGCCGAAGATCCGCTGCGGATGTTCGACACGGTGACCGCTGGCGCTCGCCGCGCGCTCGACTTTGCCGTGGCCAGCAAGGCCAAGCGCTTTCTTCAGCTCAGTTCCGGCGCCGTTTATGGCCGTCAGCCCTCCGACATGACCCATGTCGAAGAGGGATGGTTTGGAGGGCCGGATTGCCGCGCGCCGGTGAACGCCTATGCGGAAGCCAAGCGCGCCGCCGAAATGCTGTGCGCGATTTACGGCAAGCAATTCGGTGTTGAAATCTCGATCGCGCGCATCTTCGCCGCGCTCGGTCCTTATCAGACACTCGACGCGCATTTCGCCGCCGGCAATTTCATCAACGACGCCATGCGCGGCCGCGCCGTTGTCGTGCAAGGCGACGGACGCGCGTGCCGATCTTACCTTTATGCTGGCGATCTTATCGTCTGGCTGTTGGCGCTCTTGGCGCGCGGAGAGCCGGGCCGCGCCTATAATGTCGGGTCGAGCGAGTCGGTGATGATTGGCGAACTCGCGGCCCGCGTCGCCGCGTTGATTGGGAGAGGCGACCACACTATCCTCGGCGCCGCCGACACTGGCTGGAATCCCGGTCGTTACACGCCCTCGACCGCGGCGATCGAACGCGATCTCGGCGTCACGCGCACGGTGTCGCTTGATGAAGCGATCCTGCGAACCGCCGCCTGGAACGGATGGAAAAGATGCCATTGATGAAATTGTCCGATTGGGTCGCGCGCAAGGTCGCGGAGTCCGGCATCCGGCAAGTCTTCATGGTGACCGGGGGCGGCGCCATGCATCTAAATCATTCGCTCGGTAGCAACCCCGATTTAACCTGCCTGTTCAACCATCACGAACAGGCCTGCGCGATGGCGGCCGAGGGCTATTTCCGCCTGAATAATCGTTTGGCTCTGGTCAATGTGACTTCCGGTCCCGGCGGCACGAATGCGATCACCGGGGTCTACGGGGCTTTCGTCGATTCGGTGGGAATGATCATTCTCAGCGGTCAGGTGAAGCACGAGACGACGGTGCGCTTCACCGGGCTCCCTCTGCGTCAGTATGGCGATCAAGAGCTGGACATCGAACCCTTGGTCCGACCCGTGACCAAATATTGCGTGATGGTCACGGACCCCAATTCGATCCGCTATCATCTGGAAAAGGCCATTTATCTCGCGCGGTCGGGGCGTCCCGGCCCTTGCTGGCTGGATATTCCGCTTAATGTTCAAGCCGCCAGGATTGATCCCGAGGCGCTGCCGGGCTTCGACGCGAGCGAGCTGGACGAGCCTTGGAAGAAAACCGATCTGTCCGCCGAGGCCGATCGCATATTCGAGGCGGTCGGGAACGCGAGAAGACCCGTGGTTTTCGCCGGAAACGGCGTGCGTCTCTCGGGCGCCCACGCGGACTTCATTCGACTTGTCGAAAAGCTCGGCATACCGGTCGTCACCGGCTGGAACGCCCATGACGCCATTTGGAATGAGCACCCTCTTTATTGCGGACGTCCGGGCACGGTCGGTGACCGCGGCGGCAACTTCACCGTACAAAACTCCGATCTGCTGCTCATTCTCGGCTCGCGCCTGAACATTCGCCAAGTCAGTTACAACTGGCAATCCTTCGCGGCGCGCGCGACAAAGATTTGGGTCGATATCGACGCGCTTGAACTTCAAAAACCCAGCGTTCGCGCCGATGCGCCAATTCACGCGGATCTTGCCGATCTCTTGCCCGTTTTAGCCGACAAGCCCTACCCCGGGCCTACCGAGGCGCACGCCGATTGGTTGAGTTGGAGCCGGCGACGCAATGTCGATTATCCGGTGGTGGCGTCCGAATATTGGGACAGCCCACAGATAAATCCGTACTGCTTCATGCAAACCCTATTTCAGAACCTTCCCCAGAACCAAATTGTCGTTACCGCCAATGGCAGCGCTTGCGTCGTAAGTTTCCAGACGGCTTATCTGAAACCTGGTCAGCGGCTGTGGACCAATTCCGGCTGCGCCAGCATGGGCTATGACCTGCCCGCCGCCATCGGCGCTTGCAAGGCGTCCGAAGGCGCGCCCGTCGTATGCCTGGCCGGCGATGGCTCCATTATGATGAACCTGCAAGAATTGCAGACGATCGTCGGCGCGCGCCTGCCAATCAAAATATTTTTGCTCAACAACAGCGGCTATGTTTCGATCTTCCAGACGCATCGCAATTTTTTCAACGGCGTCGAGATCGGCGCGGGCCCCGGAAGCGGCGTCAGTTTTCCGGATTTCGAGCGCTTGATGGCGGGATTCGGACTACCGTATCGACGAGTCGCGCGCCACGACGATATGGCGGAAGCGATTCGCGCCGTCATGGGCGTCGACGGCCCTGCCGTGTGCGAAGTCATGCTTGACGAAAACCAACCCTTTGCTCCAAAGCTGGCAAGTCGCCAGTTGCCTGACGGCTCGATGGTGTCGCCGAACCTTGAAGACATGGCTCCGTTCCTTTCTCGCGAGGAACTCGCCCGCAATATGATCGCCGATTGAGCTGTAAAGAGTGGCAAGACCGCCATTTCCCTTTGTCCAAATCGTCATTCGCCGGCTGGCCCAATAAACCCGCGCGCCGCGCGTCCACCCTTTGTTCGAGGCTTCCAACCCCGGTCGATTCTGCGCTAAAAGGCCGGTTCGTCTTCGAATCGGGATAATCGCATGACCACCAGCATAATCGAGCGCATCAGCGCGGAGCTCGCCGCGCAACCCTGGCAGGTGGAGGCGGCGGTCGCGTTGCTGGACGGCGGCTCGACCGTGCCTTTCATCGCCCGCTACCGCAAGGAGGCGACCGGCACGCTCGACGACACGCAGCTACGCCGCCTCGACGAGCGTTTGCGCTATTTGCGCGAGCTGGAAGAGCGCCGCAAGGTCATTCTCGAATCGATCGAGGCGCAGGGCAAGCTTAACGACTCGCTTCGCGCGCTGATTTTGGACGCGGACAATAAGGCGCGCCT
>JBAUVQ010000160.1:0-1825 GCA_049583305.1 Methylocystis sp.
GGCGAAACCTCCACCGCGCCGGCGCCTTTCAGCAGCGCCTGCCCAAAGATCACGTCGACTTTGTTTTTCCTAAGTAAAAACTCGACGCCGGCGTTGAGCTTGCCCGCGACCTCGCGCGAGCGGGCGATGATTTTGGCGATGTCGAAGCCGGCCTCGGCCACGGTGAGCCCATAGTCGCCGGCGGCGCGCGCGAGCCGATAGACATCCGCGCTGCGGAGCAAGGCCTTGGTCGGGATGCAGCCCCAATTAAGGCAGATGCCGCCAAGATGCTCGCGCTCGACGACGGCGGTTTTGAGGCCCAGTTGCGCGGCTCTGATGGCCGCGACATAGCCCCCCGGCCCCGCGCCGATGACAATGAGGTCGTAAGATTCGGGCATGGGCGCGTTCCGCGAGAGGCTTGTCGAGGTCTCGGTTCTAACCCATGCCGCGCCCCGCGTCAGCCGCGGTCTTTCTCGAGCGCTTCCCGCTCGGCGCGCGACTGCGCCGCCAGCAGTAATTCAGCCTGTTCGCCGACCCGCGTCCAGACCCGAAATCCTTCGAGATCGCCCTTGTCCCGCAGATCGCCAGCGCGAAGCCGCGCCACCATCGGCGAGTTCCCGCCGGCGCGCCCCTTGAGCGCGCGGGCGTGGATGTGGATCGCCTCATCGAGTGAGATATCCATCGGCTCCATCCGTCACAATCACGCCAAAAGAATGTCTTGGCCATGATAGATTACGACGGCGGGCGGGCGAAGGGCAAGCGGTTGACAAACTTTGGAACGGCGCGGCTCAAGCTCGGCGAAGAACCACGATGCGGTTGCTGTTGACGCCTTTCGCATTGTTGCGAACGCCCCAGCAATGGCTGGTCTTGGTGAACTCCTGCGCGTTGACGAGGACGAACAAACGCGTGAACGGCAAGCCTTCGACGGCCCGCCAGACCAATCGCTCCAGCAGCACGCTGCCGCCGCGAACCTCGCCGACTTCAAAGGCGACGTGGCCGCCGGGCGCGACAACGCGCGCGAATTCCACGAAGCAATCGCGCACCATTCGTGACCACGCGGCCTCGCCGCGATGCGCCGAAATTTTCACGGTCTCGGTGTCGATTCCGGCGAACCAGTTACGCAGCCAGTTGTCGGCCGCGTATTGCACGATATCGAGAAATGGCGGAGATGTGACAATTAGCCGCGCCGAGGCGCTCGCCACAAAAGGCGTATGCGCCGCGTCGCCATCGCCGAAAGTCGCGGGAGGATGAGGCAGCGGCGGACCGTCCGCCAGCAGCGCGCGCGATTTTTTCAAGATCAGTCTGGCGACATCGCGCGGCGGCGGAGTCTGTCCACGCCGCGCGTTGATCTTGACCTGCGACTCGACCGAAACCGCCTGATTGGGCGGCAGAGTATAGACCGAGAAAAACCCCGGCGAATGGCCGGTGAGCCGGTTGATCGCCACCATTTTGATCCAGTCGTCGACGGGCTTGGAATGCGTCAGCAAAAAGCGCCGCAGCGCGCAAATCTGGCGCAGCGTGTCCTCATGATAAAAGGCCAGAAGATCGCGGCGCTCGAGCTCTCCCGCGCGCCAGTCGATTTCGGCGAGGCGCGCCTCTATCGCCTCCAGCGAAGGCGGCGCGAGGCGCGGGCGCGTCAGCAGCGCGGACAGCGGATTCATGTCGTTGCCGATCGGCCGACGCCCCATGAGCGCCGCCTGCAACGGCGTCGTGCCGCGCCCCATGAAGGGGTCGTAGACCCCCTCGCCCGGCGCGGTGAGTCGCGAGATGAAAAACTCGGGCAGTTGCGGCTTGAAACAGGCGCGATAGCTGATTTCATGCAGCGAATGCGCGCGGCGCTGGCCGG
>JBAUVQ010000161.1:0-1595 GCA_049583305.1 Methylocystis sp.
ATCGTCGGGATCGCGCGAACCGCTATTCCGAAGTCGGAAAACAAGGCCGCGTAAGCGACATCGACCGAGACCGCACGCGCGCGCCGTATAAGATTTAGGCGCGAGGAGCGTCACCCAAGAAGCCCAGAGCGCCAACCGAATCGATCGTGGTTGGCGCGCCACTTAGAGGTCCCGCGGGACAGGGCAAAACCTCTCGCCTCACACCGCCTCGCTATCGAGTTCGCCAGTGCGGATCCGGGCCACTTTCTCCAAGTCTTGAACGTAAATTTTGCCATCCCCGAGCTGTCCGGTTCGGGCTTCCTTCAATATTGTCTCGAACACTTTCTCGGCGTGTTCATTGGCGACGAGCACCTCGACCTTGAGTTTTGGAATGAACTTCACTTCATATTCCGGACCGCGATAAACCGCGCCCTGCCCTCTTTGTCGTCCGTAACCTTGCACCTGCGTGACGGTGAGACCGGAAACGCCGAGCGAATTGAGCGCGTCCCTCACTTCATTGAGCCTGAACGGCTTGATGATCGCGGTAACTTGTTTCATTGGCTCTCGCTCGCTTTTCGTGCTCGACGTTCAGATTGCGCCACACTCGTCGTTTTCGCAAGAACGCCTTGGCCCCGCGCGAGGGAACGATCGTTCAATTTCAGATCAAAACGCGGCGCGTCCGGGGCGCATTTCATTCGGATGGAATCACGCGAGCGATAAGGAAACGCGCTAAATCAAACCCAAGTTCCCGCCAACTCGCGCGGTTCGCCGCCGCGGCGTCACTGGCTTGCCCTTCCATCGAGACGTCCAGACAAAACGCCCATCAATGCCCGCCATGTTCGTTCGCGTGTTCCAAATCCGTGTCGGAGCCTTGGTCGGGAGAGAGAGGACCGGACAAGAACACGGCGCGCAGAGCCGGCGCCACGATCAGCAGCATGACCGGTCCGATCAACATTCCGCCCACGACGACGGTCGCCAGCGGGCGCTGCACCTGCGAACCGATTCCGTGCGAGACCGCGGCCGGAAACAGCCCGACGCCGGCGGAAAGCGCGGTCATGAGCATCGGCCGCATTCTTTGTTCGGAGCCATGAAAAATCGCCTCCTTGAACCCCATTCCCTGAGCCATGAGTTGCCGGAAATAAGTGATGTTCAAAATGCCGTCCATGACCGCGACGCCAAACAACGAGATGAAGCCGATCGCCGCCGAAACGCTGAAATCGAGCCTCGCGAGATAAAGCGCGACGATCCCGCCGCCGATGGCGAAGGGAATGCCCGCCACCGATACGAGACTGTCCCGCAGCGAGTTGAACAAGCCGTACAGCAGAAGCAGAATCAAAACGAAGGTGACGGGAACGACGATCAGCAGCCGCTTCTTCGCGTCCTGCAAATTCTCGAACTCGCCGGCCCAAAGAATTTGGTAACCCGTCGGCAGTTTGATCTTCTTCGCGACGCGCTCCTGCGCTTCCGCGACTGTGCTGCCGAGATCGCGCCCGCGAACGCTGAATTTGATCGGCACATAACGCTGGCTGCGATCGCGATAGATGAAGGACGCGCCGGTATCCAGCGAGATCGTCGCGAGTTCGCTCAAGGGGATATAGGCGTTGACGCCGCCGGAA
>JBAUVQ010000162.1:0-17280 GCA_049583305.1 Methylocystis sp.
ATAGGCAGGCGTGCATGTTTTCGGTTCGATGACGACGCGTTCCGGCAAGACCATGAAACGCGACCAACGCTCGACGCGCCATCTTCCGAGCCCTAATTCGCGCGCGATTTCCGTGATGCTTTCGCCAGCTTCGTACAGAACCTTAATTTCGGCAAATCGGGCCAGTTCCGCAGCGCGGATGGCTCGCTGTGCAAATTGCCGTTGCGCGCCCTCGGAAACTCGTCGGCAATCCGCTCTTTTGGGAATGCTGTCGTTGCTTCTCCCTGCTGGGCCGCCCGGATGAGTCAGCTGCCTCTCCACCGCCTCCCGGAAGTTCTGGAGCAGATGGAAACGGTCGGCGACCTGCCGCGCTTGCGGAGCCCCTTCGCGTGCGCCCTCGTCATAGAGCCCGGCGCGATCCCGACTAATCACTTCGATCGTCGGATGCTTTTTGAGCCACGCGGCGGTCGAGGCTGCCGAACGGTCGGACAACACGTACACCACCTGCCGCCGCTCCAAATCGACGATCACCGTTCCGTAGTTCATACCTTTCTTCCACGCCCAATCATCGATGCCCGCTACCCTGACCGGCGCCGCGTTTGCGCCGGTTTGCGCATTCCGCGTCACCTCTCGTAGAATGGTGGCGTGGCCGACGAGCATGCCAAGGCGCGCCATGAGCCGTTCTGACGGGCGCCCCCCGACGCTGTGACCGAAGAGTCGGACAATGCCGGCAAGGCGGGTGGTTCGGCGCGCAAACGGCGCCGCAAGTCCTGGAATGCCCTCGGCAAAGATGCGCCGCTCGCATTGCTCGTTTCGACATCGCCAGCGTGAGAGCCGGGCTCGAACTTCGACAGATGCTCCCTGCGCCGGAAGATCGCGGAGTGTTCGACGATATGAACTATGCCGCGAATGCGATCGAACCCCGCAAAGCGGGCACGCCGCGTGATCGCCGCCGCTGACTGAAACCGCCCAATCCGCCTCATGGCGCTCGACCGTCATGATCGTCAAATTCGGCGCCGGCGCCCAATGTGCTGATTTTTTCATCCTGCAAACTGCAACGCCTCAAGCGAGGGCGCAATTTTCAGCTGACTTGCACCGAGAGTGGAACAGACCCCACCAAGATGGCTCGCGACACCCGCTCTTTCTATGCTTCACCACCCTCCGCCTAGCGCCACGAACAAAGCCGCTGTGTCGGTCAGGCGCTGGGCTTTGGCTTGCACGCAGGAGATCGACGCGTTGAGCAATGTCCGTTGCGCGTCGACGACAGCGAGTTGCGAAACGCCGCCGAACTTCAATTGCGAGCGGATCTTGTCGAGATATTGTTTCGCGGCGCCTTCCGCGACCTGGGCCTCCTTCACGGAGCGCGCGTCCGATTGCAGCGCGCGAAGGGAATCGGCGACATTGCGAAAGGCCGTGATCACCGTGTCGCGATATTTGGCCTCGGCCTGCTCCAGTCCGGCTTGCGCGGCCTTTTGCTTGTTCAGTAGCGTCATGCCGTCGAACACCGGCTGGCCGACGTTTCCAGCGAGGCCGTAAAACCCGGTACCCGGCGAGAACAGCTGCGCGAGCTGGAAGGCGCTGGTCCCGCCATTGGCCGTCAAGACAATGTTCGGCAGACGCGCCGCGACGGCGACGCCGACCTGGGCGCTGGCCGCGTGAACGCTGGCTTCGGCCGCCTTGATGTCCGGCCGTTGCGCAACGACGTCAGCGGGAAGGCTGACCGGAATCTCGCGCGGCACGGCGATATGCGCGAGGTCGAAGGTCTCGCCGACCTCTTGCGACGGGTAACGTCCGGCGAGCGCGGTCAGCAGATTGCGTTGCGTCGCGAGGCGCCTTTCAAAATCGAGAAGAGTCTGGCGCGCCTGGGCGAGCGCGGATTGTTGCGAGAGAATATCGGTTCCGGCGACGGCGCCATGGGTTAATTGAGTTTCGAGCAGGGTCAGCCGCTCTTGGTCGAGATCGATGATACGATGCGTCGCGGCGAGCTGGGCGCGCAGCGACGCCTCCTCGATCGCCGCCTTGGCCACATCGGCCGCGAGCGTCAGATAGGCGGCTTCCTTTTGGAAGCCCTGCATGTCTCGCTGCGCGTCCAGCCCTTCCACCGTTCGTAGATTGGCGCCCCAAATGTCGGGCGCGTAGCTGATCTGCACCTGCTTGGTGAAGAAGGAATAGGCGCTTTGCGTGACGGTCGTCGTGGTCGAATCGCCTGACGAGAGCGTATAGCTGGAGTTCGAATTCAGACCGATCTGTGGAAAGAAAGCGCCGGTCGCCGCGTCCGCGTTATACTGGGCGACGCGAATGGCCGCGTCGGCCGCTTCCAGCGTCGGACTGCGGTCGAGCGCCTCTTGTATGAGCGCGTCCAACGGCTTCGATCCAAACGCCGTCCACCAGCGCGCTGGGACGCCGGCGCCTTCCTTGAAGCGCTGGCCATTTCCGGGAGACGCTGTTTTCTCCGGCGTGAAGCGATCGACATCGGGCGGCGCGGGCGTCACGAAATCGGGTCCGACCGCGCAGGCCGACAGAGCCAAGGCGAAAACGGCGGCGCGCGCCAACGCGACGGTGGAGAAATGCCGACGGGGGTCGCTAGTCACGCGCCAGCGCCTCCACGGGATCGAGTCTCGAAGCGTCACGCGCTGGAACATAGCCGAAGATTACGCCAGTCAGCGACGCGCTCGCGATTGCCGCGCCGATGGCCACGGGCGACAGGATCAGCTCCCATTGTTTCGGCAAAAAATAGCTCGCCAGATAAGTGAGGCCAAAGCAGACGATTATCCCGGCCGCGCCGCCGATCAGGCAGACGACGACCGCCTCCACGAGAAACTGCCTCTGAATGTCGGATCGGCGCGCGCCCACGGCCATGCGGATGCCGATCTCCCGCGCGCGCTCCGACACCGACACCAGCATGATGTTCATGACGCCAATGCCGCCTACGACGAGGGAGATGAGGCCAATCCCCCCGATCAGCAAGGTCATGGTGTCCGCCAAGACCTTGCTGGAGCGCACCCGCTCCTCGAGATTGTAGATCGAAAAATCCTTGATGTGATGACGCCGTTTCAAGATGTCCTCTATGCCGCGCTCGACGGCCGCGAATGGCAGCCCCTCGCGAAAGCGCAACTCGACATAGGTGAAGTGGCTGTGGCCGAGAAGACGGGCGGCGACCGTCGTATAGGGCATATAGACGTCCAGGCGATTGGCGGAGCCGGGGCTTTCCATCGTGATATTCTTCACGACCACGCCGACGACGATACAGGGCAGTTTGCCGACATTGATGACTTTTCCCAGCGGATTTTCGTCGCCGAAGAATCGCTTTCTCACATTGGTGTCGATCGCGACGACTTGCCGCTGCGCCAAAACGTCTTGCCGGTCAAGGCCTGGCCCCGTCTCGAGTTTAAGTCCGTTGGTCTCGAAATATTCCTCGTTGACCCCGGAAACGGTGGCGTTGCCATTGAGAGAACCCCGCCGCAGCATCGCCGACGCGCTGAGCGTTGGGCTGATGCTGTGAACGAAGCCCTGTCGATGCAAAATGTCGACATCGGAGGCGTTCAGGCTCTGAATTTTCAAGGCGTCAGGATCGCCAAAAAACTTGCCCGGAAAAATACTGAGGAAATTGGTCGGAGCGTTCTTGAGTTCTTCCATCAAGACGCGTTGGGTGGATTCGCCGAGCGCCACCATCATGACGACCGACACGATGCCGATGACGACGCCGAGCAAGGTGAGGCTTGTGCGCAGACGATGCGCGAGCAGCGCAAACCAGGCCATCCACGTCGCTTCGACGAGACGAGGCCAAAACGCGGCGAGGCCGAATGAAGGAGGCGGCGCGCGCGTGTCGTCGAGCGCCGCCGGCGCGGACCCCAGGGCCGCGCCTTCCGTCACGCGATCCTTGACGATTCGGCCATCCTCGATCTCGACGACGCGCCGGGCGTGGCCGGCGACATGCGCGTCATGCGTCGCGATGATGAGCGTATGGCCACGCCGGTTCAATTCGAGCAAGACGTCCATCATCTCGCGTCCGGTGCGGCTGTCGAGCGCTCCCGTCGGTTCGTCGGCCAGAATGATCGCCCCGCCGTTCATCAAGGCGCGAGCAATGCTGACGCGCTGCTGCTGGCCCCCCGAAAGCTGATTGGGGCGGTGGTCTAGGCGCTCGCCAAGGCCAAGTCGCGCGAGCAGTTCTCGCGCGCGCGCATGACGCGCCTCTTGCGCCACGCCGGCATAGATCGCGGGAATTTCGACATTGGCGCGCGCGGTAAGTTGCGGCAACAGATTGTAACGTTGGAAAATGAAGCCGAACCGATCACGCCGCAGCGCCGCCAATTCATTCGCGTCGAGCGAGGTCGTCTCGCGCCCGCCGACGCGGTAAACGCCGGAACTTGGCCGATCGAGACAGCCCAATATGTTTAGCAGCGTTGATTTGCCGGAACCCGAGGCGCCCATTAGCGCGACCATCTCACCCGCGCGGATTTCGAGATCAATGTCTCGCAGCGCATGGATCTCCTGATCGCCAGCCATATAGCGCCGCGACAAGCCGCGCAACTCGATGAGCGACGCGCTCATTTGCCGGCCCCCGAAGCCGGCTGTTCAGGTTCGCCGGTGATGACCGTCTCGCCTTCCGCGAGGCCCTCCAGAACCTCGGCCTGCACGAAATTGTCGAGTCCGATCAACACCCGCTTGGTTTCGACGCCGCCGCCGGGCTTCACCACGCGGACATCGTAACGCCTATCCGCGCCTCTGTTGCGTAGCGCGGCCGAGGGGATGGCCAGCGCGTTATGCGCATCGCCGAGTTCGATCGACACCTGCGCCGTCATGCCGATGCGCAAAAAATGCCCAGGGTTCGGCACATCGAACAAAGCATTGTAAAACACCGCGACATTGGCGGCGGAAGTCGAGGACTGTTGCCCAGACGCCGCCGCCGCGACGGGATTGGAATAATTTTCCGGCGCCGGCTCCACCGCGCGCAGTTTTCCGCTGTAACGCTTGTCTTGGTCCCCAAGAATGCTGAAGGACACGGGCTGCCCGATATGCACCTTGATCACATCGGCCTCGGAGACCTGGGTCTTGATGGTCATGGCGTCGAGATTGGCGAGTTTTAAAATCACCGGCACGATCTGCGTCGCGACCACGGTCTGGCCCTCTTGCGTTAGAATGGCGACGACCTCTCCATCTATCGGCGCGGTGATCCGAGTGTAGCTCAGATTGGTCGCGGCGACGTCGGTTTGCGCGCGCGCCTGCGCGATCTGCGCATCGAGCGCCGCGAGCGCCGCGTCATCCGCCTGCGACTGCGCGTCCGCGCTTTCCAAATCCCGCCGCGAGGTCGCGGCCCCGCCGATCATGCCCTTCTGGCGTTCCAGTTCGAGCCGGGATTTACGCAGCCGCGCCACGGCCGCGCGCCGCTGCGCCTCGAGATTGGCGAGGTTCGCCTTCTGCGCGCGAAGGTCGTTTTCGGGCAGGACGGAATCGATCTCGGCGAGCAGATCGCCGGCGTGAACATGCTCGCCGAGTCGCGCCTTCAGCGACGTCAATTGGCCGGTGGCGCGCGTGCCGACATCCACCTGACGGATCGCCTGCAGCGTCCCCGTCGCCAGCACATTGCTCTCCAGCGTCGCTCGCGCGACCTTGGCGGTCAGATATTGCGGAGCCGCTTGCGCGAACCACCAACGCGAAAGAAAGTAGCCGCCAACGAGAATGGCCACGCCGAGCAAAATCCAGCCTGCGCGGCGCTTGACCCAGGACATGAACGCCTTCGACATAAAACCCGCGCTCCGTGGACTATACGCTCACTTTAAAGTCTCCGGGAACCAAAGCATCGCGGCGCTGGCGATGCAACTTTCGCGCGCGGCGCTTCTTCCACCAGATGTAAACGCCGGTGACCGAAAGCATCGCGACGACGAGACCAACAGCGCAAACGAAAATGCGATAGACGAGATAGTCCACGGGATCCTGGATCATATGCAGCGCGCGCAGCCAATTGGTGATCGTCAGGCCCGAATGCCCGGTGTTGATGGGCATCAGGGCGTGAAGAGCGCCCGTATCGGCGTCGATGAAAACGGTCTCCGCTTTTTCGGCGGGGAAAACGCGGTCGGTCTCCACGATGTAGTTATAGAGGCGTTCCCCGATGAAATGATTCAGCGCCAGCGGTCTCACGATCTTGAAGCCTTGACGCTCGGCCTGCTCGGCCATCAGGCGTTCGCCCGCGGATTGAGCCGCCCGCCAATCGAGTTTAAGCGGCTCCGTTTCCTCGCGCGGGGGAAACATTTCCGTCATCCACTGTTCCAGCGGATAGTCGAAAAGCTTGCCCATCGTCCAATTATAGGCGCCCGTCTTGTCCAGCAGCGTGACGCTCGACCAGGCGAAGACGAATAGCATGGGCCAAAGCCAAAGCCCGCTCGCCCGGTGCAGGTCGAAGTTGAGGCGAAAAAAGCCGGCCTTCGGTTTGATCAGCCATGCCGGTTTCCAGCGTCGCCAAAAGCCGGAGATTGAGACGGGCAGAGTGAGATAGAAGCCGACGAAGCAATCGATCGTCCAGAGGATCGCCAATATCGCCAATACCCAAACGCCGGTCTCGCCGAGCGCCAGCGAGGTGTGCAGATCGTAGACGAAGGGCATGACCTTCGGAAGAAAGCCCGGAGAGTAGCGATCGAAGCCGAGTCGCGTAAGCTCCTTGCCGGTCCAGGGGTCGAGGATGATCACGCCGAAGTCGACGTCATAGGGCTTGCCCGTCGCGGGGTCCGTGCGCGGCAGCATGCGCAGCACTGCCTGATCATCGCGATTCGACGCGAAATAGGCGACCTGCACCCGCGGCGCGAGCTCCTCGGCGCGTTCGGCGAGCGCGGCGAGATCGAGCCGCTTGGCGCCGGGCGAGGGCGGCGGCGCGACGAGACCTGGATCGAGCAGGACGGAGAGGTCCGAACGGAACGCAATCAAGCTGCCGGTAACACCCTCGATAATGAGGAACGCCGCCATGGCGAGCCCCACATAGCGATGCAGCCAGACGAAGAGCCGCCGCATCGCCTAGAACGAGACCTTGATCGAGCCCCGGATGGTGCGCGGCGCGCCGATCACCGTGTTTTGGTAGTAGTTCTGTGACCAACCCGGAGTGGGTCCGCCGTTGTCTTCATAAACAGGGTTCGGAACCTTGCCGCCCGAAGTGAAATAGGTGCGGTCGAGAAGGTTGTCGACGTTGATTTGCGCTTTGAACTTGTAGCCGTTGTAGGGAAACTCGTAGCTGGCGAGAAGGCCCACGAGCCCATAGCTTGGCGTGTTCAGACCGTAGATGTAGGAGCCGTCGTTGTAATAGTTGAAGAAGGGCAGATAGCCCGTATAGTCGTATCTGGCACCCACCTTCAGCCCCTTGAGCATTCCGTCTTTGAATTCGTAATTCGACGAAATACTCGCCTGGTTCCGCGGCACATAGGGAACCGGCGAGCCGATCGGCGGATTGTAGAGGGAGGGGAAGGGTGTGGCCTTGGTGACTTTCGAATCCGTATTGGCGTAGGTCAGATTCATCGTCCAACCGGGCGCGAGTTCGCCCTGGATGTCGAGTTCCGGACCTTGCGCGCGCCCTTCGCCAATGACGATGTTGTGAACGTAATCGTTGGGAATGCCGACGGGAATGTTGGTCTTGACGAGGTGATAATAATCCGCCGAGATCTGCAACTTACTGTCGAGCAGCGCGAGTTTGACGCCGGCTTCCTCCTGCTGACCGGCGCTTGGCGCGTCTGGCATGTTCGTGGCGATATTCAGGAAGCCATTGTAGTTCGGGCTGTATGACTCGACGTAGTTGCCGTAGAAGCTGAGCCAGTCCTTCGCGCGCCACAACACTGCGGCGCGCGGCGTCACTCTTTGGTCGGTCGATTGGCCCCTCTGCGTTAGCGTATCCAGATTGCAAGGAATAACCACGCCATTGCTCGCATTCACGGAATACGGCCCGCAAAAATTGGTGGAGTCCGTGGCTCCCGTCCTGTTGTTGATATATTGATAGCGCGCGCCGGCAAGCACCTGCACGCCGTACGGTAGCTTCATCTGGTCCTGAACATAGGCGCCGACGTTGTCGGCGTATTGCTCGTCAGCATTGGCCGGGTAGAATCCGGCGTAGGCGGTCGGGGGCGCGACCGGCGCGCCGAAAAGGCTCACCGACCCTGACTGGGCCGTCGCCAGATTCTGACCTCTCGAGTTGAAACGATAATAGTCGGCGCCGAACAGCGCCGTATGCTCGATCTCCTGGGTTTTGAAGTGTCCGGTGATATCGACGACGGTCGCATATTCCGCCTGTCGTTGGCTGAGGGTGTAAGGAGAGCTCAACACCTGGACGTTGTTGGCGGCGCCGAAACATGATCCACCCGGCGTGATGCAGTCCGAAAGGGAGGCCGGCGCGTCGTTGAGCGCGCTCACGGTCACGCTTTGCATGAAGGCGGTTTGCTGGATCGACCAATCCTTATTGAAATCGTGATGCCAGGTCACTTCGGCAAAATCTAACTGCTGTTGATAAGGCGAAGGCGGACCGTAATTGGTGCTGCGCCCCTGGTAAAGTGGAAGAACGTTATAGTAAGTTGGCATGAAAGTGAAGATTTGATCGGTGCGATTTTGCTGATATTGATTGCTCACTCGGATCCAGGTGTTCTCGTCGTAATTCCATTTGACGACCGGGTTGAACATCAGGTTCTTGTCGTAACCGTACGTTTGGAATGAGCCGTTGTCCTCGTAGGATGCGGTGAAGCGATAGAGCAAACTCTTGTCCGCGGACAGCGGACCTGTCGCATCGATCGTCGTGCGGTAGGATTGATAATTGCCGATCTGCTGCTGAATCGAATAGGCGGGCGTCGCGAGCGGCTGCTTCAAGTTCAGATTGACGATGCCGCCGGGCTCGACGGCGCCGTAGAGAATGGCGGCCGGTCCCTTCAAAACCTCGATGTTCTCGACATTGGCGAGTTCGACATTGCCGACGCCGGTGAAGGCGCCGCCGAAATTGTCGACCCTGACGCCGTCGCGATAATAGGCGCTCGTCGAAAAGCCGCGGATTACGAGGCCAAGAAACGGCACGCCAAGCCCGGCGCCGCCGCCGCCGGCAACATAGACGCCGCTGACGTTGCGGAGCGCCTGGTCGAGCGTGATGGCCTGCTGGTCTTCGAGCATTTGATGCGTGACGATCTTCGTCGCGAGCGGCGTCTCCATGACCGGCGTATTGACCTTGGTGCCGAGCGACTGGATCGGCGCGGCGTAGGAGGTGGGATCGTTGCAGACACCGCCGGCGCACAGTTGGCCATTGGCGCCGGGGCCGATGTCGGTTCCGTTGCCTATCGGGCCCGTTTGTTGCGCGACAACGGGCTGACTCCCGCTGCTGGAGGGTCGCGCCGCGCCGACCTCGATGGTCGGCAGAGGTTCCTGCGCGCGAGCCGAGGACACGACGATGGCGAGCGTCAGCGCTCCCAGCGAAACGCCACGTGATAGGTTGCGTAGATTCATGATGGCCTCCCTGCGCCGCCGCCGACGCGGTCGTGATTGGTCTTGGAGAGAGCTCGGCGGCGCGTGAATGACGCCGCCGTCCCAGGCTCGATCAGTATTTCGCGACAACGGTCGCCGGAGAGAACCACTGGAAGTGATAGTTCACGCCGAGGCGCGCGACATGGCCGTTGAAATGAGTTGAAGACTCAAAAAACGATCCATAAAGCAGACCGCCACCCGGCACGTTCCCCGAAACCACGCTGGCGGCGGAGGCGGAGCCGAGGTCGTAATAAAGATATTCGACCTTGGCGCTCCAGTGCGGCGCGAACATCCATTCGAAACCGCCGCCCGCCGCCCAGCCGACGCGCGCGTCGCTGTAGACGGCCGAAACCGCGCTCAAGGGAAAATTCGGGTTGGACGATGACTGGAAGACGCCGTTGGTGAAATTCGCTCCGCCATAGGCAAGGCCACCCGATCCGAACACCAGCAGGGTCGGCGTGACCAAAAAGCCCACGCGGCCACGCACCGTGCCCAGATAGTTGAGGCTCTTGGTCAAGCTCGACGTCGTCGAAACCAGGGAGCCGGTCGACGATTCAGCGGCGGCTCCGGCCGCCGACGCGTTGCTCGAAAGCGTCGAGCCCTGAATGTCGGCTTCGAGGCCGATAAGGAAGCTGTTGTTGAACTGCCAGTTGTATCCCGCTTGACCGCCGCCGATGACGCCAACGTTGCTCAGCGAACCGCCGTTCACGATCGACGCCGCCGACGCCGTGCCGAAGAAGCTCGGCGCGCCGAGAGCGGCGCCGGTCGCGTCGTCAAAAAGAGGACTCGCGGAAGTGCGGGCGCCGGAGCTGGCGTCGAAAATCCCGCCGACGTTGGCGCCGAAATAGAAGCCGGTCCACGTTGGCGGCGGCGGCGCATAGACCGGCGGCGCCTTGAGGCCGGGAAGATCGGCGGCGCGCGCCGAACCGAATGAAAGCGCCAGCGCTGTCGCGGCGACGGAAATCAGAGTCTTGTTCATCTACCTGGCCTCCCGTGTAGTTTCTCACAGCCGCACATGACTTGGTACGGAATCGCGAAATGACGTCTTCAGTTCAAGCGAATCGACAATTTAAAAAATAGCATAGTATGGCTACATAATCCTTACTCACAACAAATATCATCAACTATAGCTAAGCGCGCGGCCGATAATTATCGGCGAACACTTACAATATGCGCTATCTAATCTCGCGCCATATTCACATCGCCATATAATATACATACGCGTGTCGACTATCCTTGAGTATTCATCGAATAGTATGCATATATATTTGCTATATCCGACAGCGCTGAGTGTTCTACTTCTTGCATGTGTGCAATGAAGCAAAACTCTAAGTGTCGCGCGGCTCCATTAGCTTGCAATTACAGATACGGCCGTCTCGACGGCCAAGTTTCGCCTCCCGTTCGACCGGGCGTGATTCCATGCTTAACAAGGCAAGGTCGGAATAGAGTCGGATAGATCGGACGATTTGCGGAAATTCGCGCGAAAGATGCGAATTCACGAATGCTGTGACAAAAAGGCAACAGTGATCCCTGTCGGCGCTTTTCTTCCCTGCTTGCCAGCCGCGCGCGCAAGGTCTATTGCGCGAAAGAACGTCATGACGACGGGAAATTCGCAGCGGGCGGCGCCGAATGCGTATTCTTATCGTGGAAGACCACATCGACCTCGCGCGCGAAATCGCCAAGATGGCGACCCGAGCGGGCCTCGTCGCGGACCTCGCGGGCTCGCTGGACGAGGCGCGGGAAAGCGTGCGCACCAACGATTACGATCTTGCGCTGATCGACCGTCGATTGCCGGACGGCGACGGCATTTCGCTGATCCGCGATTTGCGGGTCGCGCGGCCCGGCCTTCGCGTCATGTTGCTGACAGCGCTCGGCGCGACGAGCGACAAGATCGAAGGGCTCGACGCCGGCGCCGACGACTATCTAACGAAACCTTTCGACCCCGACGAACTAACGGCGCGCATTCGCGCCTGCCTACGTCGGCCGGGCGGCGAGTCCGCAGCCCCCATTCTCTTGGCCAACCTCTCCTTCCAACCAGACACGAAGGAACTGCGCGTCGACGAACGGCCCGTCGTGCTGCACAAGCGGGAGCTGATGCTTCTGGAGTCTTTGTTGCAACGCGCAGGCCGCGTAACGCTGCGCGAAACGCTCGCGGAGGAAGTGTTCGGTATGAGCGACGAGATGAACTGGCACACCCTGGTCGCGCTGGCCTCGCAATTGCGCGCCCGGCTGAAGGAGATTGGCGCGAAGGTCGAAATCTATACGGCGCGCGGCATCGGCTATTTCGTCGCGAAGTCCGACGCATGACGAGAGCGCCGTCGCTGTTTCGCCAGCTCGTTGTCTATCTTCTCGCGATATTGTTCCTCGGCACGCTGGTGGAATCGGTGGTCCACGTCTTTTTCATGAGCGTCGGGATCGAGGGCGACGGCGATTTCGACCCGAACGACTATGTCGTGACCGCCGTGCGCGACGATGTGATCAAATCCATCGCGCGACGGCCCGATGGCGCGCTCCAATTCGATCCAGGCGATGCGTTGAAGGCGCGCGTCGCGCGCACGCCGACACTGCGCTTCGCCGTTCTTAACTCCACGAATTGCGAGCCTTTGTCGGGGTCGTCCCCGGACCCACGCGCCTCTCTCCTTTGTTTGCAACGTGTCAGGACGGCCGCATGGTGGTATCGCGCCGTCGACGATTCCAATGTCACGTCGTCCGGCACCGCCAGTCTGGAGCGCACCCCTTTCGGCCCGTTGATCATCGACCTCGTCGGCTACCGTCTTCTATGGAGCGATTTGCCCCAAATCCTCTGGGACGACGCCGACGACATAGCAATGCATTCGGGACCGGTCTTCGTGATCGCCGCCGTCATCGCCTGGTTCGCGGTTCGGCGCGGATTGAAGCCTTTGACCGCCAGCGCGCAGCGGTTGAGCCACATCGACATGGACTCGCTTAATCAGCGCCTTCCCGAAGGCAAGATGCCGGTCGAAATCAAGCCGTTCATCACGGCCGTGAACGAGGCGCTGACGCGGCTCGACGCCGGCGTAGCGCGGCAACGCCGCTTCATCGCGAACGCCGCGCATCAGCTTTGCACGCCCATCGCGATTTTACGCGCGCGACTGGACGATCCCGACGACGAGAGTTTGAGGCGCGACCAACGCCGCGACTTGCGCCGACTGCAAGCCATCGTCGAGCAATTGTTGGTGTCAGCGAGGATTTCCGAACGCGGAGAGGAATTGGAGGAACATCTGGATCTCGCGCTTCTTGTTCGATCGCGCGTCTCCGACTATGTGCCGCTGGCGCGGGAAAATGGCCGCAGCGTCGAGTTCGAAGGACCTCCGTCCGGCGTCATGAGGCGAGGCTATCGTCAAGCCCTGGAAAGCATCATCGACAATCTGGTCGACAACGCGCTCCGCGCCGAGCCGGTGGGCGGCGTCGTCATCGTGCACGTCGCGGAAGGTCCGAGCGTGCGGGTGATCGATCACGGCGAGGGCGTCGCCGAACGCGATCGCAAGATGATTTTCGAGCCCTTTTGGCGCAAATCCGAGGACACGCCAGGCGCCGGTCTCGGCCTGGCCATCGCGAGGGAATTGGTGGAGTTGCATGGCGGCCGGATTTCCGTCGAGGAAACGCCCGGCGGCGGCGCGACGTTCAAGGTTACGTTGCCAGCTATCGGTTAATCACGATCGCTGCAGCTTTGGCGATTGGGTAGGCGTCTGTCTGGCGAGGGGCCCGCAAATGATTATCATCGCAACCTGATCGTCTTGTGATTGCCCCTTGGCGTAGGATCCTGGAAAACCTCTCTCATGGGAGTTGGCTAACGAGCTTTCCGGCGCACGCGCGCACAATAGGGTGCTGGGTCCAAACGGCGGAATGGCCCAAAAGTCACCTCAACCAGTTCTCGACCTTGAGCCCAGCAACGCGCTCGAACTCCCCCACATTGTCCGTCACCAGGACCATTTCGAGCGCCAACGACTGCGCCGCGATCAAAAGATCATTCGGGCCTATTAGCCGCCCCGATTTTTCAAGCGTAGCGCGCAAATCGCCGTAGGCGACATCCGCCGGCGGCTCCAACGCTATAACATCGAGGGCGCCGAGGATGGATTCGAGTTGAGCGGAGAGGCGCGGCGATCCCTTTTTCGCGGCGCCGTAGCGAAGCTCGGCCGCGACGATGATGCTCGTCGCCACCTGTTGTTCGCCAATCTCAGCGATCTTCGCCGCGACGCGCCCCTGTGGATGGCGGACAAGGTCGGAAACAATGTTGGTATCGAGCAAGAAGCGCGCGGTCACAAGTCCACTTGCTCGAGCGGAAGCTCTTCGATCGGAGCGAAGTCCTCGTCGAGTGGACTCAAAATCCCTAAGAGCGCCAGAAGAGATCGCGGAACCACAGGCTCAATCACCAGCCGCTCGCCTTCCTTGCGCATGATAGCATCTTCCCCGGGGAGTTCGAACTCCCGTGGGATACGGACAGCTTGGTTGCGCCCGTTCTTGAAAAGTTTGACGCGACGTTCGGGATTCATAGATTACCCCCGCGACAGGCATATGCCGTAGCATATGCCTGCAAATATGTCCAGCTGCTCGAAAGGCGGGTAGTGGGCCAGTTTGAATAAGGCATGCCTGACCGCTCTGGAATTTTCCCACGCCAGCGCACATAATGACGGCATGACCGAAAAACACCCCAATCGCCCCCGCGATCTAAACCAATGGGCAAAGCGTATGCTCGATATCGCCACGGGCGAAGTCGAGGACCGCGCGCCCACGCCAGAGGAACAAGGCAAAGACCCTGGCGCCGTATCGCTGGGGCGACGCGGCGGGTTGAAGGGCGGAAAGGCACGGGCGGAATCTATGACGCCAGAGCGGCGCCGGGAGATCGCTCAAAAAGCGGCAGCGTCTCGATGGGCTGCGGCGGGTAAGAAACCTCCATCATAAGTGGTAGCATAAGTGTATCTCCGCGTTTTGGGTGGAACTTGTCCAAAAATAATTTGAATTCGTCCCAACTCGAACATCCGCGCATCAATCGGATAACAGCATAAAGATGCTGCGTGAGAGCCGGATGACCGACATCATCCGTCAACCATTGATGATGTTTTGCCTTGCGGCTTCCACTTTCTACCGGGTTCTTTTTCTCTAGTTCATCCAAGATTCCGGGAGCGAGTCTCGCATAGACTATATCCTTTGTATAGCCGGCGACAGCCTGCGGCGGGTTTGTCCCACGTCCCTTCCACGTCCAATTTCTCAGGCGGAAAATGTGCTCATAAAATTCGTCTGGGAACCTCTTTGCCCAAGTGGCAAGCTCTTTCCGCAGATATTGGTCTAGGATCGCCTGAAGCGCTTGCTTATCGCGGACTTCTTGGAAACCGGTTGCTTCATCAATAATCCCGATGATGCCTATCCGCTGCAACCCACGGCTTAAAGCGTCGCAAGCCGCGATGATATGGGCATACTGCGAGGGGATACCTTTGCCGTCCGCGAGTCGTGCAGTGCGGAAATCAAGGTAAACATTGACCACGTCTGGCAAAAGAAGAGCATCGTAACCGACCGATTTGCGCCCGGTCTTAGAAAGATAAAAAACCGGAGCCGTCGACACCGTTAAGTTATTAGGAATAAATGACTTTAGTGCTTCCGCCTGCAAAAAGAAAGGCAATCCGTCGACAGTGGCATGAGCCCCCGTTCCGGCCTTGGGCGTCCTCGATCTACCGATAGCTTGAAGAAACCGCCCCTGCGATAGCAGCCGTCTGCCGTCCGGGAGATTTGCAGCAGGGATTATGACTCCTCCGATATTGGCGTCGCCTTCATGCGTAGCCCTCGGAAGATCGCGCGCCCAACGCGCATCAGCGGCGCGCTTTGCGGATTCGGCTCGATCTTGCGGCGACATTGCAGCCGCGCGCGCCAAACCACCTTTGGCGCGAGCCGGAACCTTTTTCCCCTCTTCCATGCGTGCATCCTCTCGACTCAGATGCGTTCATTATGCAGATTGGTCGCATGCGGTCAACTTTGTGATTCTGGATGCGTGCAATGAACTTGACAATGCGAAAGCGCTCAAGCATAATGGTCAGTATGAACAAGCTGACCAAAACACAACGCGCCCAAGTCCTTCACCTTCTTTGCGAGGGGATGTCGATCCGCGCCGTTACCCGCCTCACGGGTATCAGCAAGACGACGGTTTCAAAGCTCGTCGTCGACGCCGGGCAAGCGTGCTCTTGGTATCAGGACCGCGTATTTCGCAATCTCGAATGCAAGCGCGTTGAAGTCGACGAAATTTGGGGCTTTGTCGGCGCCAAGGCGAAGAACGCAGACCCGGAGCTTAAGGCCGCTGGCGAACAAGGCGACGCTTGGCTTTGGGTTGCGACCGATGCGAATTCGAAACTTGTTCCGTCCTGGCTTGTCGGAAGCCGCGATGCGGAGTGCGCAAATGCATTCATTTTCGATCTAGCCGAGCGCCTCTCAAATCGTGTTCAGCTTACCAGCGACGGCCATAAGCCATACCTTGAGGCCATTGAAGGCGCGTTCGGCGCGGACATTGATTATGCCATGCTCGTAAAGACCTACGGCGAGACTTCCGAGAGCGTCAAAGGTCGCTACAGCCCTGCGGAATGCACTGGCGCGAAGAAAGTGCGGATCGAGGGCAACCCCGACATGAAGCATGTCAGCACGTCCTATGCCGAGCGGAACAATCTCAATATCCGCATGCACTCGCGCCGCATGACGAGATTGACGAACGCGTTTTCTAAGAAGATGGAAAACCACGCGCACGCCATGTCGCTGCATTTCATGTATTATAACTTCGTTCGCATTCACAAGACGCTGCGCACTACGCCAGCGATGGCCGCTGGCGTCACCAAGAAGCTTTGGGAAATGAGCGACGTTGTGGATATGCTAGAAGTTTGGGAGTCTAAAAAATAATACTATGTTTTTGGGCTATCCAATTTTTTGTACTCTTTTTGAGACCGCTTGATCCCTTTCTGAACTTCCTTGATATCTTGCGCGGATGGAAGGTTCTCGGGGCGAGTGCCGCTCATTTTCATCATGTTTTCCCTAACGCCTTTACCAACGAACTCCGCAGCTCTCTCTAGCGGCTTCTGCCCGCGAATGTCTTCATTCCTAATTTTTTCCTCAGTCTGCGTTAACCTATATAGATTTGCGGCTAACTCTGACTTACCCATAAAATCTAGTGGCGACCTGCCTGACGGCACATGCTTCCTCGCTCTAATTTGCGACAAATCCATATTATACATTCCTCTATATCCAGCGTTTTGAAAGAACGGATAACGCTCAACCCCATGAATACTTGCAGTATTACTTAGCGCCTTCTCTCTGTCAGAAAGTTCACCGCGAACCAATACGCGGTCAACATTATCTGCTTCTTGAACATATTGCCGAAATGCTTCGGCCATTGTAATGAAATATGCTTGAGCCTGTGCAACATATTCATTACGAATGTCGCCATTCATGACAGTTAAATAACATGCAAACCTCGAAAGCTTCCAATCTCTACCGTGGTCTCCTCCGGTTATCTCTTGAAAGTTTTCGTTTATGGGGATTCCTAGCGTAGCACATGCCGCTATCGCGTTATTGACGGCCTTTAAAACCGGAGCCATCGTCGAATAACCAAGGCAGTCCTTCAATTGCGAGGCTAGCCAGTATTTGAATCCATTCTCTCTGGCGCAGCTTTCAAAGCTTGGCCTGTCACCGTCGAAATGGAATAGGTCTAGTGGATAAAATCTGACGGTTGAATCCCTTTTGGGATTCCGGTTTTTCGCGGCGCGTGCGAGTCTGCGCGATGCGCACGGGAAAATCCATATCCGTTTCGCTGGCCGATCGGCGCCGGCTCCA
>JBAUVQ010000163.1:0-25098 GCA_049583305.1 Methylocystis sp.
TCGCGGCCGCCTTCTGTCCTGGTTCGACGCAAGCGCAGTCATTGTCGGGCATGCGATAGGCGCTCGCCATCCAATAGCCGTCGAAGACATGGTCGATCACATTGATTTCGTTCAAATGCTTGACCCAGTAGGTTCCGTAATAACCTGGAACGACAAGCCGTAGAGGGAAGCCGTTGAGCCAGGGCAGATCCTCGCCATTCATGGCGTAGGCGAGCATGACCTCCCCATCCCTCGCGTGATCCAGATCGAGCGCCTTGACGAAATCCGGCGTTTCCGGCAGCACCGGCCGGTCGAGCCCGTCAAACGTGACCTGCCGGCTTCCCGCCTGAACGCCAGCGCGGTCGAGCACGGCCTTTAGCTGAACCCCGCGCCAGCGGGCGTTGCCCATCGCGCCGTGGCCCAATTGTCCGCCGGCTACGCGCGGCTCCACGAACCCGCGGCTGTTTCCGGTGCATTGATGGACGGCCACGATTTCAACGGGCTCGAAGCCCGTCTTGAGATCGGTCAAAGATAACGATAGCGGGCGGTCCACCGTGCCCTTCACTTCCAGACGAAAGGCTTCCGGGTCGATGGAGAGCGGAATATCGCCCAGATGATACCGCACGAAAAAAGCGTCATTCGGGGTGATCACGCCCTCGTTGAAAACGGAAAACGGCGTCTCCAGTTGCGGCGGTCGGGCGGTGAGTTGAATGAGCGCTCGTTTTCCAGGGTAGCGCACCAGGGGCCGATCGCCATTGGCGAAGGGCATGGTCGTCATTTCCGCGGCGCGCGACGGCGACACGAAATTGGTCACCGCCGCGCCCATAATCGCGCCGCCAAGGCCTTCGAGCAGAGACCGCCTGTCCATTCTGGCTGTCATGTCATTTCACTCGGTCCTCTCCGCGCGCCTAGGCGCCCAACGACTATATGTCGCTTTCGTCGGGCGGCCCCATGCCCTCGGGTTCGTCGGGAAATTCCATTTCGAGCAAAGCCGGGACGTCCTCCTCCAGCGGCTCCTCATCCTCGGCGAGGGCCTGATCGTCGGAGGGTTGCGGCATGCGGAAGTCCTTCGGCAGGCGCCCGTCGAAAAGACCCGCCCCTTTCAATTCGTCCAAGCCCGGCAAATCGCCGATTTGCTCCAGCCCAAAATGGATCAAAAAACTCTCGGTCGTGCCATAGGTGATCGGACGCCCCGGCGCGCGGCGGCGCCCGCGCAGGCGCACCCAGCCGGTCTCCAGCAGCACGTCCAGCGTGCCCTTGGAAATCGCGACGCCGCGCACTTCTTCGATTTCCGCGCGGGTCACGGGCTGGTGATAGGCGACGATGGCCAAGGTCTCCAGCGCGGCGCGCGAGAGCTTCCTCTCCTCGACGCGCTGGCGCTCCAAAACATGAGCAAGGTCAGGCGCCGTCCGGAAAAACCATTTTCTGCCGGCCCGGGCGAGATTGACTCCGCGCGGCGCGAAATCCGCCCGGAGTCGCTCCAGCGCAACCTCGACCGAAACGCCATCCGGCAATCTTCGCGCGATCTCCGCCTCGTCGAGGGGCTCGCTCGACGCGAACAGCAGCGCCTCGGCGATGCGAACCGCGGTCGCCAAGTCATCCGCCGCGCGCCCCATGGCCTCGTCGCTTCTCGCGTCGAATAACTCGATTGTTTTAGCGGCCTGCGCCAATGCGCTCCCCCTTTCGGCGATACATAATCACGCGCTCGCCGTTCGTCACGACGCGGCGCCAAGCTCGCCCGTGTCCTCGGCTGGCTCCCGGCGCATGAGCCAAATCGGCGAAAAAGCGCGATCCTGGCGGATATGGAGACGTCCTTCCCGGACCATCTCCAAGGATGCCGAAAAGGCCGAAGCCCTCACCGTGCGCGCGGTGGCGGGGTCGACGCAATACCGCAGCAGGAAATCATCCAACACAGTCCATTCCAGCGCCGCGCCGATCAGTCTCTCCAACGCCTCGCGCGCCTCGGCCAGCGACCAGACGCTGCGCTGACGCAAGGTGACCTTCGAGATCGCGCCCTTCTGGCGTTGGCGCGCGTAGGCCGAGAGCAGATCGAACAGATTGGCCCGAAAACGCGTCGACGCGGTTGTTTCTATCCCCTCGCCCGCGCCGCGCAAAAACATATCGCGCCCGAGCCTCGCGCGCTCGGTGAGGGCGTCGGCCGCGCGCCGAATCGCTTCCAGGCGACGCAGTCTGTCGGCCAGGGCGCCCGCGAGTTCGGCCGCGGACGGCTCCTCGCCCTTGGGAGGCTCGGGCAGCAGCAGGCGCGATTTGAGATAGGCCAGCCACGCCGCCATGACGAGATAGTCCGCCGCGAGTTCCAGCCGCACGCGCCGCGCCGCCTCGATAAATTCGAGATATTGTTCGGCGAGCGCGAGAATTGAAATGCGGGAAAGATCGACTTTCTGGCGGCGAGCAAGCTCCAGCAACAAATCGAGCGGGCCCTCGAAGCCGTCGACGTCGACCAGAAAAGCGGGTTCGCCTTCGCTCCGCTTCGGATCATCAGTCGTCTCGAACGCCAGCTCCCGCGCCATTCCCGCATTGCTTTCCGCCCGGGGCCTCCACTGGTCCCGACCCGGCGCAGATTGGGCCTTTTAGACGGTCATCGCAAGCGCGGCGTCTAATTCGCGAGCGCCATCCACAGGATTAAAGTCCTTGATGAAAGCTAGAGCCTCTAGGGCCGCTTCCGCGCGGGCGAGCGCGCGTCCCGAAAGCTTTGGCGCGCCCGCCGCCACGGCGCGCGCTTCGTCGAGATCGCCATTGCAGTGGAGCACGAGGTCGCAACCCGCAGCGATGGCCGCTTCCGCGCGTTGACGGAAGTCCCCTCGCAGCGCCTTCATGGACAGATCGTCGGTTATGAGAAGCCCGTCGAAGCCAATCGCGTCGCGAATCACCTCGCCGATCACGGTTTTCGATAGAGTGCCGGGCGCGTCGGGGTCGAGGGCGGTGTAAACGACATGCGCCGTCATGGCGATCGGCAGATCGGCGTTGGCGATAAAGGGCGCGAAATCGACGCGCTCCAGTTCGGCGCGCGACGCTTCGACCACCGGCAATTCCATGTGGCTGTCGGCGCGCGCCCGTCCGTGACCGGGAATATGTTTCATGACGGGCAAAACGCCGCCGTCGAGCAAGCCTCGGGCCGCCGCGCGGCCAATGCGGGCGATGCTCACGGGATCATCGCCATAGGCGCGGTCGCCGATGACGCCATGCGCGCCCGGTTGCGGGGAGTCCAGCACCGGAAGGCAGTCGATGGTGATTCCGACCTCGCTCAGATCGCGAGCGATCAACCGCGCGCTAAGCCACACGAGGCGTTCCGCCGCCTCGACGGTCGTGGATGCGCGCACGATGGCCGCGGCGGAGGGATAGGCCCGCCAATGCGGCGGAGCCAGACGCTGTACGCGCCCTCCCTCTTGGTCGACAAGAATTGGCGCTCGGGCGTCGTCGAGGGCGTCGCGGATAGAATCCGCTAGCGCGCGAAGTTGCTCCCGAGTTTCGACATTCCGCCGGAATAAAATCACGCCCCACGGCAGCGTCTCCCGCAGAAAGGCGCGCTCTTCATCAGTCAGCGCCGTTCCGGCGAGGCCGCAGATAAACGCCTTAGTCATACGCGCGGCCTCCTGTGCGATATCGAGCGAGTGCAGTCCCGCGTCAATCGCCAGCGACGAAGCACGAGCCCCCGGAAGACTTGACCTCGCCGCAGATGCTCGCGGCGGATTCCTTGCTCATGCCGCTAACGCGAACACGATAGACAGTTCTCTCGCCGACTTTCGCCATTTTGAATGTCGGCTTATGTCCGCCGAGTCGCGATCCGTATTTGGTCGCCACCTTCGAGACAAGCGCGTGAGCTTCGGCTTCGTTCGCCGCCGCGCCGAATTGAACCGCGAAGCCGCCTTTTTGGATCTTGCTCGCGGAATCGGTCGCCGCCGTGTTGTCCTCGGCTTCCGCGACTTTTTGCGGCGGCTTCGGCTTGGCGGTCTTTTCCGCGTGAGGCGTCGTGCTTGGCCGCGGCAGGGGCGCTGGCGTGGTCGAGAGATGTTTCATGGCGGCGTCGCGCGAACCTGCATTCGCGGCTTTCGCCACGGCTGGCGGCGCGTCCGACGAGATTAGGCTGCCGTCCGAACGCACGGACACGGTCTTGATTTTCTTGGGTTGCGAACCCGCAAGCGGAGCCGAGTCGCCATTCGCGCCGTTCTGCCCCGCTCCATTGTACACGGATCGAGGCTCGACCCGGGGTTCCACGGCCTGTTCCTGATGCGAAATCACGCGTTTGACTTGAGCGTTCTCATGACGGTCCAACACGGCCGCCTCCGGCTTGTCGGCGCCAGCGTCGGCGTTCGCCGCCGGCGGCACTTTCGAGGGACCGTCCGGCGCGCTGATCGTCGCGATGTCGCGCTTGCCCAGGATGCCGCCACGCTTCGCGAAACCCCAGGCCAGACCGCTCGCGGCGATTAGAGCGATGGCGGTGACCGCGTGCCAGGGACGAACGCGCATGAACCCCTTGCGCTCTGGCTCTTCCTCCGCCGCGTCGTAGCCGCCGACGTCTTCGGGGTCGCGATCGGGATAGGCCGCGTGGTCGCGATCGGAATAGGCCGCGTGGTCGTGACCCGCATAGCCCGCGTGGTCGTCCGCCCAGTCGCCCTGGTCGTCCAATGAAGTCTGCGCGCGCGTTTGCGCGTCCGAGCGCGCGGAGAAGTGGCGCGCCGCCAAATCAGCGGAGGCGAACCCAGCGTCGCGTCCGTGCGCGAAGCGCTCCATCGGTTCCTCTGGATGGACGGCTGATTGGTGGCCGGTGTTCGGGGCGCGCCGCTCGGGCGCATAATCCGCGTCGATGGCGCCGCGCAGCTCGGCCGCGAAGGCCTCCTCGTCGAGCGCCTGTCGCGGCGCCGAATCGCGCGGGTCGGGAGCGCGCGGTTCTTCGGTCGCGAACATTTGGTCGTATTGGCGGGCCGCATAAGCCTGCTCTTCCCCGTGCATGAGCCGGGCGAGCTCTCGCAGGGGATCCCCCGGAGATTTGCGGGGGGGCTCGGCGCCACGCAGGCGGCGCTCGAAATCATTGATATCGATCGCCGCGCCTCTGACCGTAGACTCACGCATGGACTACCTCGTCTATTTCATTGGCATGAAAGACGCAGCTGCGCCGCGATCGTTCCATCGCCCGTTTATGGGAGCGAGGGCAGAATCAGCGCATCTCGTCGGGCGCGCTCACACCTAGAAGCTTTAGCCCCGACGCCAGCACGCTGGTTAAGCAAACAACCAACGCGCTACGAGCATACGTTAGATCTCTCTCAACTGGATTAACAAACCGTAATTGTGGCCGATCTTTGCCCCGATTCCAATGAGCGTGAAACGCGCTGGCCAGATCGTACAGATAGAAGGCGACGCGATGCGGCTCGTGGGCCGCTGCAGCGGCCTCGATCAACCGCGGATATTGCGCGAGCAAGTGGGCGAGGCCGATTTCGCTTTCGTCGTCGAGAAGATCGAGCCGCGCGCGCCGCAACGCCTCGGCGCCAAGGTCTAGGTCGGGAAAGGCCGCCAGCGCTTGCCGCAGCGCCGATTTCGCGCGCGCGTGCGCGTACTGGACGTAAAAGACCGGGTTGTCCTTAGACTGTTCGAGCACCGTCGCCAGGTCGAATTCGAGCGGCGCGTCGTTCTTGCGGTAGAGCATCATGAAGCGGACGGCGTCGACTCCAACCTCGTCGACGACCTCCCGCAGGGTGACGAAATCGCCCGATCGCTTCGACATCTTGACCGGCTCGCCCTCGCGCATGAGCTTGACCAATTGGCAAAGCTTTACGTCGAGCGTCACCTTATGCCCCGACAGCGCCGCGACCGCCGCCGTCATGCGCTTCACATAGCCGCCGTGATCGGCGCCCCAAATATCGACCAGCGTCGTGTAGCCCCGATCAATCTTATTTTTATGATAGGCGATGTCGGCGGCGAAATAGGTGTTCGAGCCATCGGACTTTTTCAGGGGACGGTCCACGTCGTCGCCCCAATCGCTGGAGCGGAACAATGTCTGTTCGCGGTCTTCCCAGTCATCGGGAAGCTGACCTTTCGGCGGGAGCAGGCGCCCCTCGTAAACCAGACCGGCGGCGCGCAGCTCCTCGATCTGGCGATCGATCTCCGACACGCCATTCACCTGCGCGTGCAGCGTTCGTTCGGAGAAAAACACCTCGTGCGTGATGCCGAGCGCCGCGAGATCGTCGCGTATCATGGCCATCATCGCGTCGATGGCGATGTCGCGCACCGGCGGGAGCCATTCTCGCTCCGCCCTATCGAGCAGTGCGCGGCCATGCGTTTTGGCGATTTCTTCTCCCGCGGCCTTCAGATAATCGCCGGGATAGAGCCCTTCCGGGATCGTGATGGTCTCGCCGAGCGCCTCGCGATAGCGCAGATAGGCGGACCGGGCGAGCACGTCGACCTGCGCGCCGGCGTCGTTGATGTAATATTCGCGCGTAACCTCGCAGCCCGAAAACTCCAGCAAATTGGCGAGGGCGTCGCCAAACACGGCGCCGCGTCCATGACCGACGTGCATGGGGCCGGTTGGATTCGCCGAGACATACTCGACATTGACCTTCCCCGAGAGCGCTCCGGCCCTGCCCCGCGGACTTCGGCCAAATTCATCGGGCGCCCCCAGGATTCCGCGCAGCACGTCGCGATAGACGGAAGATTTTAGCCGGATGTTGATGAAGCCCGGCCCCGCGACCTCCGCTTGGGCCACGCCCTCGCTCTCAGCCAGCGCCGTCGCGATCTCGACCGCGAGCTGACGCGGATTCTGAAAATGCGGCTTCGCGTCCCGCGCGAACACCATCGCGGCGTTCGACGCGAGATCGCCCATCGCCGCGTCCTTGGGCGGCTCCACCACGAATCGCGTCGGATCGAGCGCGGGAAGACGCCCCGAAGCCGAGATTTGATTGAGAATTTCGGCGATCCGATCGTGGAAGATTTGAAAGATGTTCATATTTAGCGCGATGCTCGTGGCGGTCGGAGAAAGTCCCTTGGGAATCTTGTCACGCGCGACCAACGACGTCGAGCGCGAGGAGACGCGACCGGGTTTAGCAGACCCGGCGCGCGAAAACACCCCGACGCCCGTTCGGCGTCGCGGTTCGGCCCTATCGGGGCGCGGGGATCGATCACACACAATTGGTTGGAAGCCTGGTCGACCAACGCCTGCGGAAAATATAATCGTCTGATCGGAGAGGCGGCGAGGAATCCGATCCACGCCAAACTCGGCTCGATCAATCAATTCACTTGCGGTCTTGGCATCGCCCATGGCTTCAACTGGAAGGGCTTGCGACCAGATTTCGCCCGCGGTCGTCGCGGCGTCCGAAAGCCTTTTAGGCGCCGGGGGCCGCCGCCAACATCCGGCGCATAGGCTTTATTAACCATCAAATACTAGGCTTTGCTCATCGGCGGCCCCGGCTCAATTCCCCGTCGGGCCGTTCAACAGCGGGATTATTCCATGCTCGGCCCCATTTCTCGCGCAAGTTCCCTCGCCGTGCTTCTCGCCGCCTGGCCGACGTTGGCTTTTGGCGGGGTGCTCACTGGCGCCCCAAGCTTCCCGGACCAGCAACCGCCGCTCCCCGACGCGAGCCTGCGATCCTCCCTTGCCCCACCGGCGTTTGGTCCGCCGCCGATATCCGGTGACGTTTCCTCAATTTGGACAGGGCTCTACTTCGGCGTGAACGCGGGTTACGCGGTCGACGGCAGCCGCGAAGTCGACGTTGGCGCCTTTCCGCTCAATCCCAACGCCAATCCCACGTCATCAGCGCCCATAACCGCGAGTTTGACGCCGAACGCCTCGAGTTTCATTGGGGGCGGCCAGGTCGGCTACAGTCACTTGTTTTCCCCTTCGATCGTGATGGGCGTCGAGACGGATATTCAAGGCGCGGGCCTGACGGGCGCGTCGACCGCCGTCAACTCCTCCCCCGCCCTGCTCAATGGCGCCATCGGAACCTACACGAATTATGGCGAAGTCGCCGCCTCCAAAAGCCTTCAGTATCTCGGCACGATCCGCGGGCGCGTCGGCTATCTTTTAACTCCGGCCGTCAACGCCTACGCGACGGGCGGCTTGGCCTATGGTCAGGTTAGCCTGAACACGACGACGTTCGAAAACAGAATCCTCAATGCGTCGGGCGCCTCGTCGATCTTCGCCCAAGGCGGAACGAACTACTCGGACACGCGCGTGGGCTGGACCGTCGGCGGCGGGATCGAAGCAGCGCTGACACCGCATTGGAGCCTGAAAGCCGAATATCTCTATTACGATCTCGGCGCGGCCTCTCAATACACGACGTTTTTCAACACCTACAATAACGCGCCCAACACCTTGCTCGTTCTCGCCGCGTCAAAATCCACAACCAGCTACAACGGCCACGTCGGTCGCTTGGGCGTGAACTATCATCTCGGCTACGCTCCCGCTCCAATCATGGCGAAATATTGAGCCCGTCACGCGGCCTGTGAGGCGAGCTTTTCTCCGCTCCCGCCGAAATGTTCGATATAGCGCGCGTCCATCCGCTCGACCGGCATCACGACGAACACGTCGACCGTATTAAACTTGCGATCGATTACGGCGCCGTCGCCAAACCGCGCCCCAACCCGCAGATAGCCCTTCACCAGCGGTGGAAGGCTGGCGAGGGCTCTGCGCCCGTCCATGGCATCGCGTCCAAGAATTTCCATCGGCGTGTAGCGCCCCCCGCGCGCCGACACCCGCCACTCGCCTTCCGCTCGAGCGTGATGCGCGAGATAGCTCAAGGCGGTCGCGTGGGCCAGGGCGTTGGCGCCTTCGAAACTGGCGCAACCGATCATCACGTCGATCCGGTGGTGGCGCGTATAGGCGAGTAAGCCGCGCCACAAGAGATCGATGGTGCGCTTGCCACGGTACGCGGAGAGCACGCAGGAACGCCCAAGCTCCAGAAAGCGCTTGTCTGGATGGCGAGCCAATAATTCCGAGATGTCGTATTCATCCGCCGAGTAGAATCCACATTTCTCGCGCGCCACGTCCCCGCGCAGCAAGCGATAGGCGCCAACCACCTTGGCTTTGACCTTGCCGAAACGGGTGCGCGCCTCGTGGTCGATAACGATCAAATGGTCGCAATACCTGTCGAAGCGGTCGGCGTCGCGGCGCGTGAACGCCGTCTTCGCGTCCGCGATCGCTCCGCCCTCCTGAAAAAATACTTTGAAGCGCAATCTCTGAGCTTTGCGAATTTCTCTTTTCGTGACGGCGAGACGCACCTCGAGCGCGCCCGCGCGCGCAATCGTTCCCTGGAGCGTGTCGGTTGTCTCTTTCGATTTGAATTTCCACGCGGGAAAAGCGCCGCCGACGATGTTGCGCCCCGCATCCAGGTTGAAAACCCACATGGCCAAAGGTTCTCCGCGCGCGCCGACGTTAATGCGTCGGCGACCAAGCCCGGTAGATCACTTCGGAACAAAAGTTTTGTGACGCTCTCGGCGACGGCTCAAACCGCCGCGTTGAATCCACTCCTGCGCTCCACCGCGGGCGGCGCTTCGCGCAGCGCGCGAATCGTTCGCGCGAGCTGGCCGAACTCCACCGGTTTCGTCAGCAAGGCGTCGACCCCGGCGGCTCTCGCGGCGCGGGCGTCTTCCTCCAGGGCGCTGGCCGTCAGCGCGAGAATCGGCGTGCGCCGCGCCCCGGCGCGCGCCTCCGCGAGTCTTATGCGCTTCGTCGCCTCGAGGCCGTCAAGCCGCGGCATGAACAAATCCATCAGAATGACGCCGAATGGATTCGCGGCGCCCTCGATCGCGGCGATCGCGATCTCCAATACGCGCTCCCCGTCTTCGGCGCGGGTCACGAGAGCTCCGAGAGCGCCGAGGTGGCGCATCACGATAAGCGCGTTAATGTCGTTGTCCTCGGCCAGCAAAACTTGCAATCCCGCCAGGGCGGCTTCTGGCGGTCGCGCTTTTGCGGGCGTGTCGTCGCGAAGCGCCGGAGCCAGACGCTCGATCAACGAGCCGGCGCGTACGGGCTTGACCAGCCAGCCGTCGAATTGATGCAGCGCCGATTCGCCAAAGGCGCGCCGTTCGAGCGGTGAAAACAGCAGGAAAACGCGAGCGGCGCGCGCCTTGCGAGCGGCCTGGGCCAATGCGGACATCGCGTTCTCGCCGAGGCCGCAATCGACGATCACCGCGTCGTAGCGCGGCGCTTCCATGCGCGCGAGCCGCGCGAGTCCGTCCGCTTCGCCTTTCGCGATTTCGGCCGCGGCGCCGGCGTCCCGCAAGCAAGTCGCGAGAAAGGGCGCCTCGAAATGCGTTCGCGCGACCACGAGCGCCAACTGACCCTCGAGCGGAGGAGATCGTTCGCGGGCGCGTTCCTCCGTCTCGATCGACGCAGGCAGGGTGAACGCAAAAGTGGTTCCCCGCGTTGAAGTCGCGGCGATTTCCAATTTCCCGCCCATTTGTTCGACGAGCCTGCGCGAAATGGCGAGTCCAAGACCAGTGCCGCCGTGACGGCGCGTCGCCGAGGCGTCTCCCTGCTCGAACTCCTCGAAAATCGCTTCTCGCGCGGCGGAGGGAATCCCGGGACCGGTGTCCTCGACTTCAAAGCGCAACACGCCGACCCCTCCCGCGCCGACGCGCACGCCGACTCCGCCCGTCTCGGTGAAATTCACGGCGTTTCCGGCGAGATTTATGAGAACCTGCCGCAGCCTCGCGGCGTCGCCGACCACGCGCCGCGGACACTCCTCGGCAACGAAGCTGGCGATCTCCAGCGCCTTCCCTTGCGCGCGCGGCGCCAGCAATTCGACGACGCTTTCGACCAGCGGCGCCAGCTCAAACGGCTCGGCGCGCAGTTCGAGCTTGCCGGCCTCGATCTTGGAAAAATCCAATATGTCGTCGATGAGCTGCGCCAGCGAGCGCGAGCAATCGCCAATCGATTCCACATAGCTCGCCTGCTCCGCGTCGAGCTTCGTCATCCCCAACAATTGCGCGAGGCCGAGGATTCCGTTCAGCGGCGTGCGGATTTCATGGCTCACCGTGGCGAGAAAGCGCGATTTCGCGAGGCTCGCCGCCTCGGCCTTGTCGCGGGCGGCGGCGGCGGCGCGGAGCTCCCAGATTTCATCGCGCAACGCCTCGCTCTCGGCTTCCGCTTCGGAGCGAATACGTTTGCGCAATATGTATAACATCGCGCCGAGTCCGGCCGCGAAGGCGCCAAGCCCGAGCATCAACGCGACAAAACGCCCAACCTCCGAGTCCATTTCCTAAATCCCCGGACGCTCAGGCGGCATGCCGCATGCCGGTCAGACCGGAACGATAGGACAGAGCTTCCGCCAGGTGGCGACGGGATACGGATTCGGAACCCTCCAGATCCGCGATGGTGCGCGCGAGCTTCAGCACCCGATGGAAACCGCGCGCCGACAGCGCGAAACGCTCCGACGCCTCGCGAATGAGCGCGGCGCCGCTGGCGTCGAGATTGACAACGCCTTCGACGAGCTTGGCCGGCGCGCTCGCGTTGGTCGTTCCTTCGGGTTGTCCCAGCGCCACGTAGCGGATGCGCTGCAGCCGCCGCGCCGCGGCGACCCTCGAAGCGACTTCGCGCGACCCTTCGGTCGGCGGCGGCAGCACGAGATCGGCGGCGGTCAGCGCCGGCACCTCGATCTGTAAATCGAACCGATCGAGCAAGGGGCCGGACAAGCGCGCCTGATATTGCGCGGCGCAACGCTCGTTGGGCTGACGCTTGCAGGCGAAGCCCGGGCTCAGCGCATGACCGCATCGACACGGGTTCATCGCGGCGATCAGCTGGAAGCGCGCCGGATAGACCGCGCGATGATTGGCGCGAACGATCGCGACCTCACCGGTCTCCAGCGGCTGGCGCAGGCCGTCCAGCGCCTGCGACTGAAACTCCGGCAGTTCGTCGAGAAACAGCACGCCATTGTGGGCGAGCGAGATTTCTCCCGGCCTCGCCTGCGTTCCGCCGCCGACCAGGGCCGGCATGGACGCCGAATGGTGCGGCGCGCGAAAGGGCCGGCGGTCCGTGAGTTCGCCGCCCGCGAGCTGGCCCGCGACCGAATGGATCATGGACACTTCGAGCAATTCGCGCGGGGTCAGCGGCGGCAGGATCGACGGCAATCGCGCCGCCAGCATCGATTTGCCGGCGCCGGGCGGGCCGTTCATCAGGAGGTTGTGGCCCCCCGCCGCCGCGATTTCCAGCGCGCGCTTGGCGCTCTCCTGCCCTTTCACGTCGGCGAGATCGGGCAAGTCGCCCGCCGCCGCCCGCACCGCCGGAATAGGCCGCGCCAAAACCTGGGTTCCCTTCAGGTGATTGACGAGCTGGATCAGCGAATTTGGCGCGATCACCTCCATGTCTCCGGAGGCCCAGGCGGCTTCGGGCCCGCAAGCGGCGGGACAAATCAGGCCGTGTCCACGCGTGTTGGCCGAGACCGCGGCCGGCAGCACGCCCGCGACGGGCGTAAGCGTTCCGTCGAGCGCCAGTTCGCCAAGCACGGTGAAGCCGTCGAGCGCGTCGGAGGGAATGGCGCCAATCGCCGCCATGACGCCAAGGGCGATCGGCAGATCGTAATGACTGCCTTCCTTGGGCATGTCGGCGGGCGCGAGATTGACGGTGATGCGCTTGGCGGGCAGGGCGAGCCCCGAGGCGTTGAGCGCCGCGCGCACTCGTTCGCGGGATTCGCCAACCGCCTTGTCGGCGAGGCCGACGAGGCCGAACACGACCGAGCCGCCGGATAAATGCACCTGCACATCGACCGGCTTGGCGTCGATGCCCTCGAAGGCGACGGTTGCGACCCTGACGACCATGACACAAGCTCCGGCAAGGCAAATATGAAAGCGTGTCCTGAACCTAACCCCAGCCGCGTCGTCCCGCAAGAACAATATGCGAACATGAGCGCCCGCGAGAGAGCGCGAGCTACAGCTGGCGCAGCGCGGCGGCCGCCGCGAAGGGACATAGCGCCAGCGCGACGAGGCTGATCGCGCAGAGGATCGCGAAGGGGGTCAGAAAGGGCACCGTGCCGCCGGCGGCGGCGTTCGCCGCCGAAACGCCGAAAATCAACACGGGGATGGCGAGCGGCAACACAAGCAGCGCCATCAGCAGCCCTCCGCGACGCAGCGTCACGGTCGCCGCCGCGCCGATCGCTCCGATCAACGTCAGCGCTGGCGTGCCCGCGAGCAGGCTCGCGACAACCCCCAGCAGCGCGGCCCCGTCCTGCTGCAACATCAATCCAAACAAGGGCGAAGCGAGCGCCAGCGGCAGGCCGGCGGTGGTCCAGTGGGCCGCGCACTTGGCGAGCACCACGAGCTCCAGCGGCGTATGCGAAAGGTGAAACTGATCGAGCGAACCGTCCTCGGCGTCCGCCTGGAACAGCCGATCCAGCCCGAGTAAACTGGCGAGCAGCGCAGAAATCCACAGCATCGCCGGACCGATCCGGGCGAGCAGGTTGGGATCGGGCCCAACCGCGAAGGGCGTGATCGTCACCAGCGTCAGAAAAAACACGACGCCCATCGAGCCCGAGCCGCCAAGCCGCCCGGCAATCTGGATTTCGCGCAGATAGACGGAGAGAAAGGCGGATCTCATGAGAAGGCGCCTCGGGGACGTATTCCCAATCGCAACTCCCGTGTTTCGTCGAAACCGAGCGGTTCGTGCGTGGCGGCGACGATCATGCCGCCCAGCGCGCAATGATCACGCATGGCGAGGCCGAATTTTTCGCGGGAGGCCGCGTCGAGGCCGGTCAGCGGCTCGTCCAGCAGCCACAGCGGCCGGAAGGCGACCATCAGCCGCGCCAGCGCGACGCGACGCTTCTGCCCGGCGGACAGGATCGCGACCGGCGCTTCCGCGACATGCGCGAGCCCGACGCTGGCCAGCGCCGCCGCGACCGAGAGCCCGCGCGCCGGTCCGCCCTCCGAGTCGTCTTCCACGAAGAGGTAATCCGCCCAGAAGGCGAGGTTTTCCGCCACGGTCAGTTGGGCCTTCAGGCCATCGGCATGGGCGAGATAATGGGTGCGCGGGGCGACCTCCTCCTCCGCCGCGCCTTCAAGCGCGACGACGCCGGCGGCGCGCGGCAAGAGCCCGGCCAGCGCCCGCAGCAGCGTCGATTTGCCGGCGCCGTTGGGGCCGGTGACCTTCAGCGTTTCGCCGCCCGCGAGCGCGAAGCCGACATTGTCCAGAACCCGTCGCTCGCCGCGCTCGACGCAAAGCCCTTCCACCCGCAGCTTCAGGGCGGAGTGAAGATCGACGTGGGGGCGGTGAGAGCTGGTCACCGCTCCGCCATAAAGCCTCGCGGACGAAAGCGCCAGAGCGGGAGAGCGCCGGCTCTTGCTCCCTCGGGCGCGCCGCGCGATCCTCGGCCGATGAGCGAGACGATTCTTCTGACCAACGCCGCCGGCGACTACGCGCGGATCGCCCCTTTTGGCGCCCAGCTGATGTCCTGGCGTGCTGGCGGCGCCGATATCATCTGGGCCAAGGATCCAAAAATCTGGGACCAGAGCGCGCCGATCCTGTTTCCGGTCGTGGGCTGGACCCGCGATGGCACGGCCCACGTCGACGGCAAGACCTACCCGCTGTCGCTGCATGGCTTCGCCTGGAAGAAGCATTTTTCCGTCTCCGAGCGACGCGAGGATTTCCTGCGACTGGAGTTAAGGGCGGATGACGAGACGCGCGCGCTTTATCCGTTCGATTTTCGTCTCTCGGTCGAGTTTCGCCTGTCGCCCGGCGCCCTGGAGAACGCGTTGAGCGTGACCAACGGCGGCGAAATGCCCCTGCCCTACGCCTGCGGGCTGCATCCCGCGATCCGCTGGCCGTTGGACGGCTCGGCCGCGCGACACAGCATTGTGTTCGAAAAGCCCGAACGCTCGGACGTTCCGATCATCGCGCCCGGCGGTCTGATTTCCCGGCGCGCCCGTCCTGTCCCGCTCGAAGGCCGGGTTCTGCCGCTGACGCCGGAACTGCTCGCTCGGGAGGCGCTGGTTTTTCTATACTGCGACAGCAAAAGCCTCGCCTTCGACAATGGAGCGGGCGCGCGTCTTATCGTAGAGCTGGACGACTTCCCGCATATCGCCTTCTGGTCGTTGCCGCCGGCGCCCTATCTTTGCATCGAGCCGTGGACGGGCCACGGTGACCCGGAGGATTTTTTCGGGGAACTGGCGGAAAAGCCGTCGATGCGGCTGTTGCCGCCCGGCGAAAACGCTCGCCATTCCGTCACATTCCGCTTTGAAAGAACGCTCCCCACCGCTTAAAGCGTAGTTTCGGAACAGTCATTGCTTCTCCACGCCATCCGCCCCTGTTCGAGGACCCGCCCGCATGACCATCGCCGCCAATGTGATCGACGCCATCGGCAAGACTCCATTGATCGAATTGCGCGCGGCGTCGCGGGCGACGGGCTGCCGTATTCTCGGCAAGGCGGAATTCATGAATCCCGGTGGTTCGGTGAAGGACCGCGCCGCGCTGTTCATCGTGCGCGACGCCATTTCGCGCGGGACGCTGAAGCCAGGCGGACTGATCGTCGAGGGCACGGCGGGGAACACCGGCATCGGTCTCGCCCTCGTCGCCAACGCGCTGGGTTTTTCGACCGTCATCGTGATTCCGGAAACGCAGTCGCAGGAGAAGAAGGACACCTTGCGCCTTCAGGGCGCGCGACTGGTCGAGGTTCCCGCCGTCCCCTACGCTAATCCGAATAATTACGTGAAGCTCTCGGGTCGCCTCGCCGAGCGGTTGGCGGGAGAGCATCCGGAAGGCGCGATCTGGGCCAATCAATTTGACAACATCGCCAATCGCGTGGCGCATGTCGAGACGACGGGCCCCGAGATTTACGACGAACTCGGCGGCGACATCGACGGCTTTATCTGCGCCTGCGGCACGGGCGGCACGCTCGCCGGCGTGGGGCTGGCGCTCAAGGCGCGCGACGAAAAGATCAAGATCGGCCTCGCCGACCCGATGGGCGCGGCGCTCTACTCCTATTACACGAGTGGCGAGCTGAAGGCTTCGGGAAGCTCGATCACCGAAGGGATCGGCCAGGGCCGCGTCACCGAAAATCTCGTCGGCGCGCCGGTGGACTTCGCCTGCCAGATTCCGGACGAAGAAGCGCTGCCGATCATATTCGACCTCGCGCAAAACGAGGGTCTGCTGCTCGGCGGTTCATCCGGGATAAATATCGCGGGCGCGATCAGATTGGCGCGCGAAATGGGTCCGGGTCACACCATCGTGACGGTGCTCGCCGACGGTGGCGGACGCTATGCGTCCAAACTGTTCAACCCGGCCTTTTTGCGCGAGCAGAAGCTCCCGACGCCGCCTTGGCTGGGGGACAAGACGGCGATTGATCCGGGGTTTGTGTGAAACCGCGCCGGCTAACCCCTGTCCTCGCGCGCCATCGCCATCGCCTCCGCGTGCTCCACGTCCTCCGGCCTGTTGACGTTGAAGAACGGATCGTCGGGCTCGGCCGGCCACTCCACCTCGACGTGCGTAAACCGTCCGATGAACGCCGCCACCTTGCGCGCCTCCTCCTCCAGCGCGCGGCGCAGATCGGCGCGCAACGCCACGGGCCACAAGGCGATGGCGTGATGATCGCGCCCGTTCGATCTCGCGACGGCGATGTCCGCGTTTGCCGCCGTGCGCGCGTCCCATAGCCGCTTCACCAGATCGCCGGGAATGAATGGCGTGTCAGCGGGGACCGTCACAATGTCGGAAACCGCCACGATATTGGCGGCGACATAATCCATCCCCGCCAAAACGCCGGCGAGCGGGCCCGCGAATCCCGCGATGTCGTCGGCTACGACTGGCAGGCCAAAGTCCTTGAAGCGCGTCGGATCGCCATTGGCGTTTACCGCCAGGCCGGCGCATTGGTCACCAAGCCTTCGGGCCAGACGCGCGAGGATCGCCTCGCCGCCTACGCGGATCAACCCTTTGTCGACCCCGCCGAGTCGGCGAGCCTGTCCGCCGGCGAGAATGATTCCGTATATTCCGACCATCGCCCCAGTCTCGCTTCCGACCAATTTATGTAACATTGGAGGCGTGTCGAGCGAACAAGCTCGTCGTACGTCGCCTCGCGATACAGGAGAAGCCAACCCATGCCGACACGCCGCGCGCTGATCGCCGCCACGTTGATACTCGCGTCTGGCCTGCCCACCCTCGCGGCGGACGAAAAGCTGTTCACCGCGGAAGGCTTCGCGGCCGCGCAAGCCGCGGGCGATTCTATCGTCGTCGACATTTCCGCCCCCTGGTGCCCCACCTGCAAGGCGCAGAGGCCGATTCTCGACAAGCTCGAAAACACCGATAAATTCTCGAAACTTAGGGTGTTCCGCGTTGATTTCGATAGTCAGAAGGAAGTCGTGCGCGCCTTCAAGGCGATACGGCAAAGCACCTTGATCGTGTTCAAGGGCGCGACCGAGACGGGCCGCTCGGTGGGCGACACCGACCCCGCTTCTATAGCCGCGCTGTTGGAAAAGGCGCTGTGAGGCGCGGAACATGAGCCTCGGCGTCCTTGGCCTCGCCCTGCTCGCGGGGATTTTGTCGATCCTCTCGCCTTGCGTGCTGCCCTTGCTGCCGCTCGTGCTCGGCGCGGCGGCGGCGAAACACAGGCTAGGCGCTCCCCTGCTCGCGCTGGGCGTCGCGCTGTCGTTCGTCGTCATCGGCCTGTTCGTCGCCACGATCGGATTCGCGATCGGGCTGGACGGCTCCGTGTTTCGCCTTGGCTCCGCGGTCTTGATGATTCTATTCGGGATTGTTTTGACCGCGCCGCCCTTGCAGGCGCGTTTTTCCGCCGCCGTCGGGCCTCTGAGCAACATGATCGACGACGCGTTTCGCGGATTTCCCGCATCGGGCTCGCTGGGTCAGCTAGGCCTCGGACTCGTGCTTGGCGCGGTTTGGAGCCCGTGTGTCGGACCGACGCTCGGCGCCGCCTCGGTCCTGGCCGCGCGTGGCGAAAACATGGAACAAGTCGCTCTGACCATGACAGCCTTCGGGTTTGGCGCCTCGCTGCCGCTACTGCTGCTCGGTTCTTTGTCGCGGCGGTATCTGTCAAGCAAGCGTGACGCGCTGCTGGACGGCGGCAAGCGCGTCAAACAAGCCCTCGGAGTTTTGCTGATCGTCGTCGGCGCGTCGATCGTCACGGGACTCGACAAAGACTTAGAGGCCCGCCTCGTTGAAGCCTCTCCCGTCTGGCTTACGCGGTTGACGACGGCGCTTTAGCTGGAGCGACAGCCCTCGCTCAAAATCGCGCCCAGAGCGCGCTGACGATTCCACGTTCCGCTGGCGAATGCATGCCGATAGGCGCGTACACCAATCCGAGTTGCAGCGACAGTCTTCGGTTCAGGTCGTAGACGCCGCTAATCTGAAACTTTTGCGCGACGTAGCTGCTCGCCGAGCCTGGCCACGGCGCGATGGCGCTAAAACTTTGCGCCATCAACAATACATCGGTTCGCGGGCGCACGCCCAACGTCATATCCGCGCGGATCTCGTCGCCGCTCTGGCCGCGCGTTCGATAGCCGAGTTGCGCGTCGAGGAACGCCGGCAAGCCCCAGGCGTCGAACGAGCGAAACATTTGCAGACGCGCGTCGACCTGGAGGAAGTCTCGCATATCGAGGTAGGTTTGCGCGACGCGCGACGCGCCGCGGAGATCTCCCTCCAGCGAGAAGTAAAAGCCGCCGATCTCGCCGAGAGGGACCCTGGCGCCGAGCCCGCCAAGCCCGAGCCCAGCGTATCGCGGCGCCGGCGATGTGGAAAGAGGCGCGAACGCGCCGTTGGAGCCCTGGAAATCCATGGCGCCGCCTTGAGCGACCAAGGTCAACCATTCCTTGGCCCCATATTCGAGATATCCGTCCGCTTCGAATTTGCTGTAGGAAGGCGTTCTTATCAGCCTGCCCCCGGAATCGTACGCGTCGCGCGCATCGGCGAACGTCGTCGTCAGGATCAACTGACCCTCGCCTTCGGGGAAAAGCAGGGCTCCGGCGCGCGCCGCCGAGCCCGCGAGAACGGCAATGGCCACAAAAATAAATTTAACGCTCTTGGACACTGAGCCACTCAACGCATGACGCGACGACGCGCGATAATGCCGCAAGTCTAGATTAAATTAACTTTTTGGCAATCTTTTCCACAAAACTCATCACTCCGCCCCTTACGTCGTCGTTGCCGCCGCGTCGGCTCGAAAGGTTTTGCCCTTATAAATCGCGCTTTCGAGCCTCAACTCCCCTTTCGGTTCGAAGGCGTCGGCGCGCGGTTTCAACTCGCCATTCTCCAGTTCGAGACCGAGCAATTCGTAGGCCGCCGAAATCATCCGCGCCGCCGAGCCCGTGTACCAGGCCCAGCCGCCGCGTCCCTCGTAACCTTCGCCCTCATAGACATCGGCGGGTTGCTGATGAGGCGGCAAGCCGTAGATGTCGGCTTTCTCCGGCGTCGTCAGTTTGGAGAGCGGCGAGATCGCGATCCAGCTTTGATAGGCCGTCGCGAATAGCTCTTCCGCCGCCGCGCCCTCGCCCCGCGCTTTCGCCTCGGCGGCGAGCTTCGACAGAGCGTCAACGAACCAGGACACGCCGTGCGAATACTGCCCGCCGTTCTCGCGCACGCCCGGCGGATATTCCGCGCTGCGCCCGGGATAGGGGCGCGAATGTTCATTATAGGGCGGCGTGACGAGCAGGATGCGATCCGGCCGCGCCAGAACTTTCAACGCGTTTTCAATGGTCTCGCGACCGCGCGCGGCGTCGACGGCGCCGGACAGCACGGGCCAGGACGCCGTCATCGCGCTCATCGGCGTCAATTCGCGCCCGTCGTCGGCGAAGGCGCGCAAATAGCGGTCGCCGCGCCAGCACTGAGCAAGCGCGGCGCGAAGTTTTGAAGCCTCGTCGCGATAGCGCTTGGCTCGCGCGGCGTCGTTCTTCAATTCGAACAGCGGCGCGATGTCGAGCAAAATTCCGTGCAGGAAAAAGCCCATCCACGCGCTCTCGCCGCGGCCGCCGGCGCCGACATGATCCATGCCGTCGTCCCAGTCGCCCGTTCCCATCAGCGGCAGGCCGTGGCCGCCAAAACGCGCCAGCGTGTAATCTATCGCCCGCGCGCAATGGCCAAGCAGCGTATCCTTGTCGCGCGAGGTGAGCGGCACCGTCGCCTCGCCCTCCTGACCCTTGGGAACCGGCGGCGCTTCGAGAAACGGCTCCACGCAATCGAGGATCGCGGCGTCGCCGGTCCCCTTGACGTAGCGTAGCGCAACATAGGGCAGCCATAGATGCGGGTCGGAGGCGTGAGTGCGGTCGCCGAGTCCGGTGCCGCCGTTCGGCGCCCGATGCCACCATTTGACCGCGTCGCCCTCGAAGAACTGATGCGCGGCATGGAGCAAAATCTGCGCGCGGGCGCGAGAAGGGTCCAGAAGGATGAGCGGAATCACATCCTGCAACTGATCGCGATAGCCGGTCGCGCCGGAGCGTTGCGCCGGGCCAGTGCGGCCCCAAAGACGCGACGCCAGCAGTTGATAGGGCAGCCAGTCGTTGACCATGCGATCGAACTCGGGCTGGTTGGTCTTGATGCGCAATACGGAGGTCAGGGCGTCCCACTCGGCGCGGCTGTCGGCTAGCGCGGCTTGCGCGAAGTCCGGATCGCGGGTCAGCGCCGCCAGCCGTCTGGCGTCCTCGAGAGAACCGGTCTGGCCATGCGCCAACACAACCAGCGCCTCGTCGCCGGCCGCCACGTCGATGGAGCCGCAGAAAGCCGCGACCTTGCGCTCATGCGCGGGCGCGCCGGCGTCGGGATGGCCGTGCTCGACCATGTAAGGCAGCGCGGGATCGCGGCCAACATGCCCCAGAAACCGGCGCCGCGACGTTTCCGCGAATTCGGCGTCGAGCGAGGTCGAAACAAAGGCCCAGCCCTTCACGAAGTCGTTGCGCTTGTTACGGAAATAGAGCGCCTTCGAATCCTCGTCGGTCGCCGTCTCGATCGAGCCCAGACTATCGTTCGGCGTCTCGCCGAGGATGATCTCCATCATCGGCGCTATCTCCAGCAGGCGCTCGTGATCGCATTTGTTACGGATGCGCAGCAACTTGAATTCCACGGGCAAGTCCTTGGAGACGAAGACCGTAAGCTCCAACTCGAGTCCGTCGCGCCGCGACCGGAAGGTCGCGACGCCCGGCTCGTAGGTCACGTCGTATTCGGCGTCGCGGCGCCGCAGCGGCACGAAGGTGGCGGTAAAGGCGTCCTTGCGCGCGAGATCGTAGACATAAATCGCCTGCCCGGCTGGCGCCATGCGGCCTTCGCCTAAGCGAAACGGCGTGAAGCTGTTGAGCCGCGAATTGCCGCTGAAGGAGAAAATATCGCCGTCATTGGTGAGCACGGCGCCGGCGCCAAGCGAATTGGCGATCACATGCGCGAAAGGACGCGGCGTGCCGTTCGTCGTGACGAGCGCCCGCCCGTCGGTCGAGAACGCGAAGCGATGCTCTTTGGGCGTGGGCGGCGCGAGCAATGCGCGGCGGCGCGAAAGCACGCGGTCGAGTATCGCCGGCGCGACGGGCGCCATGCCGAGTCGGCGGGCGACGGTCTCCGTGGCGACGCCCATGTCGCGAGCCCAACCGTCGAGAATTACGATCTCCGCGACGCCGCCCGCCGGCACGTCGATCTCGACGTTCAGACTGGCGCAGGGCTCGAAGCCGTAAAGCAGCCCTTCGTCATCGGGCGCGCGCGGGGCGCCGAGACCGAGCAGGCTGTCCGGAGCATTGGTGGGTCCGAGGCCATAGAAACGCGACTTCACGTCCTCGTAGCCCTTCAGCGTGATCGACGTTCCTTCCGCGGCGCCGATGGCGTGGAAGCCGATTTCCGGTGAAAGCCGCCGATCCGCCCGCCTGCGCGCGCCGCCCTTCAGCAGGCGGTTTTGCGCGAACACCGCGCCAAGCGAACGCACGAACCAGGTGCCGACGTGAATGGCGTTATAGGCTGCGTCGCGTTGTTCGACGCCGGTTTCGTTCAGCACCCATTCGCGCATCGAAGCGACGACGACCTTGCGATCGCGTTGTTCGAGGTTGATCAGCCGCAGCCGAGTCGTCTCCACCGCTTCATTGGAGGCGAGAGCGACATGCGCCTCGACGTCGAAGCCTTGTTGGCGGCACTGGAAAAACAGACGATTTTCGCCCTCGCTGGACAGCGTCGTCTTGGCGCCGACGCCGCACGTGGGAGCCTCGCCGAGCGACCATAGCTGGCCGCCGTCCTCGCGCAGGAATAGAAATCGGCCGCGCGGATGCGCGTGATCGTCGGGACGACGCGTCAGATCGATCGGCGGACCGCCGCGCGCGACGCCCTCGATGCGGGTCGCGCCCTGCCCGTCCTCGAACCATTCGCTCGTCATCAAACCGTTGGCGAGACGCAGCGGACGCGATCCCGGAGCGCCGCCGGCGCCGGTGATGACGCCAACCAAGGGCGTCTTGCTGGCGCGCGCGAGTTGCATCAGCAGGAAAACAATAAGCGCCAACGCCAGCACGCCGATGTAAATCAGATAACCGTTGATGAGATAGAGGTAGGCCGGCGGCCGCATCGTCGCCATCTGTTCGGCGCCGGTCCAGGCCTTGTCCCACTCGGCGCCGCGCGGAATGAAAAATGGCAGCAGCAAGGGCGCCCAGGTGCCGAAACGCCTGATGCCCTCGGGAATGGCGCGGCTGACCTGAGCCTTGCCGAGGAAGCGCGCGGCTTTCTCGTCGGCGATGTCGCCACCGATGAATGAGAGATTGACGAGCGTCGCGACGCGCAGCCCCATATGGTCGAACCAGATCAGCACTCGTAGCGCGTCGAAGGCCAGAAGCGCGGTGAAGATGTCGAGACTCCACTGCCGGAATTCATTGTCGGGCAACGTCGAGTTCAACCCGGTCGCGACGGCGGTGCGAACCAGACCGTCCTGGTTGTACCAGGTTGGGTCGGGCGCCGCCTTGAGGAAGGAATAGATGACCGGAGCCATCCAAAGACCCCAGCGCAACACGCGCACCGCGTTCTCGATGAGTAGGTCGAGACCCTCCACGCTAGCGAGCTGTCGCAGCGGCTTGAGGCTGCGCTGAATGAGCGCGGTGAGGAAAAAAAGATTGATCGAGAACAGCGGCGCCGCGAATACCCATTGAATGACGCCCGAGAGGGACTCGTCATAAAAAACGCGCGCGCCGCCGTCGGCCATGCCGAGATCCGTCGCGCCCCATTTCGAGAACAGCGGGCGGATGATATAGGCGTTCACCGGCCGACCATCGGCGCGATAGTCGAGTGAAACATAGGCCTGGAATTTAGAGACGATGGTGCCGATCTGGCCGGCGTCGAGATACCACGCGATCGCGCCGGCCACGACGCCGCCAAGCATGGCTCCGAGCGCATAGACGCGCCAGGAGCGCAAATGCTGCCGGCGACCCCGCCGCAATTCCAGGGCGTCGACCGCCGCGTCGACGCCGGCGAAAGCCAAAATCCCAACCGCGCCGCCGAACAAGAATCGATCGAACCCGCTCCAGTCCGGCAGGCCGAGATAAAAACCGAGCCAGGCTCCGACGCCGGCGACAACGCCGCGCGCGTAATTGGACTGTCTGGCGTAGGCGTCTTCGAGCCTCCCGAAAAACGGCGGCGTCGAATCGGTGCTCTCCACGATCACGCGCGCCAACGGATACAGCAGCGCGCCGAGCAGAGCCGCGCCCAGCGGGCCCGACCCGACGATCACCGCGACCGCTGGGGGAAATCCGAGGATGAGATGCGCGCTGAGCAGCAATCCCATGAATACAAGGCCATAGACGACGCCTTTCTCGGCGCCGTTGCGCCAGTCGCCGAAAACGATGACCGAAAGCGAGGCCGATCCGCCGAGCAGGCCCGCCAGCGATTGGGTGACGAGATAGGTCTCGCCCCAAAGGCCGGCCTGCGCCGCCGCCGCGGCCAGCGCCGCCCCGATCTGTGTGAGCGGAGCCGGCGCGTTCGGCGCGATAAAGAAGGACACGGCGCTGGCGATATTGGGCGTCACGGCGGCGAACAGCGCGGCGAGAAACAGAACGCCATGCGGGCGCCACTCGCGCGGGAGGAATCGGCCAAGCGCCAGCGGGGCGCCCACGACGACCGCTTCGTTGAGCAGAAACAGCACGAGCGCCCGCCCGGCGATAATCTTTACGAAATCCGGAGCGTCGAAGCCCAAAAGCGCCGCCCGCCCCAATTCGGTCACGACGGATGAACCAAGGGCGACGAGCAAACAAAACAGAAAGGGCAGCGAAATTAGCGCCGCCCGAATGGCCAGCGGCGAGCGCCCCTTGAGCGCGACCGCTCCGGTCAGATACAGAAAGATCGCCGTTCCAGCGCCGCCAGGGGTCAGCAGAAAGATATTTTGAAGCGACGTCGGCGCGCGCCACAGCACGCCCGCCGGATCGCATAGAGCGGCCAGAGCGGCGACGGCGAAAAAATCGGCGGCGACCAACAGGCGCTCGGCGCCCAAGGCGGACGCTCCGCGACGCGGCGTGAGCAGGAGCGGCGCGCAGGCGGCCGCGGCGCCGGCCAGCAACGCTTCGGTTCCTCCATGAGCGCCCTCGACGACCGCCGCGGCCAACAGCGCGGCGCCCAGGATCAATCGGCCAAATCCCCGGCCCTTCGATTCCAATCCAACATCGATCGCGGCCATAATATTCCCTTAAACGCGCCCGATTCGCGATGGACGCAGGTTCTTTTGAGCCAGAATCAAAGGCATTTTTGTGATTGGTTTGCCGGAAGGCGTCGAAAAAGTCGACTCCTCGCATAAGCAAGCGACGCTCGCCGGCCGCCTCTTCGCACGGGCCTTGGAAACGTCTATAATGAAAAAAGCGTAAACCCGCGCGTTTTCAGTGAGCGGACAAAAGTGGCGGATAAGGAAGACACCGGACGCGATGGCGGTTTCCCGCCCGGGCCGGCTCGGATCGGCGTCGGAGCGGGGCCGCCGAAGCCGGAAACGCCAGGGGGCGTTTTAGGTTCCGCGCCGCGCGTCGCAGCCGCGCCCCAAAGCATCGAGCAGCGCGTGAGCAGTCTGTCGGCGGCTCTGCGCCGGGCTCGCATCGACAACGCCGCTCGCTCCGGCGTCCTCGCGGATCTGAGGGGAGCGGAGATCGCGCGCCTGGAAATATTGCGCGAGCAGCTCGAACCCGTGCTGGCGCAGCTTCCCGCCGACTGTGATCTGTTCGACGTGGCGGTGTCGCCCGGCGAACGGCCTAGGC
>JBAUVQ010000164.1:0-30508 GCA_049583305.1 Methylocystis sp.
AATCACCCCGTCGCCGCGTGAATGGCGTTCTTCACGGACGACTAATTAAGTCTTATCCGCGAAGGTCGTATAAGATCGTCCGCATCTCCGACAAAACCGGCTCCGTGGTCGCGGTGCAGAGCCGGGAAGGCGCCATGTGACGATCATCGTCGACGCCAATCTCCTACTGTTGTGGATCGTCGGGCTGGCTTCGCCAAACTGCATCCGCAAACACAAACGACTCCAAGCCTATACTGAAGAAGATTATATATTACTCTTAAATATAATATCTGGCGCGAGAAAGATCATTCTAACGCCAAACACGCTCACCGAAACATCAAATCTCGCCGGATATATCGCGGAACCCGCGCGGACCGAAATATATTGTGTCCTCGCCGCGCTGATCAAGGCCGCTGAAACGGAAGAGCGCTTTATAGAAAGCGAAGCAGCGGCGTCTCCGCCCGAATTCATCCGCCTCGGTCTCGCCGATGCGGCGCTCCTGCACTTGGCGACCGAATCTCATACGTTGCTTACCGCGGATGTCGACCTCTATCTGGCGGCGCGTCACAGGGGATTGAACGCGGAAAATTTCAATCAATATCGGAACCTATAACCGACGCGCCGCGCCGGATTTGATGAGTTTCGGCGCCGACTGTTAATCAATCTTTCACCAAAAATATTTGGGAAATCATCACCAAGCAAACTAACCAATTTTCTTTTCGATAACCACTGCGAATGCTTTAGATTTACGCTAAAAATTTACGGACTATCCTACCGGATATCTTCCAGGCGACGCCGTTCCTGCCTCGCGGCGCGCCAACTCGGTATGCCTCCATGTCGTATAATCCCTTCGCGTCCTCGCTCGCCGTCGCCGCCGCCGTCGCGTCGTTCTCCATGACCCTGGCCGGCGCCGCGCTGGCCGGGCCTCTCCTCGTCAACGAGGCTTTTTCAGGCGGACAGCGCGAGGCCGAGAGCCCATATCGACAGGTCGGCATGGAGCAGCCGGGGGATAGCGCGCTCGGCGGCGGCTTCATCGAAATGCTGGTGACGGGCGCCGATCCGTCCCGGCGCGGCCATGCCACGGCGCGCGCCGACCAGCCGGCGCCCCAACGCATGGCCGTCGCCCAGCCGGGACAGATGGAACCGCGCGGCCAGGTTAATCCCCTCTATTTGCGCACCGAAGTCGACTATTCCGGCGGAGCGCCGGGCTCCATCGTCATCGATACGGGCAGCAAATATCTCTACTATATGAAGAGCTCGGGCCGCGCGATCCGCTATGGCATCGGCGTCGGACGCCCGGGCTTCGAATGGTCCGGCGTCAAGACGATCAGCCGCAAGGCGGAATGGCCGGATTGGACGCCGCCCCCGGAAATGCTGGCGCGCCGCCCCGACCTGCCGCGCTTCATGCCCGGCGGCCCCGAAAATCCGCTCGGCGCTCGGGCCCTTTATCTGGGGTCGTCGATGTACCGCATTCACGGCACCAACGAGCCCGACACCATCGGCCAGAACGTCTCTTCGGGCTGCATCCGCATGATGAACGAGGACGTGACGGACCTCTATGAGCGCGTGGCGATTGGCGCGCGCGTCGTCGTCCGATGACGAAGCCTCACATTCGCCATGGTTGCAATCGGCTCCGCTTCGCGCGATAGCAGGCGCTAAGCTCCCCTTTCGCAAAGGCCGATTCCGTGCCCAGTCTGATTCGATTTCTGGTCATCGTGGGCGTTCTGGCGGCGCTCGGCTACGCCGGGATGCTCGCGCTGGTGAACTTCGTGACGCCGGAGCCGCGCGAGATGACGCAGACCATCTCGCCGGCGCGGCTCAACAAATAGGCGAATATGCCCGCCCCGCCCCGCGCCCTGCGCCAGCTCGATTGTTTCCTTGACATGCTGGCCGCCGAGCGCGGCGCGGCCAAGAACACGCAGGACGCCTATCGGCGCGATCTTTCCGACTACATCGACTATCTCGCGCGCGCCCATTCCGAGCCGGCGCTCGCCACGACCGACAGCCTGCGCGACTATCTGTCCTCGCTCCAGACGCGCGGCATGTCGAGCGCGACGATGGCCCGCCGCGTTTCGGCGCTGCGGCAATTCCACAAATTTCTCTACGTCGACCGCCACCGCGCCGACGACCCGGCCGCCGCGCTGGAGGGGCCGCGCCGCGTCAGGAACGCGCCCGGCGTGTTGTCGATCGGCGAGGTCGATGGCCTGCTGCGCGTTTCGCGGGAGGGCCTCGATGACGAGACGCGGCCGCTCGGCGACCGCATGCGGGCGGCGCGCATGTATGCGCTGCTGGAGACCCTCTACGCCACCGGCCTGCGTGTCAGCGAGTTGGTGTCGCTGCCCAAGGGCGCGGCGCGGGCGCGCGATCCCTTCATCGCGATCAAGGGCAAGGGCGGACGCGAGCGGATCGTCCCGCTGACGACGCACGCGAAAAAGGCGCTTCTCGCCTATCGCGCGCTGCTGGAGGCGAAGTCGCCGGCGCTGGCGGCCTCGCCCTTTCTGTTTCCCTCGGATGGCGAAAGCGGCCACATGACACGGCAGGCTTTCGCGCGCGACCTGAAGACCGCCGCCATCGCGGCGGGGATCGCGGCGAGCGATATCCATCCGCACGCGCTGCGTCACGCCTTCGCCAGCCACCTTCTGCAAAACGGCGCCGACCTGCGCGTGGTGCAGGAACTGCTCGGCCACGCGGATATTTCGACGACGCAAATCTACACCCATGTGCTCGACGAACGGATGCGGGCCATGGTGCGCGATCTTCATCCGCTCTCGGACGAAGCGGCCGCCTGACGCCCTCATCAAACGCGCAAGATGAACTCCACGACGCGGCCAATCGTCGGCGCGTCCAGAAGCAGCGGCGCGTGGCCCTGCCCCGCGACGAGATGTTGCTCCATCGTCGGCGCGCGCTCCGCCATTCTCGCGAGGATTTCCGGCGTCAGGATGTCCGAGTTTTCGCCGCGCAGCGTTAGAATGGGATGCCGCGCGAGCGCGTCGAACGGCTCCCAGAAATCATAGGGAGCCATATCGAGCGTCACGTCGTCGAGCGTATGCGCGAGCGCGGGGTCATAGCGCAATGCAATCGCGCCATCCTTCATAACGAAGGTGTGTCTGGCGTAAATTTCCCATTCCTCCCGGCTCACGGAAGCAAAGGTCGCGCCGGCGGTCAGGCGCATCAGGCCAATGGCGTCGGCCATCGAATTGAGCGGCGGCAATTTGCCGACATAGCGCTTGATGCCGAGCAAGCCGGAAAGATTGATCGACGGGCCGATGTCGTTGAGCACCGCCGCGCGCACCAGGCCGGGCTGGCTTTGCGCGAGGCGCATCGTGTGCAGCCCGCCGCGCGACGTGCCGACGAACACCGCGCTATCAACTCCCGCGTGCGCGAGCGCGCGCAAAATGTCGTCCCGCTCCACGTCGAGGTCGTAATGGCGCCAATCCTCGTCCCATTGCGACTCGCCCCGCCCGCGATAATCCATCGCCAGCACGCGCCGCCCCTCGCGAGCGAGCGCCTCCGCGAGGCGCGCGAAATCGTCGGCGGGACGCGTCAAGCCGGGAATGCAAACGATTGGCGCGCCGGCGCCGGGATAATCGAGATAGTGAAGGCGCAAGCCGTCGGTGGTCTTGAGGAAGCGGCTTGAAGGTTCGCAATTGGGTTGAGGCATGTTCGCGTCGCCACCTTTTCGGTCGAACCATAAGCTCCGGAGGAGCGAAAGGCGCTCCGACTCCTCGACGCGACAGTTTCGCACGGAGACGTTGCCCCGCACAAATCCGCCATCCAGATGAAATGCGACGCGGATCGGAAGAAAAGCCCGTTTCGCGGCTACGTTTGCAATATATTGATGGGCAGGCGCGGATTTGGACGCAACTGAGATTGTCCGGCTTTGGCCGTCTCCATGTCCGTTCACTCGTTGTTCAGCGCCAAAGCGTGAATTGTAGGTGACATCGCGGGCCACGAGCGTCTCCGCGGCGGCGCGGACCGCGCCAAACAACGAGGACCGCCGCATGCGACATTTACGTCCCGCGATCATCGCCATCCTGCTCGCGGCCTCCGCCACCGCGATGTCCGCGAGTTCCGCGGCGGCGCAATCATGCTCGTGCGCCAGCGCGGGCATCCGTTCGGAAGAACCGCCGCCGCCACTGCCGGTTTACGATCAACCGCCCATCCCCGCTGCAGGCTATCTGTGGACGCCGGGATATTGGGCCTGGAACAATGAGGACTATTACTGGGTGCCCGGCGCCTGGATCGAGCCGCCGCGCCCCGGTGTGCTTTGGACACCCGCGTATTGGGCCTTCGTCAACGGCGTCTACGTGTTCAGCCAGGGTTACTGGGGACCGCACGTCGGGTTTTATGGCGGAATCAATTATGGATACGGTTTCGGCGGCTCCGGCTACCGCGGCGGTCATTGGAGCAACGGCGCGTTTTTCTACAACAGATCGGTCAACAATATCGCCAATACAAACATCACGAACGTTTACAGCGAAACCGTCGTGGTGAACAATGCGACCGCCAATCGCGCCAGCTTCAACGGAGGCCCGGGGGGAACCGCGGCGAAGCCGACCGCTGAGGAGGAAGCCGCCGCGAGGGAGCCCCACGACAAACCCACCAATCTACAGATCGAACATAGACGCGCGGCGAGCCTGAGCGCCACTTCCTTCGCGGCGACGAATCGTGGAAAGCCGCCGGTCGCGGCGACGCCTCGCCCCGGTGGACTGACAGGTCCCGACGTGGTCAAGGCGAAAGCGGCTGGCGCGCCGACAACCGAAGCTCCCCCCGCCGAGAAAGCTCCGGCGACGAAAGCGCCGCCCAGAGCCGTCGTTGAGCCGAAGCGTCCGTCCGAACCCGCGGCGACTCCAGACGCGAGCAGGCCTCGGGCTCCGCGCCCCGCGCCGCCGCCAGCGCCGCGCCCCGCCGAGCAACAGGCTCCACATCCCCTGGAACAGCAGGTTCCGCATCCCGCGCAACCGCCAGCTCCGCATCCTCCGCGGCAACCAACTCAGCATCCCGCGCAACCGGCGGCTCCACATCCCCCGGAGAAGGCGAAACCCGGCAGACCGGAATGACGCTCCCTGCGAGCCCGCCACTGACAAATCGTTGGCGCGACGCCGCTATAATCCAGCGGCGGGACGCGTCGGTCCGGGAGTGAAACGCGCGTCGCGGCCGCGGTTTGCGGCAAGGCTCGCGGCGCGCCGATCGACGATCGTGAATCCCAAGGTCTTTCTCAGCCTCGCGGAACCGGACAAGACAAATCGCCCTCTTCACATTTCAAATAGTTTCGCAGCTGTTTCGTGCGCTCTACCGTGAGCGCCTCGAGGCATCCCGAATAGATCATGGGGTATATGCTCCCGCCGATGACGCTAGAGCTGGAAAAAGCGCATTCGGAATCGCGGAAGGCCAGCCAGCTTTTTTGCGTCTTCACGAGCAACCCCGCCGCCGGATCTTGACCCTTTAGCTTCTGGGCGATCTCCCTATAGGCGCGGTTAAGCGCCTCGTCGGCCTTGGCGTAGGCGTCCGCCGCGCACTGGTTGAGCCCGGTCTGGGTCTGATCGGGACAATCCTGCGCGAAACTTCTGGCGTCGCCCAGCCAGGCGACGAAGAATAAGGCTGCGAGGCGAGAAATCCTTGCGGTGGTCATACGCGCTCCCGCGAAAAAATCGAGCGGCCGTCCGATTCCGCGAACAAGCGCTTTCGATGCTGGCGATCAGTCCGACCACAGGGTAACATAAACTCCGCCGCTCAACTCGAAGCGCCGCGGGGTCGCCGCCGTCATGCCGAACAAAATCGCTCTCGCCGCCATCGTCCTTTGGCTTCTGACCGTCGCCGCGGCAGGCGTGTTTTTCGTGCGCGGAAACACCGCGCCAGCCTCCGACGGGCGTCTGGCGATCCTTCTCGCCCCCGGCGAACGCGATTTCGTGCTCGCGGAGATGCGGGAAATGCTGGTCTCCTTGCAAAGGATCACCCAGGCGCTGGCCACGGACGACCGCGCCGGCGCAATGGCCGCGGCGCGAGCCGCGAGCAGCCACGGCGACAAGACGATGCCGCTCGGTCTGATGGCGAAGCTGCCACTCGACTTCAAACAAGCGGGGATGGCCATGCACGCCAGTTTCGGCGATCTCGCGAACGCGACCGAGACGGGCGAGAGCACCCCGGCGCTTAACGCGCGTCTCGCGCGGAATATCGACGCCTGCGTCGGCTGCCATCAGACCTATCGGATCGACCCGGCACGATAGGTCAATCGGTCCAGTTCGACATCGGCGGGCGGCCGCGCGCGTAAAACCAGTAGGCGAGGCCGCCGGCGGCGCCGGAAAACGCGAACCAAAGCGCCCCTAACAACGCCGATTGCGCCGTGAAAAAAACATTGCCTATCGAAGCGGGGACGACGACAAGAAGGAATTCAACAAGACAGCCGGCTCCGCAGACGAAGGCGTAAAGCCGAGGCCCCCGCGCTTTCGAGCGCTCCGCCTTCCACAACATCGCGGCGAAAGGCAAAAGCCCGCCAGCGAAAGTGACAAGACAGGCGAAGAAAAAGATCGCCGCCAAAAACCCGATTTTCAACGGCGCCGGCGAGACGTCGTGTCCGATCTCGTGGATCATGACGACGCCGTGGACCAGGAAAAGCGTCAGTCCCGCGCTCGCCGCAGCCACGACGGCGACGAAATAACCGACGATCACCGTGTTCAGGCGCGTCGCCGCTTTCTTCTCCAAAACGCCCGCCATCGAAGGTCCTCCGCGCGCCCGAGTCGCGCGAACGGCAAGATCGTGCGTCGCGGGGGCGGACGCAATAGTCGGCGGCGCGAGCGCCCCGCCAAACCCCGCGCCTTGACTTCCCTTGATGATGACGCCAGTTTCCGCGCGCCGCGACGAGGCCGGACTCAATTCGAGGAAAATATAACTCCCCATGCGCTCATATCTCGACTTCGAAAAACCGGTCGCCGAATTGGAAACAAAGGTCGAGGAGCTGCGGCAGCTCGCCAGCCAGGGCGACGCGGTCTCCATCGCCGACGAACTGAACAAACTCGAGGCGAAAGCCGCCAAGGCGCTCGCGGATCTCTATGGGGCGCTGACGCCCGCTCAGAAGATTCTGGTGGCGCGGCATCCGGAACGCCCGCATTTCTCGGACTACGCGCGCCAGCTCCTGACCGATTTCACCCCGCTGGCCGGCGACCGAGCCTTTGGCGAAGACGAGGCCATCGTCGCCGGATTCGGCCGATTCAAAGGTCAGCCCATCTGCGTCATCGGGCAAGAGAAAGGCTCCGACACGCAAAGCCGCGTCCGCCACAACTGGGGCATGGCGCGCCCTGAAGGCTACCGCAAGGCCGCGCGGCTGATGGAGATGGCCGACCGCTTCGGCCTGCCCGTCGTCTCGCTGGTCGACACCGCCGGCGCCTTTCCCGGGGTCGACGCCGAGGAGCGCGGCCAGGCCGAGGCCATCGCCCGCTCGACCGACATCTCACTGTCGCTGGGCGTTCCCAATGTTGCGGTGATCGTCGGCGAGGGCGGATCGGGCGGCGCCATCGCCATCGCCGCCAGCAACAAGGTGCTGATGCTGGAGCACGCGGTCTACACCGTCGCCTCCCCCGAGGCCTCGGCCTCGATTCTGTGGCGCGACGCCAGCAAGGCCCAGGACGCGGCGACCAGCATGAAAATCACCGCCCAGGATCTGCTCAAATTCGGCATCATCGACTTGATCATTTCCGAGCCCGCTGGCGGCGCGCATCGCGACGCCGAAGCGGCCATCGCGGCGGTCGGCGAGGCGATTCGCCATGAGCTATCGAGCCTCTCCACGCTCTCGCGGGAACAAATCATTAACCTACGCGCCGATAAATTCATCGCGATCGGGCGCAAGATTTAGCCGTCCGGCGGCGTCACAAACTAAATACTCCCTTTAGTTTCAACCGGTACGGCACGCGCGGCACGCGCGCGGCGCCTCCTGACGCGACGATCGGCCGCTACTGACGGCCACGGTCTCGTCTCAATCTTTTGGTTACCGTAGTGTGAGCATTTTCGGGTGGATGCTATGGTTTATGATACATTCACACCCGAAAAGCCAGACTTGCCGGGCGCGCCTTCCGCCCGCGCGGGCTCACACGAGCGATAGGGCATCGCTCCAGATATAAAATGGAACGAGTTTCGCTGACAGGCCCGTATCACCTTCCGGAACTCGCCCAGGAGCGGAGTCTTCATGTTTTCGCGTCGCGCCTTCCAGAATATCGCCCGCCTCGGCGTCATCGCTTCCGCGCTCACGCTCGCCGCCTGCGATGACGACGGCTCGCTGGCGCATCGCTCGCTCGCGCCGATCCCTCACGAAACCCTGGCGTTGATGGAGAAGGCCGGGACCACGAAGGAGGCCCCGACGCTCATCCGCGCCTATAAAAAGGAAGCGGAGATGGAGGTGTGGAAAATGCGCCCCGACGGGAGCTACGTCCACGTCAAGACCTATCCGATGTGCCGATGGTCCGGCCAACTCGGCCCCAAGACCCGCGAAGGCGACCGGCAGGTTCCCGAGGGCTTTTATACGATCAATCCGGGCCAGCTGAATCCCAATTCGAGCTATTATCTCTCCTTCAACGTTGGCTATCCCAACGCCTATGACCGCGCGCTGGGGCACACCGGCGGCACCATCATGGTGCACGGCGTCTGCTCGTCGATGGGCTGTTTCTCGATGACCGACCAGCAGATCGGCGAGATCTACGCGATTGTCCGCACCTCGCTCAACGCCGGACAGAACGCCGTGCAAATGCAGTCCTATCCATTCCACATGACGGTGGAAAATCTCGCCAGGCATCGGCTCGATCCCAACATCGCCTTCTGGAAACAGCTCAAGGAAGGCAACGACCATTTCGAGGTCACGAAACGGGAGCCGCAAGTCGCGGTTTGCGGCAAGCGCTATGTTTTCGACGCCGCGGCCGCGGGCGGCCAGCGACTCGACCCCGAGCGGGCCTGCCCGCCGCTCAAGCGCGATCCCGAGATCGCCGCGCTGGTCGCGGAGAAACAGGCCAAGGACGACGCCAAAATCGCCGAACTCGCGGCCAGCGGGGTAAAGCCGATTCGACTCGTCTATCAGGACGGCGGACAGCATCCCGCCTTCACCGCGCGCGTCGCCGATGTGAGCCGGCCGGAGGCGCTGGTGCCGCCGACCGAGGTCGTGCTCGAAGAGCGCGCGATCAAGGGCAAGGCCGCGACGCGCGTCGCCTCGGCCCAAAAGCCCGGCGCCAAGCAGCCGAAAGGCGGCGACACGGTGGCTGCGGCGAATGCCGAAACCGCGACGCCCGACGAGGCGGCGAAACTGTCCGCGCTCGCGGGAGGCCCCGCGACCCACGGCAAAAGCTCGAGCGGATGGCTCGGCCTGCATAAGGAGCCGGAATCCTCGGAATCCGGCAAGACCAACGCCGCCAAAAGCGGCTCCGACCATGCAGGCAAGGAAACGCCGAAAAAAGTGTCGGTTGGCGCGCTGGACAAAGGGCTCCGCGCCGCCGACCCAGAAAAATGAGGCGGCCGGGCGGCCCTTCCGCAACGAAGCTTAGTCGACATGACGGGTCGACTCACCTCGCGACCAAACGAACGCCCGCCGGCGATCCGTAACCTTGAATCACGCAAAACGCCCGAAGCGCCTTGGAGTGGCGAGGTTCGGCTTGTATAAGAATTTCAAGAAGCGGCTGTGACGGAAGAAAACAACTCGTCAAAAGAGCGCCGCCAGGTTCCAGGAAAAGCTTGATGCTTGAAAAGCTGGTGGGGTTATGTCTGCGCTGGCCTTGGCTCGTGGTGTTGGCGACGCTGACGCTGACGGGCGGCGGCGCCTACTTCACCGCGACTCGATTCGCCATCGACACCGACACCAGCCATCTATTCTCGCCGGACATTCCATGGCGCAAGAACGAAGCCGCGCTCTACAAGGCCTTTCCCCAACTTGACGATTTGATCGTCGCGGTAATCGACGGCGCGACGCCGGAGAAAGCCGAGGACGCCGCCAAACGTCTGAACGACGCGCTCCAGGGCGCGCCGATGATCTCGCGCGCGTGGCGCCCCGACGACAATGAGTTCTTCCGCGCCAATGGGCTGTTGTTCCTGAGCGTGCCGGAGATCCAGCATATCGTCGGAACGTTGGGCGGCGAGCACGACGTTCTGCGCTCGCTCGCCGAGGACCCCAGCCTGCGCGGCCTCGCCAACGTAATGCTCGACAATCAACGGCAGATCGGCGGCAGCAAGCGCGGCCTCGCGATGTTCAGCGCCGGGCTCGACCAATTGTCCGACGCCTTCGAACTCGTTCTGGCGGGGGAGCCAGCGACCGTTTCCTGGGAAAAACTGCTCGCCGCCGGCGCCAAGCAATCGCCGGATCCGGCGCCGCTCGACCCACGCCGCATCGTCCTCATCAAGCCGATTATCGACTATTCGGCGTTGCAGCCCGGCGGCGACGCGATCGAACTGGTGCGCAAAACCGCGGCGGATCTGAAGCTCACCAAGGACCGAGGCGTCACGCTGCGATTAACTGGACAAGTGCCGCTCGCCGACGAGGAATTCGGCACGATTTCCGAAAACATGGAAGTCAACCTTTCGATCACCTTGGGAATCGTGACGCTGATTCTGTTCGCGGCCCTGCGTTCGCCCAAGCTTATTCTCGCCGTGCTCGCCACCTTGATAGCCGGCCTCGCGCTCACGGCGGGACTCGGCATCGTCCTGATCGGCCGCTTCAATTTGATCTCGGTGGCCTTCGCAGCGCTGTTCATCGGTCTTGGAGTCGATTTCGGCATTCAATTCGCGACGCGCTATCGCGAGGAGCGCTACAAGACCATCACCCTGAAAAATCACCTCGACGATTCGCTGCTCGCGGCGACGCGCGGGATTGGCGGGTCGCTGACGCTGGCGGCGGTGTCGCTTCTGGCGGGGTTTTTCTGCTTCCTGCCGACCGATTTTCGCGGCGTGTCGGAACTCGGGCTGATCGCCGGCTTCGGCATGATCATCGCCTACTTCACAACGCTGACGTTTCTGCCGGCGGCGATCAAGCTTCTGCACCCCCGCGCGGAAAAGCTTCCGGTCCAGACCGCCGTGCTCGCGCATGTCGACCGCTGGATCCTCGATCATCGCGCGCTGGTGATCCTCGGAGCCGTGGGGATGACGCTTCTCGGAACGCCTTATTTGCGCCACCTGAATTTCGACTCCAATCCGATGGATTTGCGCAGCCAGAAGGTTGAGTCCGTGGCAACCTTCCTTGATCTCGCCAAGGATCCGCGAACGGCGCCGAACACGATCGAGATCCTCGCGCCGACGCTGCAAGCGGCCAGAGATATCGCCGGGAAGATGGCGGCCTTGCCCCAGGTCGATCACGTCATCACGGTGGATACGTTGTTGCCCGCCGATCAGGACGAAAAGCTGCCGCTGATCGAAAGCGCGGCCGCCCGGATGCGGGACGTGTTCGCCCCGAAGATCAAGCCGACGCCGAGCTACGCCGAAACGATCAAGTCGCTCGGCGCCGCGGCCAAGACGCTGCTTGAACGCGGCGGCGGGCGCGACGCGCCGCCGTCCGTGGCGCGCTTCGCCGAGGTTTTGGACGCCCTCGCGCGTTCCGACGAGAGCACGCTGGAAGCCGCGCGCGTCGCCGCCTTCGCGGATTTCGAGAAGCTGCTTGGCGAGACGCGGCAAGCGCTGGGAGCAAAGCGGGTGACCCTGGACACTCTCCCCGCCGATCTCGCCAGCGACTGGATTTCGCCGTCGGGCGATTATCGCATCGAAGCCTTCCCCAAGGGCGACAGCAACAACCGCGAGGTCATGGTCGCCTTCGCGGAACAGGCAAAGAGAATCGCTCCCAACGCGACCGGCGCGCCAATTGTCGTCGCCGAAGCCGGCGACACCGTCGTGCGCGCGTTCGAACTCGCCGGGTTGTATTCCTTCCTGGCGATCTTCGCGATTTTGGTCGTCGCGCTCCGCAACGCCACCCACGTCGCGCTGACGCTGGGACCGCTCGTGCTGGCCGGCATTCTGAGCCTCGAAGCCGCCGACATGCTGGGCATGTCGCTCAATTTCGCCAACATCATCGCCCTGCCCTTGATGTTCGCGGTCGGCGTCGCATTTCACATCTATTACGTGATCGCGTGGCGCAAGGGCGTCGTGGACGTTCTGGCGTCTAGCCTGACGCGCGCGATCTTCTTTAGCGCGCTGACCACCGGCACCGCGTTCGGGAGCCTCTTCCTGTCCAGTCATCCCGGAACCGCCAGCATGGGCGAGTTGCTGGCGATTTCGCTGTTCTTTACCTTGCTCGCCGCCTTTATCGTCGTTCCGGCTTTTCTCGGGCCGCCTCCCGCGGGCGTCGACGGAAAGGACGGCGCGACGCCTTAACGCCAAAGTTCGCTTTGCTTCAGCTTCGTGATAGGATTTAGCCATGAAAATCGCATCGCTCGGCGCAGTCGCTCTTGTTCTAACCTTGGCCTCCCCCTCCCAAGCGAGCGAAGCCATCCACGGCGTTTGGGTGCGCGGTGGCCATGACAACGAAAAGCTTGAATTTTACGATTGCGACGGTCAGCTTTGCGCCAAGGAGACGGAGCCGGGGCCGAAAGGCGAGCCGCCCGTGGTGATTCTGCGTCACGCCGCCAAAACGGGGCCCAACCAATGGAAGGGCGACCTTTTCAATCCCGAGAACAGCAAAATTTACGCGGGCACGATCACGCTCGACAAACCGAATCAGCTGACTTTGAAGGGCTGTCTGATCGCCTTCCTGTGCCAGAGCGAGACCTGGACGCGCGTCGCTAAGGACGCGACGCCACCCGCGGCGGCGGCCAAAACTCCCGCGAAATCGGCGCCCGCCGCAGCCAAGCCGGCTCCTGGCTCCGCCAAGCCGACTCCCGGCGCCGCCAAGCCGACTCCAGGCTCCAGCAAGACCGCGCCTGCTCCGGACGCGGGCAAAGCGAGCCCTGACGCCGAATAAGAAAATAGCGCCCCAGCTTCAGTCGCCGAAATTCTGTTGGGACAAGCCTCGCGGGAAACGCGCGCGAGGCCTGGGCCTCAATGCGGATTATCGGGCGCGGCCTGGCGCGCCTCGAAGAAAAAACGCAACACGCCGGCGTCGCCGCTGTCCTCGACGGGCACGTGCCAGAATTTCGAGTCCATGTCGGGAAAACGCTCGAACGGCAAATGGATCTTGGTGAGTTGCGCGCGATCATGCAGGCCGCGCATCAACGCGCGTTCGAGCAGTCCGAGCAATTCTTGCTCGCGTTCGGGGGCCTTGGTGACAGTCAGCGTTGTGTGGTCGGCGAGCTTTGAGGCTCTGTCGAATACCTGTTCGAAGTTGACCGCCGCCATGCTTTTCTCCAAGGGATCCACACCAAATGCCGGAAACAATCTTTATCCGCCGGTTCCGATCGGGCAACATGAAAAGCCATTGAGCCTTAAAAGCGCATGGCTCCAACTTCTAATTTTGTCGCCGCCGCGTTCTCGACCTTTTAGCACTCGTCCAATACCCTGAAAATGGTTTTAGTTTCGTTTAACCTCATGTTTACGTTTAACCACAAGATTAACGGGGTCATTTCTCACCATCATGGGCCGGCGCCGACGTCCCGGGTCCTCGACCCCACCGATCATCGAAGACAAGTTCGTCCAAAACGAGGCGTCGCGCCCAGCCCTTAACCTCGAGTTCGGGACGCGCGTAGGTGCTGTCCACGTAGCCGACGCACAGATAAGCGACAATCGCGATCGCCTCGGGGATGCCGAGGATGGCGCGCAAGTCGCTCTCGCGCAAGATGCTCACCCATCCGACGCCGACCCCCTCCACCCGCGCGGCGAGCCAAAGATTTTGAACCGCGCAAGCCGTGCTAAGCAGATCGGTATTGGGCTGCAACGATCGCCCCAGACCGGTCTTTCCGTGGCGCGCCCGATCGCAGGTGACGCAGATATTGAGCGGCGCCTTGAGTATGCCTTGCAGCTTCAAATCGCGATAAAGCGCGCGGCGCTCGGGGGCGATCGCCTCTTCCTCGGCGCGCGCGCCGTGTCCGAAGGCCTCGGCCACGCGCGACCTAATGCCGCGATCGCGCACCAGGATGAAGTTCCACGGCTGCATGAAACCGACCGAGGGCGCGTGATGAGCCGCGTCGAGGATGCGCATGATGATTTCGCGCGGCACCTCAACATCGAGAAATTCGTCGCGAACGTCGCGACGTTCGTAAATCGCGCGATAGACCGCGTCCCGTTCTTCCCGCGAGAATCGCCCGGCCGGCGCCAGGGCGGCTCCGGTCTTGGCTTGCTGTGTTTCGTCAGTCATCGTCGGGTCGCAATCCCAAGGCCACCGCCAGACGCGCCCAGTCGCCCGACTCGGCGGGAAGACCAAAGCGAAGCCAGGTCTTTTGCTCCGCGAAGCGGCGCGTCAGAATGCCGGCCGAGCCGAGTCGTTCGAACCAGCTGGACGCCTCGGCATGCTGGGCGAGGCGGAAAAGGCTTGTGCCGCCGACGATGGAGAAACCGGCCCCCACGAGCAGCGCATCGAGACGGCGGGCGGACACCGCGGCCAGAACCGCGCTCCGTGCGAGCCAGGCCTCGTCCGCGAGCGCGGCGACACCGATAGCGAGCGCGGGGCCGCTAACGCTCCAGGGACCAAGCGCCGCGCGCAATTCCACCGCGACCGCGGGCTCGCACAAGGCGAATCCAAGCCTTAGGCCCGGCAAGCCATAAGCCTTGCCGAACGAGCGCAGCACGACAAGATTTCCGCGCGCCATCGGCGCGACGCTGGTCGCGGGCGTGAAGTCGACAAAGGCCTCGTCGACGATCAGCACGCCGCCACGCGCCGCCATCGCGCGCGCCAACTCGGCCAGTCGCTCCGGCGCGACGGTCCGGCCGTCGGGATTGTTGGGGTTGACCACCACGCCAACGTCCATTTTGGCGAGATCGTCCAGCGTCGCGGCGCGGCTCACCACCGCGCCCCGCGGGCGCCAGCTCGCGGCATGCTCGGCGTAGGTGAAGCCCAGCGTCGCGACGCAGCGCGCCGGAAACAGATTTGGCAAGAGCTGAATGAAGGCCTGCGTCCCAGCGCCGGCGACGACTTCCGTCCGCTTCGGCGCCCGATAGGCCTTGGCGGCGGCGGCTTCCAGGGAAGCCAGCGCGTTCTCGCCGGGAAGACGCGTCCAGGCTTCGGGCGCGATCGCGCGAAGCGGATAGGCGCGCGGGCTCACGCCGGTCGAGAGGTCGATCCACGGCTCGGGCGCGCGGGGAAAGCGCCGCCGCGCCGCGTCAAGCCCACCCCCGTGCTCGATGGGCGCGACCGGCGCCTCGCCGCCGATGGTGTTCGACGCGAGCGTCATCGCGCGATCTCCAGCAAAAGATCCAGGTCGACATGGCGCTCGCAATGTTCCGCCAGCGCGTCGAGCGTTTCCTCGATCCGCGCCTCGTAGCGCAACGCCGAAGGCGCGGCGCCCAACCGGCGCAGCCACGCCGCGCGTTGCGCGTCCTCCGCGAACAATCCATGCGCGTACACGCCGCTCACGAGCCCATCGCGCGACGCGGCGCCGTCGAGGCGGCCGCCTTCAAGCCGCAGCACGGGCCGCGCGCGATCGGGACCGTCGGTTACGCCCATATGCATTTCATAGCCCTTGAACCGCGCGCCATCCACGACGCTTTCGCCGCGCGCCTCGCTTAGCGTCTTTTTCGCCCCCAGCACCGTCGCGACATCCAACAGCCCAAGGCCCTCCACCTCGCTCGCCGGACCTTCCACGCCGGAAGGGTCCGAGATGCTTTGTCCCAACATCTGATAACCTCCGCAAACGCCGAGCACGCGCCCGCCTCGCCGAAGATGGGCGGAAAGATCGATATGCCAGCCCTGGGCGCGAAAGGCCACAAGGTCCGCGATGGTCGCCTTCGAGCCCGGCAGGATCACGAGTCGGGCGTCTCCCGGCAAGGGCTCCCCGGGCGATATGAAGACCACGGAGACGCCCGGTTCCGCGTTGAGCGGATCGAGATCGTCGAAATTGGCGATATTGGGCAGCAAGGGCACGGCGATCTTGATGTCGCCTCCTCCGCTCGCGCGCTGGTCGCGCAAGCCGAATGCGTCCTCGGCCGGAAGCCTCGCCGCCTCCTCGAAGAATGGCAAGAGCCCGAGCGGACGCCAGGAGGTGCGCCGCGCGACAAAGGCCATGCCGTCGTCGAACAGCGAAGGGTCGCCGCGAAATTTATTGACGATGAAGCCCTCGATCAGCGCCGCGTCCGCGGGATCGATCACCGCCTGGCAGCCGACAAGCTGGGCGATCACCCCGCCCCGATCGATGTCGGCGACTAGCACCACCGGCGCGTCGACCGCGCGCGCGAAACCCATGTTCGCGATGTCGCTCGAACGCAGATTGATCTCCGCCGCGCTGCCGGCGCCCTCGACCAGGACCAGATCGACGCCCGCGCGCAATTTCGCGAAACTGTCGAGCACGCGGGGCATCAGCCGCGGCTTCCATTCCTGAAAATCGCGCGCCGACGCCTGCCCGATCACCTCGCCGCGCGCGATGATCTGGGAGCCGGCGCCGCCCTGCGGCTTGAGCAGCACGGGGTTCATGTCGACGCTGGGCGCGAGCCTCGCGGCGCGCGCCTGAAGCGCCTGGGCGCGGCCGATTTCGCCGCCTTCCGCGGTCACCGCGGCGTTATTCGACATGTTTTGCGGCTTGAACGGCGCCACCCTGACGCCCCGGTTGACGAAAGCACGAGCAAGGCCGGCGACGACCAGCGATTTGCCCACGTCCGACCCCGTGCCCTGAAACATCAGGATTTTGCTCATGGCGCCGCGCTTGCGCCGAGAAAGGCCATCGCCGCGTCCAGATCGGCGAGCGGCAATACGGCGTCATGAGCCGGCCGCGCGATGACGATGACCTGCAAACGAAGCGCGCGCGCCGCCGCGATCTTCGCGTAAGTCAAAACGCCGCCGCTATTCTTGGTGACGACGACGTCGATCCCATGTTCGCGCATCAGCGCGATTTCGTCCTCAATTTCGAACGGCCCGCGCGCGAGCACGACCGCCGACCGCGGCGGCAGGTCACGCGGGTCCGGCGGTTCTATGCAGCGGATCAGATAATCGTGCTGGGCGGCGGCGCGAAAGGCGCCTACGCCCTGTCGACCGATGGTCAGGAACACACGGCGCATCATCCCTTCGCCGAGCTCCGTCGCGGCGCTCTCGTTGTCGGCGACATCGATCCAGTGGTCGCCAGCGTGCGCGCGCCAGGGTGGGCGGGAAAAAACGGCAAGCGGAACCCCAAGCGCGCGGCACGCCGCGCGGGCGTTGGCCGAAATGCGCTCCGCGAAAGGATGCGTCGCGTCGAGGACGCGCTCGATCCGCTCGTTGGTCATGTAACGCATGAGTCCGTCGACGCCGCCAAAACCGCCGACGCGGGTTGGCAGCTCGTTCGCGAGCGGTGCCGCGGTGCGCCCCGCGAGCGACATTGTCGCATCGATCCGGGGCTCGCGCGCGAGGCGCGCGGCCAGCTGGCGCGCCTCGCTCGTTCCGCCAAGAACAAGCACGCGCGCGGGCCGAGACGAAGGCGGCGCGATGATGGCCATGCCCTGTCTCTATTCCCTGGCGGCCGGCGTCGCGCTCAACGACGGAGTTCGATCTTGCGCGCCAGAAGCTTCCTGATTCAAGGGCGATCCCGGACCACGATCCTCCAGACCCGCATCCGGCGTCCCGGCGAGTTGATCGGCGCCGACCGGCGCTTCGTCCGCGCGGAACTCCCTAAGCAAACGCTCTTCCTCCACCTGCGCGGCCGCGATATGCCTCGCCTTGATGTGGCCAAAACCACGAATCTTCTCTGGAACGCGCGCCAAAGCCATCGCGGTCGCGTAATTTCGCGGCGTCAGTCGAGCAATGATTTCGTCGATCAGAGCCTCGTAATCCGCCAGTATTTTTTGTTCGGCGACGCGATCCGGATTGAAGCGCGTCCAGTCGATCCACGACCCGCGCAGCCCTTTGAGCCGCGCCAGAATTTTCATCACCGAAAACATCCAGGGCCCGAAGGTCATTTTCCGCGAACCGCCGAAATCGTTCTTGGGCTGCAGGAATGGGATCGGCGGCGCGAGATGCAGTTCGAGCCGCAAATCCCCTTCGAAATTCTCCGAAAGCTGGCGCCGAAAAGCGCCGTCCGTATAGAGCCTCGCGACCTCGAACTCGTCCTTGGCCGACATGACCTTGAAAAGATAACGCGCGACTGCTTCCGTCAGCTCCCCCGCCCCACCGAGAAGCGCCGTCTCCGCCGCGCGGATTTGGGCGACCCGCGCGCGGTAACGCTCGGCGTAAGCGGCGTTCTGATAATCGACGAGAAACGCGACGCGACGGTCGATCACTTCGTCGAGCGTCTTCGACTTCTCTCTGCTCTCGCTCCTTGCGCGCAGCGAGCGCGCGACGGCTTCGACGCTTACGAGATCGTGCGCGGCCCGCCGTCCCCATTCGAACGCCTGATGATTCATCGGCACGGACTCGCCGTTCAATTCAATCGCCTTCAAGATCGATTTGTCGGAGAGCGGCAAATAGCCCTTTTGCCACGCATAGCCGAGCATGAAAATATTGGCCGCGATGGAGTCGCCAAGCAGGGCGAGCGCCAGCGTCGTCACATCAAGGAAGTCGATGCGGGGGCCGCTGACAGCCACGATCGCCCGCTTGATTTCTTCCGCCGGCAACACGAAATCCGGGTTACGCTCGATGTCGCCCGGGAAAACCTCGGCGCTGTTGACGACGACGGCCGTGCGTTCCGGATCGATCGCGGACAGCACCAGCTTCGCACCCGCGACGACCAGATCGCAACCAAGCATAAGATCGGCTTCGCCGGCGGCGATGCGAATGGCGTGAACGTCGGCGGGCGCGCGGGCGATCTTCACATGGCAATAGACCGCGCCGCCCTTTTGCGCGAGGCCCGCCATGTCGATGACGCCGACGCCCTTGCCCTCCAGATGCGCGGCCAGTCCGAGCAGCGCCGAAATCGTCACCACGCCGGTGCCGCCGAGTCCCGCGATCAGCACGCCGTAAGGCGTCCCGCCAATCTCGGCCAATGTCGGCTCTGGCAAGGGCGGCTGACTGGCCGCGTCCTTGGCGCTCGGCAGCGGCGCCTTTTTCATGCGCGCGCCATGCACGGTGACAAAGCTCGGGCAAAAGCCTTCGAGACAGGAAAAATCCTTGTTGCAAGCCGATTGATCGATGCGGCGCTTGCGGCCGAATTCGGTTTCCAGCGGCTGCACGGCGACACAATTCGAAGCCGTGCCGCAGTCGCCGCAGCCCTCGCAAACCAGTTCGTTGATGATAATGCGCGCGTCCGGATCGGGATATTGTCCACGCTTGCGCCCGCGGCGCTTTTCGGCGGCGCAGGTCTGGTCGTAGATCAGAACGGTCACGCCCGGCGTTTGCGCGAGATCGCGTTGCACTTCGTTGAGGACGTTGCGGTGGTGGATCTTGAGGCCCGGCGGCCAGGCGATCGTCGCCGGATATTTATGCGGCTCGTCGGTGACGAGCGCGATTTTCTTGACGCCCTCGGCGGCGACCTGATGCGCGATCGCTTCGACGCTGAGATCGCCCTCGTGCTTTTGTCCGCCGGTCATCGCGACGACGCCGTTGAACAGAATTTTGAAGGTGATGTGGGTTTTGGCCGCCACCGCGAAACGTATCGCGAGCGACCCGGAGTGATTGTATGTGCCGTCGCCGAGATTCTGAAACACATGCGCGCGCGTCGAAAAGGGCGCCTCGCCGATCCAGTTGGCGCCCTCGCCGCCCATATGGGTGTAGCCCTCGGTCGACCGCCCCATCCATTGCGCCATGTAATGGCAGCCGATGCCGGTATAGGCGCGCGCGCCGCTCGGCACATGGGTCGACGTGCTGTGCGGGCAGCCCGCGCAAAAATGCGGAACGCGCACGGTCACCTCGGTGGCGATCGCGCGTCTATGTTGCAGCAGTTCCAGCCGCGCGACGCGCGCCTCGAGCTCCTCGCCACGATGATATTTCAACAACCGGCGGCCGATGGCGATGGCGACGTCATTGGCGTCGAGCGCGCCTTTGACGGGAAACAGCCACTCGCCTTTTTCATCCTTCTTGCCGATGCACAGCGGTTGATTGGGCGCGCCATAGAGCTGCTCGCGCAACTGCGTTTCGATCAGCGAGCGCTTTTCCTCGACGACGATGACGAGATCGAGTCCACGCGCGAATTCGCGCAGTCCTTGCGGCTCCAGGGGCCAGGGACAAGCGATCTTGTAAAGTCGCAGCCCTAGGCCGTTGGCCTTCGCCTCGTCGATCCCGAGATCGTCCATCGCCTGGCGCACATCGAGATAGGATTTGCCGACGGTGATCACGCCAATCTTCGCGTTCGGTCCGCCCGAGATGATGATTTTGTTCAGACGATTGGCGCGGATGAAGGCGAGCGCCGCGTCGAGCTTGCTTTCCTGGAGGCGCGCCTCCTGCGCCAGCACGGGATCGGCCGCCCTTATGTTCAGCCCACCGGGCGGCATGACGAAATCGCCAGGCGTCGTAATTGTCACCCGGCCGAGCGAAGCGTCGACGGAAGCCGTCGACTCGACCGTGTCCTTTAGACATTTGAGGCCGACCCAAACGCCGGCATAGCGGGACAACGCGTAGCCATACAGGCCGTAATCCAGAATCTCCTGCACGCCGGCGGGCGAAAGAATGGGCATCATCACATCGACGAAATGAAAGTCTGACTGATGCGCTGTCGTCGAGGATTCCGCGGTGTGATCGTCGCCCATCAACGCCAGCACGCCGCCATGACGCGAAGAGCCCGCGAGATTGACATGGCGCAGCACGTCTCCACTGCGGTCGACGCCCGGCCCCTTGCCATACCACAGCGAGAACACGCCGTCGTATTTGCCTTCGCCGCGCATCTCCGCTTGTTGGGCGCCCCAGATCGCGGTCGCGGCCAGGTCTTCGTTGAGGCCCGGCAGGAACAATATGTCGTTGTTGTCGAAATACGGCTTGGCGCGATGCATTTGCGCGTCGACGCCGCCAAGCGGCGAGCCGCGGTAGCCCGTGACGAGACCAGCGGTCCTCAGACCGGCGCGGCGATCCATCTCCTTTTGCATCAGCAGAAGGCGCACGACCGCCTGCGTTCCGGTCATCAACGCGCGCTGCTTGCCAAGATCGTATTTGTCCGCGAGCGCCGACTCGCTGAAGGCGGCATCGATGGTCGAAGCGCCCGCGAGACTGTCCGCCATTCCCAATCTCTCCTGTGACTGCGCTCGCCGCCCCGGCTCGTCTCTTCCGACGAACGTCAATATGGTCGCACGGGGCCGGTTCTCCTATCGCGATCGCCCATCTCGGTCGACGAGGCGATCTTCCTCTCGGCGCTCCGCCAAAGCATAAGGCGTCATGGCGCGGCCGGCGGGCTAACCGTTTCCGGAATGCTTATGCTACTATAGCGGCCCGGCGTAAAGTGTGTCGCCGACGCCCTGATTTCGCCGTCTTCGCGACATAGCGCTCAAGAGCCGATGACCGCTCGATTCCGCCCAGCTCTCCCCCTCGCCGCGCGCGCGGCGCTCGCATGCGCGCTGTGGCTCGCGGCGAGCGCGGCCGCGCTCGCGCATCCGCATGTCTGGGTCGCCGTGCGCAGCGAGGTGGTGTTCGCGCCGGACGGCAAGATCATGGGCGTGCGCCACGCCTGGGAATTCGACGAAATGTATTCAGCCTTCGCGGTGCAAGGCCTTGGCAAGGACGGCAAGCCGCCGACGCGCGAGGAGCTCGCGCCGCTCGCCAAGACAAATGTGGAGTCGCTGGCCGAGTTCGATTTTTTCACTTACGCCAAACAGGGCGGCGCCAAGCTGAAGTTCGTGGAGCCGACCGAGGTCACGCTGGAGTCCGACGAAAAAAAGATCGTCACCTTGCGCTTTCTCCTGCCGCTCGAAACCCCGGTCGCCGCGCACAAGCCCTTCTCCTTCCAGGTCTATGATCCAACTTACTTCGTCTCCTTCAACTTCGAGAAGCAAAATCCGGTGACCCTCGCCAAGGCGCCAAGCGGTTGCTCCATCAGCGCCGTCGAGCCAAAGCCCCTCGTCGCCGACGAAAACAAAAAGCTGTCCGAGGCGTTCTTCCAGAATTTCTCGCCCGGAGCGGATTTCGGGATAAAGCTCGCGACCCGCGTTATCGTGGCCTGCCCGTGATGACGGCGAGAAGCCGCGTCGGTGTCGCTCTATTGCTCGCGCTTCTGGCGCTAGGCGGCGCGAGCTGCGCGGTCGCCGCGCAAGCGGGCCGTAATCCCTTCGCCATCGCTGGCGGCGAGTCGGCTGGCGCCGCGAGCGGCTTCGCCGGAACGATCCTCGCCTGGCAAAACAAATTCCACATCGAGCTGCAAACCGCGGCGAAGGCTCTCAAAACCAGCAATTCCGCCTTTTGGACGCTGGCGGGGGCGAGTTTCGCCTATGGCGTGTTTCACGCCGCCGGCCCCGGTCACGGCAAGGCCGTGCTAGCCTCCTATATGATCGCCAGCGAGACCGCGTTGCGGCGCGGCATGGTCCTCGCCGCTCTCGCCGCCCTGCTCCAGGGGTGCGTCGCCATAACGCTGGTCGGCGCGGCGGCGGCACTGCTGGGCGCCACCGCGACGCAAATGAAAAGCGCGGCGAATGTCATTGAACTCGCGAGCTACGGCGCCATCGCCCTGCTCGGCGCGGTCCTCGTCTGGAAAAAAAGCTGGGCTCTTTTCGCGGCGCTGCGGCAACCCACGGAAATCGTCCCGAGCCTCGGCGGCTTTTATTGCGAGGCCGTGGACGATGCGGCTCACGTGCATTCGAGCGATTGCGGCCACCTGCACGCGATCAATCCGGCGACGCTGGAGCGCGGCTTTTCCTGGGACGGCGCGCTCGGCGCGGTGGTCGCCGCGGGGTTGCGGCCCTGTTCCGGGGCCATATTGATTCTCGTCTTCACGCTGGCGCAAGAGATGTTCTGGGCCGGAGTAAGCGCCGTGCTGCTGATGTCGGCGGGCACGGCCATCACCACCGGAGCGCTCGCCGCCTGCGCGGTGTTCGCGCGGCAGGCGGCGCGAAAATTGAGCGGCCCCGGCGGTCGTTGGGGATCGCTGACCTTGCGCGGCGTCGAATTGCTGGCGGCGGCGCTGGTGATGGGGTTGGGCCTTGTATTGCTGGTCGGGGCCGGGCTCAACGGTGGGGCCTGAACCGCGCGTCGTTGCGCGTCGCAGCACGGAACTGTTCGCCCCTTTAGCTTTTTGGTTTGAAACGCGCGCTATCTTTTCAAAATACGATCCGCTATCGACTTACGCGCTTTACGGCGAAAGGCGACCCCAAATGACCGGCTCCACGATCGTGAACGATCCTTACGCCTCACGCCCCTGGCTCGCTTCCTATCCGCCCTACGCTCCGGCGGATATCGACGAGACGAGCTACTCGACGATCAACGCGATGTTCGTCCAGACCGTCACGGCGTACGCCGATCGCCCGGCCATCGAGAGTTTCGGCGCGACCCTGACTTACGCGGAGCTTTCCGCCGCCGCCTCCAAAATCGCCTCGTGGTTACAGGCGCGCGGGTTGGAGAAGGGCCAGCGCGTCGCGATCATGTCGCCGAACGTCGCGACTTATCCGGCGCTGGTGTTCGGAATTCTGCTGGCAGGCGGCGTCGTGGTCAACGTCAACCCGCTGTATACGCCGCACGAGCTGGAGCACCAGATCAACGACGCCGGCGCGCGTTTCATCTTCGTCCTGGAGAATTTCGCGCACACGGTCGCGCACGCTTGGCCGAAAATGCGCGTCGAGCAGGCCGTCGTGACGGCGCCGGGCGACCTGCTCGGCTTCAGGGGCGTTCTCGTCAACTTCGTGTCGCGCTGGGTCAAGCGCGCCGTGCGCCCTTACGCGCTGCCGGGCGCAATGCGTTTCTCCGAGGTCGTCCGCGAAGGCGGGGCTCGGCCGCCGCGGCCCGTGGAGGTGTCGCGCGACGATATCGCCTTTTTGCAATACACCGGGGGCACGACCGGCGTCGCCAAGGGGGCGGCGTTGTTGCACCGCAATGTCGCCGCCAATGTCGAGCAGGCGATCGCCTGGGTGAAGCCCCAAGTCGCCGGGCGGCAGATCATGGTCACGGCGCTGCCGCTCTATCATATTTTCGGCCTCACCGCCTGCTGCCTGTTGGTGGCGCGGATCGGCGGTTGCTGTCTGATGATCGCCAATCCAAGGGATATCCCCGGCTTCGTGAAAATTTTACGCAAATCGCCGTTCACGATGTTTTCAGGCGTGAACACTCTTTACTCGGCGCTCGCCGACAATAAAGCTTTCGCGAGCGTCGATTTTTCGCGTCTGGTCTTTTGCATCTCCGGCGGCATGGCGACGCAGGACGCGGTTGCGCGCAAATGGAAGAAAATCACCGGCAAGGCCATCGTCGAGGGCTATGGATTGTCCGAGACCTCTCCGATCATCACCTCGAATCTCGCGGACCTCCACGAATTCTCGGGCAGCATCGGCTATCCGTACCCCTCTACCCACATCACCATCCGGCTTCCCGACGATTCGCCAGCGCCCTTTGGCGAGAGGGGCGAGCTCTGGGTCAAGGGTCCGCAGGTGATGAGCGGCTATTGGATGAAGCCGGACGAAACGGCCAAGGTCATGACCGACGACGGTTTTTTCCGCACCGGCGACATCGCGATCATGCTGCCCGACGGCCAGATCAAGATCGTCGATCGCCTGAAGGAGATGATCCTCGTTTCCGGCTTCAACGTTTATCCGAACGAGGTCGAGAACGTTCTCGCGCATCATCCCAAGGTTAAGGAAGTCGCGGTGATCGGCGCGCCCGACCCGCATTCGGGCGAGGCGCCCGTCGCCTTCATCGTCCCGCGCGACAACAGCCTGACACGTGGCGAACTCGCGGCGTTCGTGCGCGACGATCTGACCGGCTATAAGCGGCCAAGGGAATATATATTCCGCGAAAGCCTGCCGAAGAGCGCCGTCGGAAAAATCCTGCGCCGCGTGCTGCGCGACGAATACGTGGCGCGTCCCGTGAACGAGCCCGACGCGGGCTGAACGCGCCGCCCGCTCAAGCGCGAAACTCGTCCACCGCCTCGTCAATCGCGGCGTAAACGAGATCGAGCTCCTCCGCCCTTATGCAATAAGGCGGCAACACGTAAATCGTTTGTCCGAGCGGGCGCAGCAGCAGCCCGCGCGCGTTGAAGAAGCGCAGCAGGTCGAGCCCGATCGGCGCGAGATAGCCGCGCTCCGGCGCGGCGAGATCGAGCGCCGTGATGGTTCCAAGCCGCCGAACATTGGCGAAGCGCGGATCGCGCTCGAAGCGCGCGAGGCGCTCGGTCTGCATCGCGCATAGCTTGGCGACCGCCTCGCGCGCGCCGGCCTTTTCCCAAATGTCGAGATTGGCCAGCGCCGCCGCGCAGGCGATGGGATTGGCGGTGTAGGAGCTCGAATGAAAAAACGCGCGCGCCCGATCGTCCGAAAGATGCGCGTCGAAAATCTCCTTGCCGCACATCGTCACCGCGAGCGGCAGCGCGCCGCCGGTGAGGCCCTTGGCGTAGCAGGCGATGTCCGGGACGATTCCCGCCTGCTCGCAGGCGAAGAGCGTTCCTGTCCGACCGAAGCCCGTCATCACCTCGTCGGCGATGAACAGCACGCCGTGACGCGCGCAAATGTTTTTCATTTCGCGCAAGACCGCGGACGAATAGATCAGCATCCCGCCCGCTCCGAGAATCAGCGGCTCGGCGACCAACGCCGCGGCCCCCGCCTCGCAGGCCGCCTCGAGCGCGTCGAAACATGGTTGCTCGCGCCCCACGTCCGGAAAGGGAACGCGCGCGACGTCGAACAGCAGCGGCTCGTAACTGGCGTTGAACGGCGAGCGCGCGCCGGCCGACATCGTGCCGATCGTGTCGCCGTGATAGCCATGCTCCAGCGCGATGACGCGCGCGCGCGCCTCACCGCGATTGCGCCAGTAGCCGAGCGCCATTTTTATCGCGACCTCGACGCAGGTCGAGCCGCTATCCGAGTAAAACACGTAATCGAGACCAGGCGGCGTGATCTCGACCAGCCGCCGCGCCAGACGCTCGGCGGGCTCGTGCGTGAAGCCGGCGAAGATGATCTGATCGAGCCGATCCGCCTGATCCTTGATCGCTTGCGTGATCTCCGGCCGGCGATGGCCATGGGTGATGACCCACCAGGACGAGATCGCGTCGAGAAAGCGCGCGCCGTCCTTCGCCTCCAGCCAGCAACCCTCGGCGCGCGCGATCTCTATCGCGCCGGGTTGAAGGGCGTGTTGCGTATAAGGGCGCCAGACAGGCGAGTCTGTGACGAGAGTCATGGCCTCGTTCTAAACGAAATCCGCGACAGCGAAAGCCTCGACGAAGACGCGTCGCAAAGTCTCGCGCGTCAATGGCGCGAGGCGCGGCAGGCGACCGAGCATGGTCACGCCGCCCATTCGCGCGATCGTGTTCTGCGTGTCTTCGTTCGCATCGCCGACAAAGGCGACGCCGCGGATCGCGATCTCTCGCGCCCGCAGCGCCTCGATGGTCAGCAGGCTGTGATTGATCGTTCCAAGCGAGGTGCGCGCGACGAGGATCGCGGGGAGACGCCAACGCGCGAGCAACTCGATGGTCGGCGTCGCGATCGTCAGCGGCGTCATAACGCCGCCGGCCGTCTCGATGACAAGCGGCCCCGCGGTAGCCGGGGGATCGAGCCGCGCCGGATCGATGACGAGCCCGTCGAGTCGCGCCGCGAGATGCGGAGAAGCGGGCGTCCTGAACGAAAAGGCCTCGGGCAATATGCGGTCGGGGGCGAGGCCCGAAAGACGCGCGACGCATCGCGAGTCCGTTTCCTCCTCTAGCCCGGCCTGCACCGGCTTCCAATAATAGGCGTCCAGCGCGCCGGCGAGCGCCGCGGAGAACACCGTCTTGCCGACGCCGGTGTCGGTCCCGACGATGACAAAACGCGCGCTCATGACGGCGGCGGTTCAAGTTCTCGCGCGAGCAGCGCGATCATCGCCTCCGTTTGCGCCTCGCTCGCGTTCAGCGTCAGAGAGACGCGCAGCCGCGCCGTGCCTTCCGGCACTGTCGGCGGGCGTATCGCGCGAATATCGTAGCCCCGCGCCCGCATCCGCTCGGCCAGCAGCACCGCACGATGGTCCGAGCCCACGATCACCGGTTGGATGTGGGTTCCCGAAGGCTTCGCGTTGGAAACGCGACGCAGGCTCTCGCGGGCGCGGGAGACCCGTTCGGCGAGCGCGGCGCGCCGGTCGTCCGCGCGCTCGATCACGCCGAGAGCAGCGCGGATCGTGGCGGCGAGCAAGGGCGATGGCGCGGTCGCGAAGATGAAGTTGCGGCAGCGGTTGATCAAAAACACGCGCAACGCGCTCGGCAGGCAGACCAGCGCGCCGGAAAGGCCTAGCGCCTTGCCGCAAGTGTGCAGCGTGATCACGTTGTCCCGCCCCTCCAGCTCATGAGCGAGACCGCGCCCGCCTGGCCCAAGGACGCCAGTCGCATGGGCTTCGTCGATCAGCAGGAAAGCGCCGTGTCGCGCGGCGATCTCCGCCAGCGCGGCGAGCGGCGCGATGTCGCCGTCCATGCTGTAGAGGCTCTCGACAACGATCCAAACGCGGTCCGGTCCGTCGAAAGCCTTGACCGCATCCTCGAAGGCGCCAGCGTCGTTATGCGCGACGGCGCGGCTTTTCGCGCGGGAAAGCCGCATGCCCTCGTGCGCGCTGGCATGAATCAGCTCGTCGTGAAGGATCAGATCGCCGCGTTGCGGCAGTGTCGAGAGCAGCGCCTCGTTGGCCGAAAATCCCGCGCCGAAAAGCAGCGCGCTCTCGGCCCCGAAAAACCGCGCCGCCTCTTCTTCGAGCGCCTCGTGCTCGGGATGATTGCCGCGCAGCAGGCGCGAACCGCCGGCGCCAAGCGGAACGCCGCGCGCCAGCGCCGCCCGGGCGGCCTCTCCATAAGCCTCGGACTCGGCGAGGCCGAGATAATCGTTGGAGGCAAAGTCGACTCCGGCCCGGCCGGCGAGGGCGCGGAACCGCCCGCGCTCGCGCAAGCCGTCGAGATCGGTTCGGTAGGGGGCGAGAAAATCGGGGCTTCGCGCGGGCATGTCGGCCTGGAGGCTGTGTGAGACGCGCGCAGTCCTACCCGCGCGGGCCGGCGGGGTCAAAGCGGGACGATGGAGGGCAACATCGCATCGGCCCCATACGCCAGAACCCATCACAATGGGTCCGCGAGCTACTCGCTCATCGAATATAGCTGCGCGACCTCCTGCGCCGAAATGGCGCGATTGTAGACGCGCACTTCGTCAATGGCACCGTCGAAAAATATCGACGGAGATTGATGTGGGCCGCCAATGTATAAATCCCCGCTTAATGCAGTATTTGTAACGAGCGCCGCAGAACCCTGCAACATACCATCAAGATATAGTCGATGATTGCGTCCGTCGAACGTCGCAACAAGGTGATGCCATACTCCGTCATTTACAGCACGCGATGTTGTAACACTTGATCCCCAGACAGCAATTGCCGCAGCACCGGCAGGGGCATAATTACAGCTGTCAATGGCAGAGGGACATAGGCATAGTCCGTAGTACTCTCCTACTATTCCAGCTGTGCCGTATTCAATTATTATCGGGAAAGTGAAACTGTGAACCCCCTGCGACGTCTTGATCCGAATAGAAATAGAGCGAGCAGCAGTTCCTGCGGGAAAGTTATCATCAGTCATCTTCACATAACTATTGTTTCCATTAAACTTTAGCGCCCCACCGACCTTCCCAGGAGTGGTCGACTTACTCGAAATGCCGACCATAGAGCCGTTGTTGCCGTTGCCACTCGTGTCCTGCGCTGTGTTCGTCGTCCAGTTGATGGTGTCGCTCTTGAGCGGCCAGTAACCGATGAGGCCGGACTGCAACGTCGCCGTGCCGACGGTCGCCACGGTTGCCGATCTCGGCCCGTCCGAGGTGGCCACTCCGACTTGCTGTGATCGCGCCGGTTGCTGCGCGGATGGAACCTGCGTCCAATAAGCCGCGCCAAGCCAAAGACCAATTGAACCGACCGAGACAACGCCCAGCGCGCTCAGCGCGATCAGAGCCCCCTTAGACGGCGGCCACACTTTGCGCGGCTCCGGGGTCCAAGGACGTGGCGGCTCCATTTTTCTTGGGCTATTTGCCTTGTTTTCCTCGCCGTCCGCAGTCTCGCCATGAACAAAGGACTTCACCGACGTCGCCAGCTTTTGAAGATGCTGTTCAAGCGGCGGCGTCAGCGCATCCAGCCAATGAACCGACTCCATGAAGAAGGCCAAGGATTTTTCGGGAACGACGTTCTCGATTCGAAACGGGACCACCGGCACGCCGCGGTTAAACGCCCTCTGGACTTCACGACGAACCTGTTCGGATTCATTCGCGCGCGACGAAAAGATGAGAACCATCGCGCGACAATGATCTATCGCGTCGACAAGCGCCCCCGCCCACTCCACGCCCGGAGGAACGTCACGCGGCGCGATCCAGCACCGCACGCCTTCGGCCTCCAGCTTGGCGCATGCAGCGAAAGCGACGACCCTGTCCTCACTCGGATAGCTGATGAATACGTCGAAATCCATCGCGCCAACCCCATCAATACGTTTAAATTTCACACGAAGGACGACCGTCGCGCGGTCAAAAAACATATCACGAGACCCATGCAACGCCAGCGAAATTTCAGCTCGTGCGCCGTGCCGAGCGGTTCGATTGGGAATTACCGCTTCCAACCCCGCCCTCTTGCAATTCAATCTGTCAGCCCCGATTTTATCCCCACCAACAGGAGCCCCGCGTGACATCTTCCAGCGAATCCGGACCGCCGCCATCCCGAGTCCCCTGGCCTCCTCTGTTGTTCATCGCGGTCATTATCGGCGGCCGCGTTCTCGATGTTTCCCTCGATCTCCCGAAAATTTCGTTCGGGTCCGTGAAAATCGTCGGAGGAATTCTGTGCGCGCTGGGGCTGGTCAACGACATCTGGTGCGCGCTGACGTTGCGCGGGCACAACACGACCATCCTGCCGCACCGCGCCGTGGCGACTCTCGTCACCAGCGGTCCCTATCGTTTTTCGCGCAATCCGATTTATATTTCCGAGCTGGCGCTTACGGTGGGTATCGCCTTGGTGCTGCGCTCGTGGACGATCCTCGCGCTGACGCCGCCATTGTTCTTCGCGCTGACGAAATTGGCGGTCGAGCCCGAGGAGCGCCATCTGCGCGAAAAATTCGGCGCGAAATTCGACGCATTTTGCGCGCGCACGCCGCGCTGGTTGTGACCGCGCGGTGGGAGTAAGCTGGAAACATGTTGGACACCGCCGAGCAAGCCCCTAAGACAATCCCCCTCGCCTTCGACGTGCGCGGCATGACCTGCGCTTCTTGCGTCGCCCATGTCGAAAAGGCGCTGCTCGCGACCGCAGGCGTCGGCTCGGCAAACGTCAATCTCGCCGCCGAACGGGTTGACGTGGCTCTGCTGCCGAACGCGCGAGCGGAGACAATCGCGCAAGCGGTGACCGACGCCGGCTACGAGGCCGTCGTCGAGACGATGGAGCTTGGCGTCCGCGGCATGACTTGCGCGTCTTGCGTCTCTCACGTCGAAAAGGCGCTGCTGGCGGCGCCCGGCG
>JBAUVQ010000165.1:0-1539 GCA_049583305.1 Methylocystis sp.
GTGCTGATCCCCGACAGCGAGGCCGGCTGTTCCCTGGCGGCGTCGATCACCGGCGCCGACGTGCGCGCGCTTCGCCTTGAATATCCGGGGGTTCCGATCGTCGCCTACGTGAACACCTCGGCCGAGGTGAAGGCGGAAGTCGACATCTGCTGCACCTCCTCCAACGCCCTAAAGATCGTCGAAAGCCTCGGCTCCGATCGCGTGATCATGCTGCCGGACAAATATCTCGCCCAAAATATCGCCGCGCAAACAAAGGTTAAGATCATCGCTTGGCACGGCGCGTGCGAAGTTCACGAGCGTTTCACCGCCGACGAACTCGAGAGCTACCGCAGCGACAATCCCGGCGTGAAGATCATCGCGCATCCCGAATGCCCGCGCGAAGTCGTTGAAATATCTGACTTCGCCGGCTCGACGGCGGCGATGATCGACTATGTCCGGACGAAAAAACCGGCCCGCGTGCTGCTCGTGACCGAATGTTCGATGGCCGATAATGTCGCCGCGGAAACCACGGGCACGGAATTCATCCGCCCCTGCAATTTCTGCCCGCACATGAAGCGCATCACGCTGCCGAAAATTCTCGACAGCTTGCTCTACATGCGCGAGGAAGTCCTTGTGGATCCGGCGCTTGCGGCGCGCGCCCGCGCCAGCGTGCAGCGCATGATCGATGTCGGCTGACGCGCCCGGCGACGACGCCAGACTGGCCGCCGTGCTGGCGGCGATCGACGCCGCCAACGCCGACGACCCGCGCAAATGCGTCGTCGACGGCCGCGAACTCGCCTTCGAGCAGCTCTATTCCGCGCGCATGAACGCGCATCTGACGCGCATCTACGCGCATCCATCCGCGCTCCTGCGCATCGCGGCGCAGGCGCAGCACCTGCGCCGATGGGAGATTTTACGCGCCGATTTTCCGCCCGGGCGACACGGCTATAACGACTGGCGCAAGCGCTGCCGTATCCATCACGCCGAACTAGTCGGCAAGATCATGCGGGATCGTGGCTATTCCGAGGCGGAGGCGGCGCATGTCGGCGCCCTAATCCGAAAAGAACAGTTGAAGAAAGACCCGGAGTCGCAGGCGCTCGAAAACGTCGCGGCCGTCGTTTTTCTGGCCTATTATTTTGACGAATTCTTGGCGAAATACGCCGATTACGACGACGACAAGATCGTCGACATCCTCGGCAAGACCTTGTGCAAAATGTCGCCGCGCGGCCATGCCGCCGCGCTGGAACTGCCCCTGCCCGAGCGCTCCCGCGCCTTGATCGCGGCGGCGATCGAAAAAGAATCCACCGCTCTCGCGCGTCTCGCCGCCGTGGCCATCGACTGAGCGCATGGAAAAAAAGCCCGCTTCAATACTTATCGTCGGCGGAGGCCTCGCCGGCGTTTTCTGCGCGCTGAAACTCGCGCCTCTACCGGTGAAAATCCTCGCGCCGGCGGGCATTGGCGGCGCCTCGGCCTGGGCGCAGGGCGGCGTCGCGGCCGCGGTTTCGGAAGGCGACACGCCGGAGGTTCACGCCGCCGACACCATCGCCGCCGGCGCCGGAC
>JBAUVQ010000166.1:0-16277 GCA_049583305.1 Methylocystis sp.
GCACAGCACGGCGCCGTCGCCATGCGCCTCGACGCGCGCCGGCGCGCTCTCGGGCATTAAAACGACCCCATGCGCGAGCGCGAAGGCGGGCGCGGCGCCGAGGAAGGCCGCGGCGACCACCGCCTCCTCCGCCTGGATCGGCGCGACATTGGCGGTCAGGGATGGGGCGGCGTCGGTCAAGGTGACGGCTTTCTATTTATGATTCAACACGTTACGCGCTTTCCTCCTCGACGCTCCACGTCGAGGGCACGCGGGGACGTTTCTTGCGGAACTGCGCCCGGATGACCAGCACATAAGCGATGGCGTCGAGCCCCGCCAGAGTGAACGCCCAGAGCTGCTCCGACGCCGGCCCGAGCAGGCAAACGACGAGGCCGCAGGCGAGTCCGGCCAACAGGAAGGGCGCGAGCGCCGGCCGCAGCTCGCCAACCCGGGCGAAAGCCTTGGTGGACATGGCCGCGAAGGCGCCGGCGCCCAGCGCGCCAAGATCGAACCAGACCTGAAACACCAGTCCGCGCGGCGTTTGCGGATCGAGAAAGCCCCCGTACAGGCCGTAAAGCGCCGCGCCGAAGCCGTGTCCGATCAGCGTGCGCACGCCTCCATTGGCGACGATGCTGCCCCAAACGTCGAGCGGGCGGGCGAAGTCCGGCGTGCGCGCGCCCAGCGTGAAATGAACGAGCAGCGCGACGATCGGAGCCAGCACGATGATCAGGGCGGAGAGCGAGCCGAGCCATGTCGCGACGAGGCGCGAGCGTCCGAACGAAATCGCGAAGGTCGCGGCGCCGGCCAGCAGAGCGGGAAGCACGTTCGGCGCGCCCGAGAGAATCGAGGCCGCCATCGACGCGAATGCGACCACGCCCGCCATAATCCATCGGTCGCGCAACGCCAGCGCGCCCGCCGCCGGCCAAAGGATCAGCGCCAGCCCGACGCCCGATCGCGCCAGCGCGTTGCCGTCGACAATTTCCTCGACCGTCAGCGGCTTGTGCAGGAATAAATTCGCCGCCGACGCGACGCCGAGCATGACCGCGGCGGCGGCGACGCCGATCGGCAGCAAGTTGAGATCGCAGATGCGCGTGCGTTTCGGCAGGAATCCGGCGGCGATGGCGACCAGCGCCAGCGTCGCGCCGTTCTTCAGCAGCCGCTCCGAAGGCCCGCTCGAAAATGGCGTCCAGGTCAGCGACAGCGCGGCCAACCCGACCAGAAACAGCGCGGCGAGCACGGGCGAAGAGAGAAGAATGTTGCGCAGCGAAGAGGTTTTCTCCCGCGTGCCCGGCGAAACGGCGGCGCCGGCGAGCAGCAGCGCCGCGCCGACGGGCAGAAGGATATAGACCGTCTGCCCCGCCAGAATTGGCGCCAGCAGGGAGACCACGAACAGCAGAAACACGCCGATTCGCGTCAGCAGCTTGGCCGCGTCCTCGGCCGGATCGTCGTTGGCGCGCCGCGATGGAATGGTCATGACGCCGCCCCGGCGCTGGCGCCGAGCGAATTTACGCCCCCGGGGGCCGTGTTGCTTTGCGATAGCGGCCAGCCCGAGCGGCGGCGCACCGCGCGTAGCCAGCCGCGTGAAAGGCCGCCCAAGGCGCCCTCCGGCGTCCCCGCGAGCCAGCCGCCATGGCCCGCGAACGCGTCGCCTCGAAAAAGGGACGCCTCGTCGATCCATGGGCTTCGATCATCCGATCGAAGCAGAGCAAGCTTCCCATTGCGCATGACGCACCTTCTGCGTCACTTTTGCCTTTCTTTGATAACGCAATGCAATATTGATCTGCTACGCGGGTACATTTTTCGGCGGACTGTGTCTATTTTGCCAATTCCGCGAGAACCGTCGGATCTTGCTCGTTTTCCAGATATTTTCGCGCGGCGGCGTCGAAGTCGCGCGGGTCCAGCAGGCGCGCGAGCGCCCAGACCGCCGCGCCCCGAACCAGGGGCGACGGCGAGGCAAGCCGCTCGACAACCAGCGGCGCGAGGCCGGGGTCGGCGCTATTGCCTATCGCTATCAGCACGTTGCGCAAAAAACGCGAATGCCCCAGCCGCCTGATCGGGCTGCCCGAAAACAGCGCCCGGAAGCCGGCGTCGTCGAGCCGGACGAGTTCGCTCAACCGGGGATTGGCGAGGTCCGCGCGGGCCGCGAGCTTCGCCTCGCGCGTCGCCGCCGCGAATTTGTTCCACGGACACACCGCGAGGCAGTCGTCGCAGCCAAAGACGCGGTTGCCGATTTTTTCGCGAAATTCATGGGGAATCGGCCCCTTGTGCTCGATGGTGAGATAGGCGACGCAGCGACGCGCGTCGAGCCGATAGGGCGCCGGAAAGGCGTCGGTCGGGCAGATGTCGAGACAGGCCCGGCACGAGCCGCAATGATCCCGCTCCAGCGCGTCGGGGGGAAGCTCGATATCGGCGAAGATCGCGCCCAGAAACAGCCAGGAGCCGAAATCGCGCGAGACCAGATTGGTGTGCTTGCCCTGCCAGCCGAGCCCCGCCGCCTCGGCGAGCGGCTTCTCCATGACCGGCGCCGTGTCGACGAACACCTTGACCTCGCCGCCGCCGGCCCGGGCGACGATGAATCCGGCGAGCTGTTTCAGCCGCCCCTTGAGCAGGTCATGATAATCGCGGCCGCGCGCGTAGGCCGAGATCACGCCGCGGTCCCGCGCCTCCAGCGCCGCCAGCGGATTCTCGGCGGGGCCGTAATTGGCGGCGAGCATGACGACGCTCTTGACCTCGGGCCACAGCGCGCGCGGGCTGGCGCGACGCTCCGCCGTCTCCGCCATCCAGCCCATGTCGCCCTGCGCGCCCTCCGCGAGCCAGGCGCGCAGCCGCTCGCCGGCCAGCGGCGCGGCGTCGGGATGGGTGAAGCGGCAGGCGTCGAAGCCGAGCGCCGCCGCGCGAGCGCGGATATCGTCGGCGAGGCTCAGAAGTCGAGTTCGGCGTAATAGCGCCCCGGAATCATTCCGGGCGCGCGGTCGGCGATCAGCGGACGGAAGGTCGGGCGGGATTTCACGCGCTGATACCAGTGCTTGGCCGCCTCGTCCTCCTCCCAGGGCGCGTCGCCGAGATAATCGGCGCAGGAGAGATGCGCGGCGGCGGCGAAATCGGCGTAGGTCAGCCGATCGCCGGCGAGCCAATTGCGCGCGCCGGTCAGATAGCCGATGTAGCGCATATGCGGGCGGATATTGGCCCGCGCCACCCGCAATAGATCCATATCCGGCGCGCCGCCGCCGTTTCCGGCCGAGGCGAAGCGCTTGTAAACCTTCTCGTTGACCAGCCAGCCCGTCACTTCGTCGAAGAATTTGCCGTTGAACCAGTCGACCAGCCGCCGCGTCTCGTCGCGCGCGGCGCGTTCGAGCGGCAACAGACGCGCGGCGCCCGCCGCCTCCCCCCGCGTTTCGTCGAGATATTCGGCGATGACCGAGGCGCCGGGAATCACGGCGCCGTCGTCGTCGATGAGAACCGGCGTGCGGCCGGCCGGGTTGAACCGCAGAAAATCGGGATTGCGCTCGCTGACGCGCTCCTCGATCAGCTGGGTCTCGACGCCATATTCGCCGAGAATCAGCCGGATGAACCGGGAATGCGGACAAAGTGGATGATGAATGAGCGCGGGCATGGGACCTTTACGAGAGCATTTCCGGCGACGCTGGACAGTAGAGGTTCCAGGGAAAATGCGGCAAAATTGGCCATCGCGCCCCGAGGGCGCGCTCCTCCCGCTTCGCGGCGTGGAGTGACAAGCCGGCGCTTATAGGCCGGACGCTGTCGCCAAACAAGCGCCGACTCCGGCCGTTAAACCGTCTTGCCCTCGAAGCGGCACAAATCCGCGATCAAACATTTCTCGCACAGCGGGCGGCGCGCCTTGCAGACGTAACGGCCGTGCAGGATCAGCCAGTGATGCGCGTGCAGCTTGAAGCGGTCCGGCACGAGCGTCTCCAGCCCCGCCTCGACCGCCTCTACGGTCTTGCCGACGGCCAGCGGCAGGCGGTTCGAGACGCGGAAAATATGGGTGTCGACGGCGATGACCGGCTCGCCGAAGCCAATGTTCAGCACGACATTGGCGGTCTTGCGCCCCACTCCCGGCAGCGCCTCCAGCGCCGCCCGATCGCGCGGCACCGCCCCGCCGTGGCGCTCGATCAGCAGTCGCGACAGGGCGATCACATTCTTCGCCTTGGCGCGATAAAGCCCTATCGTCTTGACATAATCGCGCAGCCGCTCCTCGCCGAGCGCGACCATTTTGGCCGGCGTGTCGGCGACCGCGAACAGCGCCGCCGTCGCCTTGTTGACGCCGACATCGGTCGCCTGCGCCGAAAGCACGACCGCGACCAGCAAGGTGAAAAGATTGGTGTGGACGAGTTCCCCCCGGGGGTGGGGGTTCGCCGCCTCGAAACGCTCGAAAATCGCCGCGATCCTGGCGGCTTCGGCGGCTTTGGCGCCGCTCCGGCGCGGCTTTGGCGCGCTGTTTGACTGTTCCTTCGTCATCGGCGCGTTATAATCCTGTTTTGAGACATCAGAAGGCCTCATGGCGCAGCGAGACGATCCCGCCACCGACCCGATCTACGCGACCCGGCTCACGCCCTATCGCTCGCTGTCGCACCGCGACTTCACGCGGTTGCTTATCGCTTTCTTCTGCATCAATCTCGCGCTCTCCGCGCCCTTTTTCATCATCGGCGCCTGGCCCGTGGCGGGCTTCATGGGGCTCGACGTGCTGGCGCTCTATGTCGCGTTTAAAATCAGTTTCCGTTCGGCCAAGGCCTATGAGACCGTCGAGGTCACGCCGCTCGAACTCGTTTTCGAGAGGGTCGCGTCCGGCGGACGGCGCGAGGTCTGGCGCTTCAACCCGAGCTGGACGCGGCTGGAGCAGGATGTCCACGAGGAATTCGGCACGGAGCGCGTGACGCTGGTTTCGCGCGGCGAGAGCGTCGAAATCGGCGCCTTTCTCGGCCCGGCTCAAAAGGCCGTGTTGGCGCGCGATTTGACCCGCGCGCTCGCGAGCGCCCGGCGCGGGCCCCGCTTCGGTTGAGCCGCGCTCACGACCGGCGCGCGGCGTCTTGCGCGGCGATGGCGGCGTCCGCCTCGATGAGCAGACGTTTTTCGTTGGCTCGCATAAATTGCGACAGATGCACGAGGCCAAGCGCGACGAGCACGAGCGCGGCGAAGGCGAAGGGCCCCTCGATCCGCTGGAAGGCCGAGGTGAGAAAATAGCCGCCGAGCCCGAACAGATGCGCCCAGACGAGGCCGCCAGCGGCGTTGAACACAAAAAAGCGCTTCGGCTCCAGCCGATTGGCGCCCGCGAGAACCGCCGCGATCATGCGCAGCAGGGCGATGAAGCGGCCGACGAAGACGATCCACCCGCCCCAGCGCAAGAACAGATATCGACCGAGCTTCAGCTTTTGCGGCGTCGCGCCGATATAATGGCCGTGGCGCTCCAACAGCCCGGCTCCAAACTCGCGGCCGACCCAATAGCCGACAGTGCCGCCGACGATCGCGCCGGCGGCGGCCGACAGAATGACGCGCTCTATGCCCAATCCGCCGGTATGGCTGGCGTAAATCGCCGCGCCGATGAGCATCGTCTCGCCCGGCAGCGGCACGCCCGCGCTCTCCAGCGAAACGATGACGAAGATCGCCCAATAGCCGTAAGTCGAGACAAGATGGACGATTTGACCCTGATCCAGCAAAAATCCCATCGCGCCGCCGCCCATTTTCGAAGCGCCGAACCCTCTCATATTTCGCGGGGAAGATGAAGCGGCTGGATTTCAGGCGAAAAACGAAACCGCCCCCGTCGCTCAAGGCGATGGGGGCCGCTCCGGCGAGCCTCGCGGCGCGGATTCGGAGTCTCGGCGATTTAACCGACGCGGGCCGCGATGTTTTAATGGAGTCGCGCGGGGCTCCCCCAAGGCGCGCCTCGGCCCACAAGGACCGGCGCGAACGCCGGCGTCTCGTCGTCGAAAAACCGCGCGCCGTCCTCCAAGGCCGGTTCGACCACGCGAACGAGCGCGCGAAGCAGCGGTTGATCGGTTCCCGCGACCTCCCGGCGCAGCAGGGCGAGCGTGTCGCCATTCACCCGACGCGCGAACTCGCGCATGACGACCGCAACGAACCGACCCACGTTCAACCCGTTCCTATCCGCGGCGACGGCGACGCGATCGGCGAAGTCGCCGCCAACGCAACACACCGCGGCCTGAGCCACATTCGGATTCGAACAGGAATGGATCATGTCGGCGATCACCATAACGTCCTCCTTGGTCTTATTATTTCTCTGCTTTCAGACTCCACTTCGCGCAACTTCACTGTTTCGAGGCTGGCGGCCGAAAAAACCGCCGGCAAATGGTTCGCCCGCTCGACCACGCGGTCAAACCGACGAGGCGGCGAAATACCAAGCAACGCTCGTGCCACGCGCGGCCATTTCCGCGCCCCTTCCCGGCGGGCTTTCATCGCCCCCGGCAGTCCCGCTCCATCGAGCGCCAATCCAACCCAAACACCCTCTCGGCGCTCCGCGGCTTGAAATGCATCGCCTCGAAAAACATTCCTCGCTATTAATCCGCGCCGCGAACTCGAACGGCGCGACAAAAAATATACGCGCACAGCTTACCACGCGCGCGACCGGCCTTCCGACCGATCACATAAATGAAACGCCCGATCGCTCGCGTGGTTCCGCTCAATCGAGATCTTTATGTGCCGCGCCGCGGAAAGCCGCGGCCCATCGCCGTTACCAGGTTCCGGTGTTCGCCATGGAAACCCAAGGTTCGGCTGGCGTCAGCGGGGCGCCTCGCTGCAACAATTCGATGGAAATATTATCGGGCGTGCGCACGAAGGCCATGTGACCGTCGCGGGGAGGGCGGTTGATCACGACGCCGGCGGCCCGAAGCCGCTCGCACGCCGCGTAAATATCGTCGACGGCGAAGGCCAGATGTCCGAAATTGCGCCCGCCGCCATAGACTTCCGGGTCCCAATTATAGGTCAGCTCAACCATCGGCGCGTCGCTGTCCCGGGCCGCCCCCACGTCTTCGGGCGCCGCGAGATAGACCAGCGTGTAGCGACCTTTTTCGCTCTCGGCGCGGCGGATTTCGACCATGCCGAGACCGTCGCGAAAAAAATCGAGAGCGCGCGCCAAATCGGCGACGCGGATCATTGTGTGGAGATAGCGCATGTCGAAGCCTCCGTCGGGGTCGCGGTGTTTCATTTAGCGTCCGGGACGCCGGAACGCACGTCTTTCGCCTCGCGAACGCCCTCCGCGCGGGCGACCGCCATTTGCGCGCGGGCGGGTGGTTTGCTAGTTGGTGCGCGTTAGCGCCGAGCCTGGCCACAAGCAATGCGCGAGAACCCCAAATGACCAGCGCCGAAAAGCTCGAACTCAGCGATCCCTCGCGCAAGCTGGGGGCGGCGCGGGCGTCGATCGCCGCCAGCGCCCTGCTGGCCTGCGCCAAGCTCGCGGCCGGCCTGTGGTCGGGCTCGCTCTCCCTTTTGTCCGAGGCCGGTCACGCCGCCGTCGACACGGGCGCGACCCTCCTCACCTTTTACGCGGTGCGCGAGGCGGACAAGCCGGCGGACGCCGAGCATCATTACGGCCATGGCAAGTTCGAGTCGCTGGCGGCGCTGGTGGAGACCGGCCTGCTTTTCGGCCTCGCGCTATTCGTCGTCGAGGAAGCCACCCGCCGCCTGTACGAGCCCTCCCCCAGCGTCGACGCGAGCTGGCCGGTGTTCGCCGTGCTGGGCGTATCCATCCTCGTGGATTTCGTCCGCTCGGGCCAATTGTCCAAGATCGCGAAAGCGGAAGGCAGCGACGCGCTGGCCGCCGACGCGCTGCATTTCGCCAGCGACCTCGTGTCGTCGGTTCTGGTGGCCGTCGGCCTCGCGGCGACGCGCCTCGGCTTCGTCCACGCCGACGCCCTGGCGGCCTTCGGCGTCGCCCTGTTCATCGCGGTGGCGGGCTACCGCCTAGGACAACGCACGATCGAGACGCTGCTCGACACCGCCCCGAGGGAGCTGGTTCCGCGGTTGCAAAAAATCATCGGCGAGGTTCCCGGCGTCATCGAACTCGAGAGTCTGCGCCTGCGGACCGTTGGCCAGAGAGTGATGGGAGAGGCGTCGATCGCCGTCTCCCGCTCGCTGAGAGTCGAGCAGGCCGCGCGCATAAAGGACGCGGTCGCCGCGGCGATAGAGGCGCACGCGCCGCAAGCGCTGATCACCCTGACCACCGAACCGCGCGCGCTCGACGACGAGACCGTGATCGAGCGCATCCTGCTGGTCGCGGCGCGGCGGCATCTGCCGGTGCATCACATCGTCGCGCAGCAGATCGAGGATCGCCTGTCGATCAGTCTCGATCTCGAACTCGACGCGGCCATGCCGCTTTGGCGCGCGCACGAGATCGCCACCGGTTTCGAGACCGCCGTCGAGGACGAATTCGGCGCCTATATCGAAATCGAAACCCATATCGAACCGCTGGAGCCGCGCATATTGCTCGGCCGCGAGGCCGATCCGGCGATGCGGCGCGCGATCGAGGAATCGCTCGCGCGTCACGCCGCCGCCCAGGATCGCGTCCGCGACGTTCACGACGTGCGCGTGCGCGGAACGGCGGACGGACTCGTGGTTAACTACCATTGCCGGCTCGACGACCAGCTCACGGTCGAGGCCGCGCACGAGGCGGTCGACGCCATCGAGCGCCGGCTGCGGGAAGAATTTCCGACCATCCTGCGCGTCGCCGGCCATTCCGAGCCGAGCGAGGGCTGAGGCGGACGCATCGCGTTTTCGGCTCGGATCGGATAGGATCGGCCCACGATCCGCAGCGACCACCCGTGAGACAGAACGTGCCCGCACCCTCCGACGACATCGCCACGCTTCCATTTGAAAAAGCCATGCAGGAACTCGAGGAGATTGTCGCCGCGCTGGAGAAATCCTCGGTTTCCCTCGACGATTCGGTGAAGCTCTACGAGCGCGGCGAAGCGTTGAAAAAGCGCTGCGACGCGCTGCTCGCGCAAGCCGAGGCGCGCATCGAGAAAATCACGCTTGGCGCCAACGGGGCGCCCAAGGGCGTCGCGCCGCTCGACGTGGAGTAGCCGCGCGCGACGCCAAAACGACACGCGCATTTGCTAAACGGCTCGAGACGAGCCAATGTCGCCTCTCTAGAGTGTTTTCGAGCGAAGTGGGAACCGGTTCGCGTGAAGAAAACACGATAAAACAAGGAGTTTAGAGTGCTTCCGTTTCAACTTGAAACGGAAGCACTCTAGTTCGCTCCCTTGGAGCCCATCCGCGCGTCGAAAATATCGCACTCAACTCAGGAGTTTACGCCATGGCCGAGCCGGATTCGCCAACCCCCGAGCCGTCGGAACTCACCCGCCAGGGCTTCATCGCGCGCGACTGGCCTTATATCGCGATGTTGATACTCGCCGTTCTCGGCGTCGCCGTGGCGAGCGTGGCGCTCGAGTCCATGATGTTTTATTGGGAAATACTCGTGCCGGTGTTCGCCGCCGTTTGCGTGTGGACGCGCGCGCGCGACGCCCAGCACCCGACGCCCCTGAGGCGGCTGATCCAGATCGAGACTCTGCATTGGGGCGCCGTGTTCGTCGCGATGCAGCTCGCCTATGTCCCCGACGTGAAGATGATGATGAACGCGGACGCGGCAGCGCTGATGGTGCTGACTCTTTTGGCGCTGGGGACGTTCACGGCCGGCGCTCAAATCGGCGCCTGGCGCATTTGCGTCGTCGGCGCCGTGCTGGCGCTTGGCGTGCCCTTCATCGCCTGGCTCGACCGGGCGACCTTGCTGATCACCATCGTGTCCATCTCCGTCGCCACGCTCGCCGCTTTTCTTTTCGTGCATCGCCGGCAGACCGTCGCCCCATCCAAGGCGTGACGCGGCTAATCCACCTGCTCTTCCTTGGCCGCCTTGCGCGATAGCCGCTGCACGCGCGCCATGAATAGCCAGGAGGCGAAAAATATCAGCGGCAGGGCGAGCGCGGTCGTCTCCTCGGCGGTCACGCCGGGGGGCAGCCAGCCCGCGTCTTTCGCTCCCTTGGAAACGAACGCCGTCAGCCCCATCAGATAATAGGCGAGCGCGGCGACCGACAGGCCCTGCACGATGCGTTGCAGGCGCATCTGCAAGCGCGCGCGGCGGTTCATATCGTGCAGCAGATCGCGGTTCTGGCGTTCGAGCTCGAAGGTGATGCCCGTGCGCATCAGATTAACGGCGCGCTCCAGCTGGTCCGACAAGCGCGCCTGCCGCGTCTCGACGGCGTTGCAGGTTTCTATCGCCGGATCGAGGCGCGCGCTGAAGAAATTGGAGATGGTCGCGTATTGGCCGACCTTGCTTTCATGCAGCAATTCGAGCCGGTTCTTGACCAGCGCGTGATAGGCGCGGCTGGCGCCGAAGCGAAAGGCGGTGCGGGTCGACAGCGCCTCGCTGGTCGCCAGCAAATCCGATAGACGCTTGAGCAAATCCTCGTTGGTCCGCGCGTCCTGCATGCGGCTAAGCGCGTGGGTGATGCCGGAAAGCTCGCGCTCCATCGCCCGCAGTTCCGGACTCGCCCGGCGCGCTTCCGGCAGGCCGAGCAGCGCCATCGTGCGATAGGTCTCGACCTCCAACGCGCGCTGCGCGAGGCGACCTGTCTCCAGCGCGCTCATGCCGTCCGCGCGAATGATCAGCCGCGTGAATCCGGCGCCATCCACGGCGAAGTCGGTCAGCACATGGGCCGCGCCCTTGGTCGCGCCGATCAGGCAAAGACTGCGCGAATCGAACAGCTCCGCCAGCTTGTCGAGCGTATATTCGCGGCCGACGACGCAAAGATGCGCGGCGACGATCAGCCGCCCCGGCGGCCGAAACCTTATTTCCCCCGCGCCCAGGGGATCGGGATGCGAGAAGGGCATGGCGGCGTCCCGCGACGTCGACCAGCTGTAGGTCGTGAATTCGGTGTGCTGCTCCCAGCGCAGCGTCCAGTCGCCGAGATCGATGCTCTTGAACTTGGCGTCCCCCGCCGCCGCGCAATCGGGAGAGGCGCAGAGCTTCTCGATCTCCTCGCGATCGGCTCGCGCCTCATCCTCGTTGGTGGCGAAGGCGAAGTGATAGACGCGGCGCGGCGTCTCCAGCGGCACGAACGGGCGCGCGTGCAACTCGCCAAGGATCGCCGCGCGAGATTCGTGTTCGACGAGGGGCGTCGCGCCGTCGCTCATAATGCCTCTCTCACGTGATCACGCTCGGCGTTTCGTGGCCCAGATACGCGCCGACGCGGGCGAGGCGGCGCGATAGCGCGATCAGCTCGCCGAGCGCCGCCTGCGTCTCAAGATCGTGGCGCGCGGCGTCGGGCTCGTAGCGCTCGATATAAACGCGCATGGTCGCGCCGGAAGTGCCGGTGCCCGAGAGGCGATAGACGATGCGCGAGCCGTCCGTGAACATCACGCGCAGCCCCTGCCCCGCCGAGTCGGAGCCGTCGACCGGATCATGATAGGCGAAATCGTCGGCGGCCGCGACTTCGAGCGCGCCGAAGACCTGGCCCTTGAGCCTGGGCAGCCCGTCGCGCAGCGCCTTCATCAAGTCGTTCGCGATGGCGCTGTCGATCTCCTCGTAATCGTGACGCGTATAGTAATTGCGCCCGTATGTGGCCCAATGTTCGCGGACAATCTGGTCGACGCCTTGCTTGCGCGCGGCGAGGATGTCGAGCCACAGCAGCACCGCCCACAGCCCATCCTTTTCGCGCAGGTGATTGGAGCCGGAGCCGGCGCTCTCCTCGCCGCAGATGGTCACGAGGCCGGCGTCGAGCAGATTGCCGAAAAACTTCCATCCCGTCGGCGTTTCGAACAACGGCACGCCCAGCTGTTTCGCGACCCGATCGGCGGCGGCGCTGGTCGGCATCGAGCGCGCGACGCCGACGATCCCGCTTCTGTAGCCCGGCGCGAGATGCGCGTTGGCCGCGAGAATGGCCAGACTATCCGAAGGGGTCACGAAGCGCGAGCGGCCGATGATCAGATTGCGGTCGCCGTCGCCATCCGAAGCCGCGCAAAGATCGGGCGACGCTGGCGACATCGCGAGATCGTAAAGGTGTTTGGCGTGCACGAGATTGGGATCGGGGTGATGGCCGCCGAAATCCGGCAGGGGAACGCCATTGATGACGCTGCCCTTGGCGGCGCCGAGCGCGTCTTCGAGAATGGCGTGGGCGTAGGGTCCGGTGACCGCCGACATCGCGTCGAATTTGATCGTGAAGCCGTCGCGAAAAGCGGCGCGGATGCGGTCGAAGTCGAACAGCGTCTCCATCAGCGCGCGATAGTTCTCCACGCTGTCGACAATCTCGACGCGCATGTCGCCGAGCCGCGTGGTCTTGAGCGAGCCGAGATCGACATCATCGGCCTCGACGATTTTGTATGATGTGATTTCGCGCGTGCGGGCGTAGATGGCGTCGGTGATTTTTTCCGGCGCGGGGCCGCCATTGCCGACGTTATATTTGATGCCGAAATCGCCGTCGGGACCGCCGGGATTATGGCTCGCCGACAGCACGACGCCGCCAAAGGCCTTCAGTTCGCGGATCAGCGCGGACACCGCCGGCGTCGACAGAATGCCGCCCTGACCAACCACCGCGCGGCCAAAACCATTGGCGGCGGCGATCTTCAGGATCGTCTGAATCGCCTCGGGATTATAGTAGCGGCCGTCGCCGCCGACGACCAGCGTTTGCCCCGCAAAACCCTCCAGACTGTCGAAGATCGATTGCACGAAATTCTCGACATAGTTCCTTTGCTGAAACACCGGAACTTTTTTGCGCAGGCCGGAGGTGCCGGGGCGCTGATCCAGAAAAGGCGTGGTGGCGACGGTTTTCGTCATGGCGCATCCCGGGCTGTGGTTTTCGAGCGAAACGGCGGCGCGGCGAATCGTCCGCGCCGCCCAAAACGTCTTTTAGCGCAAAAGAGCCGCTCCGTTAGGAAGAGGCGGCATTCCGCCGCAGCGCCTGGTCGAGATCATCGATCAAATCCTCGGCGGTCTCCAGCCCGACCGACAGGCGGATCACGTCCGGCCCGGCGCCAGCGGCGAGGCGCTGTTCGTCGGTCAATTGCCGATGCGTCGTCGAGGCCGGATGCAGGATCAGGCTGCGCGTGTCGCCGACATTGGCGAGATGCGAAATCAGCCGAACGGACTCGACCATCGCGACGCCCGCCTCAAAGCCGCCCTTCAGCCCAAAGGTGAAGACCGACCCGGCGCCGCGCGGCAGATATTTCTTCGCCAAATCGCGATAGGGGCTCGACTCCAATCCGGCGTAGGAGACCCAGGCGACGTTGGGGTGCGCTTCGAGATATTCGGCGACGCGCGCGGCGTTGGCGACATGGCGCTCCATGCGCAGCGGCAGCGTCTCGATGCCCATGATCGTCAAAAAAGCGTTCATCGGCGCCAGCGTCGGACCGAAGTCGCGCAGCGCCACCGCCCGCGCCTTCGTCGTGAAGGCGAAATCGCCAAAGGTCTCGAAGAAATCGAGGCCGTGATAGGCGGGCTCCGGCCCGGCGAGCGAAGGGAATTTGCCGCTCGCCGCGCAATCGAACTTGCCCGACTCGACCACGGCGCCGCCCAGCGAATTGCCGTGGCCGGCGAGAAATTTGGTCGTCGAATGACAGACGATGTCGGCGCCCCATTCGAGCGGACGGCAGAGATACGGCGTCGCCAGCGTGTTGTCGACGACGAGCGGAATCCCCGCGCCGTGAGCGATGCGCGCGATGGCCTCGATGTCCGCGACGACGCCGCCGGGATTGGCGAGGCTCTCGACGAAGATCGCCTTGGTGCGCTCGGTCAGCGCGCGCTTAAAGTTTTCGGGGTCTTTCTGGTCGACGAAATGACAGGTCCAGCCGAGCTTGCGAAAGCTGACGCCGAATTGCGTGAGCGAGCCGCCGTAAAGATTGCGCGAGGCGAGGAATTCGTCGCCCGCCTCCAGCAGCGTGAAAAAAGTGAGGAACTGCGCCGCGTGGCCCGAGGCCGCCGCGACCGCCGCGCGACCGCCCTCCAGCGCCGCGATGCGCTCCTCCAGCACGGCGACGGTCGGATTGGAGAGGCGCGTGTAGACATGGCCGAAATTGTGCAGATTGAACAGCGACGCCGCGTGCTCAGCGTCCTCGAACACATAGGACGAGGTCTGGTAGATCGGCGTGATCCGCGCGCCGGTCGTGGCGTCGGGCATGGCGCCGGCGTGGATCGCCTTGGTCTCGAAACCATGCTCGCTTTTGCCGCCGGTCTCCCGCGCGCGAAGCGGCTTGCGCGTCGGCGGCGTCGGCGCGCGGCTGGAGATGACGCCCGTGTTGACGCCGCTCCAGGCGAGTTCGCCGCCGAGCCGGCCATATTCGATTTTTGGGCAGCGGTTCATCACGACATCGAGTCCCGCCGCGCGCGCGCGTTCCGCCGCCGCGTCGTCGCGCACGCCAAGCTGCATCCATACGGTCTTGGCGCCGACGGCGATCGCTTGGTCGACGATCGCGCCGGCGAATTCCGAGCGGCGGAAGATCTGAACGATGTCGATCGGAACATCGATCGACGCAAGATCCGCGCGCACCGTCTCGCCGAGCAATGTCTGGCCGGCGAGGCCGGGATTGACGGGGATGACGCGATAGCCCTTGCCCCGCAGATATTTCATCACGAAATAGCTGGGCCGGTTCAATTTGGCGCTCGCGCAAACGACCGCGATCACGCGCGAGCGGGACAAAATCCCGCGCAGAAAATCGTCGGAATAGACGAGATCGTCGCTCACGCGCTTCTAGCCTCGGGAAACAGATTGAGAAGTTCGTCCTCGTTCGCCGCGCAAACGCCGCGCTCGGTGACGAGGCCCGTGACATAGCGCGCCGGCGTCACGTCGAAGGCGAAGTTGCGCGCCGGCGATCCCTGGGGCGTAACGCGCACGCGGCGAATGACGCCCGCGTCGTCGCGGCCGCTGATATAGCTGACCTCGTCGCCGTCGCGCTCCTCGATCGGAATCTCCTTGACGCCATCGCGAATGCTCCAGTCGAAAGTCGAGGCCGGCAGCGCGACATAGAAGGGCACGCCGTTGGCGTCGGCGGCGAGCGCCTTGAGATAGGTGCCGATCTTGTTGCACACATCGCCGGCGCGCGTCGTGCGGTCGCTGCCGACGATGCAAAGATCGACGAGCCCGTGCTGCATCAGATGGCCGCCGGTGTTGTCGGCGATCACGGTATGCGCGATCCCCTCCCCTCCGAGTTCATAGGCGGTGAGGTTCGCGCCCTGATTGCGCGGCCGCGTCTCGTCGACCCAGACATGAACGTCGACGCCGGCGCGCGCGGCCTTGTAAATCGGCGCCAGCGCGGTGCCCCAATCGACGGTCGCCAGCCAGCCGGCGTTGCAATGGGTCAGGATGTTTACGCGCGCGCCATTCTTGCGCGCCGCGGCGTCGCGGATAAGCTTGGCGCCATGCTCGCCGATGGCCTCGCAGCAGGCGGCGTCCTCGTCGGCGATGGCGCCCGCCTCGGCGAAGGCGAGTTCGCGGCGCTTCGACGGCGGCGCGGCGAGCAGAACGGCGCGAACGCGATCCAGCGCCCAGCGCAGATTAATCGCGGTCGGACGCGTCTGGTTCAGCGCCTCATGCGCGCGCGCGATCGCGTCGTCGCTGGCGTCGTCGCGCGCCGCGAGCGCGAGGCCATGGGCCCCGGTGGCGCCAATCAGCGGCGCGCCGCGCACGATCATGTCGCGGATCGCGACGACCGCGTCCGTCAACGAGGCCAGGCGCCGCGTCTCGAAGGCGAAGGGCAGCTTCGTCTGGTCGATGACGCGAACGCTCGCGCCGTCCGCGTCAAGCCAGATCGACCGATAATGGCGTCCGTCGATGATCATGCGGAGGTCTCCGCCGCGCGCGCCGCCGTCCCGTCGAGAAACGCCGCCACGTCCGGATTGGCGCGTAGCGCGGCCAAGTCTTCCGCGCTCGGCAATCGCGGGCGGTCGCGCAGGGCGTTCACGAGGCAGAGAAAGCCCAGCGGCTGCCCGGCGTTGGCGTGGAACTGGTGCCAGGTCAAGGGCGCGATGGTCACGAGATCATGGGTCTCGACCGAGCGCACGCGCTCGCCGACAAGGCATGTCCCGCGCCCACGCAGGATCATGACGGCATGGACATGCTCGTGCCGCTCCAACGTGGAGTAGCCCCCCGGCTCCATCTCGAAGTAGCGCAGCTCGCCGGCGAGATTCGGGTCGGAGAACAACACCTGCCGCGAGATGGATTTGAATGGCGCGCTGCCCTCTTCCTTATATTTCATCAGCTCGACGCCCGCCCAGCGGAAGCCGTCGCGGGCCGCGCGAAAAGTCTCGAAATCATCGGCGGACATGGCTCTCATCCCCTAAGAGT
>JBAUVQ010000167.1:0-2796 GCA_049583305.1 Methylocystis sp.
CGCGAATGAAGCGGTGGAGGCGGGCCTGTCGGCCGATCGTCGGGATGTCCTCAAGAAACTGGGTCGTTTCGGCGTTTACACCGCGCCGGCCTTGCTCGCGGTGCTTGAGTCGACCAAGGCGGCTCATGCCAGCTACGTCTACTGAACGCTGACCGTCGTATCGAACGGGACGCCCGGCAGGCGCAACCTTCGCTCGGGATAGTCGCGGCGAAAAATGCACGACCGTCACATAGCCGCGCGCGCCGTCCGGGTCGGAAACGTCGCCTATCTGGCGCTGCCCGGCGGCGGCATGGCGTTGCTGCATCGAGAATCGGGTCGGCTGTCCGTCTATAACCGGCCGGCGCGGCTGCTGTGGCGGTCGCTGCGCGCCGGCGACGCGGCCTGCCTTCCGCATATTCTCGTCTCGCGTTACGGATTGCCGCTGGAGGCGGCCCAACGCGACGTTGGCGCCATCCTTTCGCAATGGATCGGGCAGGGCCTCGTCATCGCCGGCGATGACCACGGCGCGAGCCCAGCCGTCGACGCGCCCGCGCGCGAACTCGCGGAAATCGTCCCGCGCGAAGCGACGGAACTCTACCGCTTTTCCAATCTCGTCGTCGGCTTAAGCGCGGAAGCGTCGGTCCTTGGCCGAATCGCGCCGCTGCTGACGCATTTGCGCGTCGCCGACGCCGAGCCGGGGCTTGACTGCGTTATCGGAAGCGCCGGCGCGGATCGCTACTTTCTGACCGTCGACGGGCGCGTGGCGGTCGAAGACGTCGAGGAGCATGTCGTCGTGGGCGCTTTTCATCAGCAAATCATCGAGAAGCTTCATCCAGGCGCGCGATGGCGGGCCTTCATGCACGCGGCGGCGGTCGCCCGCGACGGCGCTGTCGCGATCTTCGCCGCGCCGTCGGGCTCCGGCAAAAGCACGTTGACCGCCTCTCTCGTCGCGCGCGGCTACGACTATTTCTCTGACGACGTCGTGCCCTTGATGGCGCAAGGCGACGCCGTGGCGCCCTTTCCTTTGCCGTCGAGCGTCAAGCCCGGCGCCGCGCGCGTGCTCGCGCGCCACTATCCGACGCTCGACGGCGAAGCGCGCGGGCTGCAATATCTCGTCCACGCGACGCCATTTTCCGCGCCGCCCGCGGCGGCCCGCGCCTTGATCTTTCCGCGCTATGTCTCCGGCGCGCCGACGCGCTTCGAACCGCTTAATGTGACCGATGCGATGACGCGTCTGCTTTCCGATCGCGTTTATCTCGGCTATCCGCTCGAAGCCGAGGCGGTGCGCGGCTTCGTGGATTGGCTGGGCCGCGTCGGGCGCCACGAGTTGGTCTATAGCGACGTCGAGGAGGCGGACGCATGCGTGTCGCGAGCCCTGAAGAACTAAAGAGCTGGACCGCGTTTCAAGACTTGTGCGCCATGCTCGCGCCCGGAGCGCTCGCCCCGGTTCCGGCGCGCGACGACGAAGACTGGGCGTTCATCGTCCAATTCGCGAGCGAACACATGGCGAGCCCCGCCGTCTGGCGCGCCGTCGAGCACGCGGCCGCCGCGCCGGAGGACGTAAAAACCTATTTTCGCGCGGTGCGCGAGATGAACGCCGCGCGCAACAAGAACATTCTCGACGGGCTCGACCAAATGCTCGCGCTGTTCGAAGAGCGCGGAATCAAAAGCGTTTTGCTCAAGGGCGGCGCCAGCCTCGTGAGCGGCCTCTATGACGACCCCGCCGAGCGATTCCTGTTGGATCTCGACGTGCTCGTGGAGCCGGGGCAGGCGGCGGCCGCGGACGCGGTCCTGCGCTCCGTGGGATACACGGCCACGGGAAATGACGATGCGCCGCCAACGCGTTGGTTTGTCCCGGTCATCCAACACCTTCCGGCGCTGACGTCTCCGACCGGAGGATTCGTGGTCGAAATCCACACCGGGATGGTCGGATTGAAGAAGCTCGAACGGATGATCCCGGCCGCGGCGGTCATGGAACGGGCGATCAGCGTTCAATGGAACGGGCGCTCGATTCTTGTTCCGCGCCCCACCGATTTCCTCGTTCACAATATCGTTCACTCGCAACTTCACCACGAGCTGCACGCGCAGGGGACGATTGAGCTTCGACAATTGCGGGAGCTGGCCTTTTGCGTGGCGCGCCATCGCGACGAACTGGACTGGATCGATATCGAACGGCGTTTCGCGGACGCGGGCCGCGGGCGGGTGTTGGCCGAACAGGCCATTTATAGCAAGGCCTTGATGGGCGTCGCCTTTCCGATCGCCACGCCAAACCCCGACAAGGCGATAAATCGCCTTCGCGCGACGATGACAAAATCGGTTTTGAAGCCGGCTCCCCGTAGCCCCTGGGCGGCGCTGGCCACGACATACCTCCGCGGAGTCCTGATCACTCCAAGGCTCGCCCTAAATCTCCTCAATCCGCTTTGGTGGCCCGCGCGCTTGCGGCTCATTCGCTCCATTCTGAGAGGCGAAAGGACGCCGTGAAGGAAGCCACCCGCGGGGTTGGCGTTGCGGCCCAATATGTCTGCGAGGGCGCCCTTCCACCGCCCTGCGGTTAGCCGGCGGCGGGCTCCGACCTGCACACTTTTCGACTCGGCTCATGGTGGCGTTTATTCGGTCAGGCGGGACTAGCCTTTTTTCAAACCCGCCTCTAACGCGCTCAAAAAAATTGCTCTATGAGAATTTTCATGAAGAGCTTTCGCAACCGCCGCCCGGTCGGCCACTCCGCCGCCGAAATGTTCGCGCTCGTTTCCGACGTCGACGCCTATCCCAAATTCGTGCCGCTGTGCGAGGGGATGCGGGTGCGGCGGCGTACACAGG
>JBAUVQ010000168.1:0-3665 GCA_049583305.1 Methylocystis sp.
TGCATGATCACCGCCGCGCCGAGACATCGCAGGATTTTCTCCTCATCAGCCGCGAAGCTTGTTTCGCCGGCTTCATCCTGCGCCATTGCGGGATCTGTCCGGTCGTGACTGCTGTAAACCATTGTCATCACCTCTCTGGACTCGAGCCAATTCCTGCGCCTCTCCTCCATGGATCGGGCGCCTCAACGATGGCCACCACGGCCTCCGCCAGCATGGCCGCCGCCTCCCGCGTGGCCACCGCGGCCTCCACCGAATCCGCTGCGGCCTCCTGCGAATCCGCCGCGTCCCCCATAGCCTCCGCCCCCGCCATATCCGGGCGAATAGCCATAATTGTTCAAGCCGCCATAGGAATAATTGGAGTAATTGTCATAGCTGTTGGCGAGCGCCGCGGCCCCCATTACCGCGCCGAACATCCCTAGAATAGCCGATGGGCCGACGCTCGAACGACCGCGATAATGACGCCTGACCCGAGCGCGGGCGCGCACGTCGATAATCATTGTTTGCGGAGCGGCGACCGCCGGTCCGGCGAAGCTTATCGGCGCCGCCGTGGCGACGTCGCATGCGGAAAGCAGGAGGAGAACGCCGGCGAGCACTCCGGCAACGGTGGACTGTCTGGAACGAAACATGATGAGAACTCCCCTTATGGTCGGATTTCTTCGCGCGCTTGCCTGGAGCGGCTGGATATCGGACGAGACCGGCATCGCCGATCTGGCCAGGATTTGCGCGCGAGACCGCCCACATTGCGCCATTGCCAACGACCCCGCCGCGCCACGCGGCAAACCCTCGCCAGCGAAGGCCGCATCAGAAATCGCTTTGCCGTTCATGCTTGCGAAACACCTGGTCCGCGTGTTTTTTCTGGGCCGGCGTCATGCTGGCGTAGAGGGCCTCGAAGGCCGGGATGAGCTTCCTCAATCCATTGGCGTGTTCGTCGGCGATGATCTGAAAAGCTTTGAGATCGTCGACAGCGGTGCTCGTATCCGGCCCGGTCGATCGATCGGGAACGTTGGCGCGAAATGTCGCTGCGTTGTCCCGCATGATTTGAGCGACGTTGTTCCACAAAGATTCTTGCGCGGCCGTAACTTGTAGCCTGCCGCGCAGTTCCTTGATCCTGGCCTCGCTCGCCTCTGCGAGCCGCTCGTCGCGCGATGTGTTGGCTTCCTTCGCCTGGGCGCCTTGTTGGATGCGGCCTCCCTGCGACGGGACGGCCGAAAAAAATGCGCCGAGAAGCATGGCGACGACGATGCCGCTTTTGGTTCGAAGTTTTAACTTGGGCATTTGGACCCTCACTTGGTTGTTGTTCACATGCAGGAATATCTGAGCACTTTCCGTCGGTATACCCAAGCAGAACCTTGCTCGAACTACATCGAACGCCAAAGCCTAACCTGCGAACCGATCATGAGGACAGATTCGGAAAATACTCATTCGATAACCGCAGGAAGACCATCGCCGCCTCCAGAAAGCCGACGATCCATGGCGCAAGCTCACTCGGTCATGCATCGATAGAGGAACGACCAGCTCTTTCGCCCGGACAATTTCTTCGCTTTCGATTGCTCCCGGCAGCCTGCCCATTTCGTCTCGTCTTTGGCCCACTCCTTCACCGCGTTATTCCATTCCTTTTTGGTCCACTTTTCGACCTTGCTCACATTCGAGGGCTCGGACGAAGCTGGCGCGGTGGGAGTAGGCGTTGTGTTTCCCGCGGGAGCAGGCTCCGGCGTTTTCGCGAAGGCGAGCGAGCCGGCGAAAACGCCGGCGAGCGCCGCGGCCGTGAGGGAAGCGCGCATATGTTTCATTGTATCTATCTCCATGGCGACGCGGCGCGACAACGCCGGATTGAAGTGAAGCCGATTGCTACCCTGGCGGACCAACACCCACAAGGCGGTCGCCACGGCGACTTGTTGTCACCCGCGATCTCTTCGTGATCGGAGCGCTCGGACTGAAATTAACCGACAACCCTTAAGCGGCGTCACCGCGAGGCGGCGTTAGTGAAATAGCCCGAGCCCGAGCACACCCGATATGATCAAATAGATCGCGACGATATAATTGAGCAGCCGGGGCATAATCAAAATGAGAATGCCCGCGAGCAGAGAGACGATAGGTTGCATATGCGCGATCGTGAGGGTCATGGCCTGTGCGCTCCAAAAGCATAATTCCGAAAAGCCCTGGGCTTCTCAACTTGGATTTCCGCGTTGCAGCGGAATGACGGAGTGAGATCGCGATGCGAGTTCAAGGAACTTCGCTCCGATCTCGGCGCCGATGACGCGAGCCTCTTGGCCTTTCCGACGAACGAAAAGAAAGCGAACGAGGACACACGCCACCGAGTTGTTTCAGCTGAAACCGATCAGGGCTTGTTGGCTTCCTTGACCGCGTCCTTCACTGTATCTCTCGCGGTTCCCACCGCATCGCGCACGGCGCCGCCGAGCTGGTCGGCTTTCCCATGAAGTTCAAGATCCTTGTCGCCGAGAACCTTGCCCGCGACTTCCTCAATCTTGCCCTTGATCTTCTGGGCGGCGCCCTTAATGTTTTCTTGGTCCATGACATGATCTCCAGTTCGTTTGGCTACATCAAATGAGATAATGGAGATGGGCCGATGTTTGCAGCGTCGGAATCTACTCAGCCCGTCGCGCCGATGGCTTGGCCGCCCTTCGCCGAGGAAGCCTGTCCGCATCGCTTCCCGCGCGAGTTTTCCCCGTGATCTCAGCTCGCCGCGACAGCCAAGCGGATCAACGCGGGAATGGAGCGCGAACCGGTCTTTCGCATGATCGCCGCCCGATGATTCTCGACGGTGCGTTGGCTGATGCCCAGATCCGCCGCTATGTTTTTACTGGGATGACCGGCAAGAACGAGATCCAAAATTTGCCGCTGACGCATCGTCAAGCCATTGAGATGCGAGGCAGCGGCCATGCGCCGGTCCTCGGATCGCGCGGACCCGGGGGCTTGCTCAAGCGCATGCGTAATGCTGGCTATAAGCTCCTCATGGCCGAACGGCTTCTCGATGAAGTCCGAGGCTCCGGCCTGCATGGCCTTCACAGCCATGGATACGTCGCCATGTCCGGTGATCATGATCGCCGGCAGCGTCAGCTTATCCGCCTTGAGCCGCGCCAGCAGCTGGAAGCCGTCCATTCCCGGCAGAACCGCGTCGATCACCAGGCATCCTTCGCGCCCAGGGCGCATCGCGGCCAGGAATGCCTCGCAGCTCGCGAATGTCTCCACGAGCCACCCATGCGCTTCGAGGATCTCTCGAACCGTATCGCGTATGCCGGCATCGTCGTCGACCACAAAGATGGTCGCGGATGATGGCCCGCTAGATGTCCTTATCGCGGTGTCGGGCGCCGCGATTGGAGCCGTCGCCGCGAGGAGGTTGGTGACGGCGCGCAAGAGTTCCGCGGTTTCGACCGGCTTGTCGAGATGCGTGCAGCCAACTGCGGCGATAGCGCGCAAAGTTTGCGTGGAGATGTCGCCGGTCAAAACAATAGCAGGAATGGCCCGTTGGAATTTTTCCCGAAGCTTAGCGACGACTTCGACGCCATTTGGGCCGTTGGGAAGGTTGAAATCGGCGACGATAATGTCGGGAATCTCTGTCGAAGCAATTGCGACGACGCCATCGGCGGCCCCGATCGGATGATGGCCGCCAGCGCGCAAAAGCATTTCGAGAAGTTCGCGAATGG
>JBAUVQ010000169.1:0-18249 GCA_049583305.1 Methylocystis sp.
GCTACTCGACTATTACCGCGCCTGCGGCGTCGATTGCGCGCTTGAAGAGGCGCCGCGCGATCGGTTTGCCGACAGCGCGCGCCGCGTCGTCGAGGCGCCGGCGAATGTCTCGGCGCCGCCGAGCGAGCCCAAGGCCCGCGTGGAAAAACCCCGCGCCGTCGCCGCGGCGATCTTTCCCGATGAAGCCGTTCGCGCCGCGGAAAGGCTCGCGGCTTCCGCGAAAACGCTTGGGGAATTACGCGACGCGCTCGAAAATTTCGACGGTTGCGGGCCGCTCTCCAACGCAAAAAACTTTCTGTTTTCCGCTGGCGCGCCCGGTGGTTTGATGGCGCTGGACTATGCGCCGGGCGAGGCCGAGGAGCGCGGCGGCGAGCCGTTTTCCGGCGACGAGGCGCGGCTGCTCGACGCGATGATGGCGGCGATCGGGGAAAATCGCGAGACGGCTTACTACGCCTATTTTTCGCCCTGGCGGCCGGCCGGCGGCCAAAAACTCGCGCCGCATGTGGCGGCGGCATTGGCGCCCTTCGCGCGCCGGCATGTCGAACTGGCGAAGCCGAAGGCGCTGCTGCTGCTCGGCGACGAGACCACGAAAATCATGCTCGGCGTTAACGAGCCGGCGCCCAGACTTTATGCACGCCGATTCGATGTGCATTTTGGCGGGGAGAGCGTCGCGGTGTTTCCCGCGCCGGGGCTGTCCGCGATGCTGCGGACAAATGCGCTCAAACGCGCGGCGTGGCGCGCTCTACGCGCGTTGGCGCCTGACTATGCGCGATAATGCGCGCGTTTTTTGGCTTATTCAGCCGCTTTCGTGCTTTTTCCGCCACCATAGCGCTTGGCGACGTAATCGTCGACGATGCGGATGAATTCGTCGGCTATGCCCTCGCCGCGTAGCGTCATCGCCTTCTCGCCGTCGATAAACACCGGCGCCGCCGGGCTTTCGCCGGTTCCCGGCAGGGAGATGCCGATGTCCGCGTGTTTGGACTCGCCGGGGCCGTTGACGATGCAGCCCATGACCGCGACGTTCAGCGCCTCAACCCCTTGATATTGCTGGCGCCAGATGATCATGCGGTCGCGGATGTGGGCCTGGATGTCGCGCGCTAATTCCTGGAAAACCGTCGACGTCGTCCGTCCGCAGCCCGGGCAGGCCGCGACCAGCGGCACGAAGGTTCGGAAGCCCATCGTCTGCAAAATTTCTTGCGCCACTTGTACTTCCAGCGTGCGGTCGCCGCCGGGCTCGGGCGTCAGCGATACGCGAATGGTGTCGCCGAGTCCGTCCTGCAGCAGCACCCCAAGCGCGGCGGCCGACGCGACGATTCCCTTCGAGCCCATGCCCGCCTCGGTCAAGCCGAGATGCAGCGCGTAATCGCTGCGGGCGGCCAGCATTCGGTAGACGGAGATCAGATCCTGCACCGCCGAAACCTTGGCGGAAATCACGATTTTACCGCGACTTAGGCCGATTTCCTCGGCCCGGGCCGCGGAATAAAGCGCCGAGCGGACCATCGCCTCGCGCATGACGGCGCGGGCGTCGATGGGCGCCTTGGACGCCGCGTTGATGTCCATCAGATGCGTCAGCATCTCCTGGTCGAGCGAGCCCCAATTGGCGCCGATGCGCACGGCCTTGTCGTGCTTGATGGCGAGTTCGACGATAGACGAAAACTGCCGGTCCTTCTTCTCCTTGAAGCCGACATTTCCCGGATTTATCCGATACTTGGCGAGCGCCTCGCCGCAGGCGGGGTGATCGGCGAGGAGCTTGTGGCCGATGTAGTGGAAATCCCCGATCAGCGGAACCGAAACGCCAAGCCTGTCAAGCTTTTCGCGAATGTGCGGGACGGCGGCGGCGGCCTCGTCGCGGTCGACGGTGATGCGCACCAGTTCCGAGCCCGCCCGCGCCAGCGCCGCGACCTGCGCGACCGTGTCGTCGATGTTGGCGGTGTCGGTGTTGGTCATGGACTGCACGACGATCGGCGCGCCGCCGCCAACCCTCACCGCGCCCTTGCCGGCGCCGATCACGACGCCGCGCGAGCGATGGCGCGGCGCGGGCTCGGCCTCGACGGCCGGAGGCAGGCAGGTTTCGGACCGAGGATTATCAGTGGCTTGCGTGGTCATGGGTCTCGCCGTTTATCGGGTCTCGCCGGAGAGTTGCTTTGCGCCTTGGTGGGCCGGATTGGGTTTGAGGTCAAGGTGGGCTGTTGGGCGGCGGGGTGGTGTTCGTTGCCGCCATCGCTGAATGTGCAAAAATCAAGAAAAACGCACCACGCGGAAACGCCCACGATATAAAGTGAAACGCGCCTTTATGACCGATGCGCGCGCGAAAAAGTCGGACGGTGCAACCGCTTCCATATGACCAGCTTCACGACTCCGAGCCCGCAGGGCGGCGCTAGCCTCGCCCAAGGCTCAGCAGCTCGGGCCGCTGCACGGCCTCGCCAGCGCCGACCACGGGTTCAGGGTCGAGAAAGCCGCGCCACCCACCAGAGCGAGGCCGACAAGGGCGAGAACGATTTACACGCGTTGTCAGTCGCGGCGCTGTCCCCTTGGTGCGCTGCGATACGAGACGCGGCTGCATGTGCTGTTGGTCATGTGCAAGAAGAATTTCGATACACGCGGAATGGCCCAATCTCATGGGCGTTTCCACGTTCTTTGATCAATTTTCAGGGGATCTGTTGCATTGATCAGCGGTGAGTGGTGAAACTGGCGTCCCTTCTCTCGAGTCTTCGCCATGTCCGAGTTCAAAGGCCACTGTTTCACCGAGTTGGCCAACTTCGCGGGCGTGACCTTCGCCGAAGCGGCCAACTTCGCTGGCGCGACCTTCTCCAAGGGGGCTTCCTTCATGGGCGCGACCTTCACCGGACGCGCCGATTTCGATGAAACAACCTTCGCCGAAGCAGCCAACTTCGCTGGCGCGACCTTCTCCGAGGGGGCTTCCTTCATGGGCGCGACCTTCACCCGACGCGACGATTTCGATGAAGCAACCTTCGCCGAAGCAGCCAACTTCGCTGGCGCGACCTTCTCCGAGGGGCCTTCCTTCATGGGCGCGACCTTCACAGGACGCGCCGATTTCGATGAAGCAACCTTCGCCGGAGCAGCTAACTTCGCTGGCGCGACCTTCGTCGAGGCCAACTTCGGTGGCGCAACCATCTCCAACTGGGTTTCTTTCGCGGGAGCGACCTTCGCCGAAGTCGACTTCGATGGCGCGACCTTCGGCCACACGGTCGACTTCGAAAGCGCGGACTTCTTAGTAGCTAAGTTCCATCGCGCAATCTTCCCCGAGACGGCCATATTCTATGGCGCGACCTTCTCAGGGGAGGCCAACTTCGGTGGCGCGACCTTCCCCGGGGAGGCCAACTTCGGTGGCGTAACCTTCGGCACAGTCAATTTCGCGTGCGCAACCTTCGCCGAAGTCGACTTCGATGGCGCGACCTTCAGCGATGCGGTCGATTTCAAGGGCGCAATCTTCACCGAGCAAGCGCACTTCGCGGGCACGACCTTCGCCGAAGCGGCCGACTTCGCTGACGCGACCTTCTCCAAGGGGGCTTCCTTCATGGGCGCGACCTTCACCGGAAAAGCGGACTTCGAGGGCGCAACCTTCGAGTCGGTCGCCGATTTCGTTAATTCCGAAATGAAATGTCCTACTAGTTTCAACCGTGTAGTATTTAAACGTGTCCCGCCGCTGTTTTACGGAGCAAAGCTCCATGATGGCACAACATGGTTTGGCGTTACTTGGCCACCTCCACGAAAAGATACCGCGGAAGTCGCTGTCGGAGCGTATGAGTGGCTAAAACATGAAATGGATAGTCTAAAAAAGCACGAAGACGAGCTAAGTTTCTTTGTGCTAGAGTCGGAAGCGCGAAGAGTGCTAATAGGTAACTGGTCAACGGCGCACGGAATAGCTATATATATATGGATTACTTTGTAAGTATGGGTATAGTTATACTCGACCCATAGGTCTTCTTTGTATAGATGTTGTTATTGGAACCGTGCCCTTTATGTGTCACTTCGGATGGCAAAAATGGGCCCACTATTTGATGCTTAGCTTCGCGAATACGTTTGGAATATTTGGGCTACGCCGGGAGTTTTTTGCTTCTTCGGAACTCATCGATCTGCCTCGCATGCTTAGGCTGCTTGCAGTTGGGCAGACGGTGGCGGGCTCTGTGCTACTTTTCCTGCTCGGCCTAGCCCTGCGCAACAGGTTTCGCATGCGCTGACCGGCATGCGTGGAGAGCGAGGCGGCCATTCAGAGCGGTTCATAAGTTAAGATTATTGCTCATCGGGATTCACCTCTCAAATACGTAGATTTTTGAGAGAGTTAGCCGGGGCGGAAGAATCAACCTACAAAATGGTTCAAATATCTCTCAAAACTCACTCGCGATCGCGGCCTCTCAAAAGGGCCGCGGGCGCCTGAGTTCAGAGACAATGTGCCGCCGCGGCAGCGCGCGCAATTCGCCGATCAGGTTGACCACGATGTCGTCGTGAACGGTTCCGGCTCCTTTCCATCCCGCCCCAATTGTTTCCCCATTATGTCCCACCTCTCCCCCAGACGCATTCCGGAAACACTCCGGTGCAATGAGATAAACCTCCGACACATGCGCCTGCGAGGGTGCGGCCGTCGCGGATTTATTGGCGTCGTGACGGGCGCGCGTCTTTTGGATAGGTGGGGATAACTCCGCCGCGTGGGCGCGCGCGGGTCGCGGGCTTGATCCTTTCGAGTAGTGGTATGAATCACGGCGCGCGATGGCGCGGCGAAACCGACGACCGGCGGAGGAAGCTTGAAGGCGCGCGAGTGGGCGGAAGCGAGATGTTCCGGCGCCGGACCGGGCTGGCGGGAGTCGGCTTGCGCGGCCTATTGGGGCGCGGGGCTCGCGTCGCGGAGGACGCTGCTTGTCGGCGTTGTCGCCGCCGCGGCGGCCCGACTTTCCTTCGCCGAATATCCTTTCGTCGAATCTGTTCGGCCGGGCCAAACGCCCCTGATGCGCGCGCCATCGCTGTTTCGCCTCCCGCGCGGCGCGGGAATCGCTCCCTGGGCCGGGCTCTCGCTCGCGCTGCTCTCGGGCTGCACGATGGGGCCAGACTATCAGCGGCCGGATGCGATCATGGCGACCCGCTTCAAGGAACAAAAGGGCATAGGGGAACGCAAGGGCTGGAAACGCATCGCGCCGGCCGATCTCGTCGATCGCGGCGCCTGGTGGAAAATCTATCGCAAGCCGGAACTCGATCGGCTGGTCGCGGAGGTCGAAGTGTCCAACCAGACCGTGCTGGCGGCGGAAGCGGCCTATCGGCAGGCGTCGCAGGTCATTCGCGAGGGGCAGGCGGGGCTGTTTCCGACGATCACCGGCGGCTACACGGTCGCGGGGACCGGTTCGCCGAACGCAAGCTCCACGTCGAGCAGTTCTTCCTCCAGCAATACTTCGTCGAGCAGTTCGTCCTCCTCCAGCAGCCCTACTTTCAACTGGAATTACACGGCCGCGCTGAACGCCACGTGGGCCGTCGACGTCTGGGGCCGCATCAGGCGCACGGTCGAGGCCGACGCGGCTCAGGCGCAAGTCAACGCGGCCGATCTCGCCAACGCCAAGCTCCTCGCGCAGGCGCAACTCGTCACCGCCTATTTCAATCTTCGCGCCTCCGACGAGCTCGAAGGCGTGATCGGGGACGTCCTGAAGGAATTCCGCCGGACGCGGGATATTCTGAAGAACCAATATAAAGTCGGCATCTCCACCCGCGCGGACTTCATCACGGCGGAGAATCAGGTGCTGTCGACGGAGGCGCAGCTGATCAATGTCGGCGTGGCGCGCGCGCAATACGAACACGCGATCGCCGTCCTGTCGGGACGGCCGCCGTCCGAATTGAGCATTCCGCGGCGTCGTTGGTCGACGGCGGCTCCGCCGGCATTTCCTGTTTCGGTGCCGTCGCGCCTGCTCGAGCGCCGTCCGGACATCGCCGCGTCGGAGCGCCAGTTGCAGCAGTTGAACGCGCTGATCGGCGTCGCGGTCGCGAATTTCTATCCCAACATCAGCCTGACCGGCGCCTTGACTTTCGTTGGCCCGCAGCCCTGGCCGGTCATCGCCGCGAACGAGGCGTGGTCGCTGATCGGCGGCGCGACGCAACCGATCTTCGAGGGCGGCTTGCTCGACGCTCAGCTGCAAGCGGCCAAGGCCGGCTACGAGCAAGGCGTCGCCAATTATCGCCAGACCGTGCTCACGGCGTTCCAGCAGGTCGAGGACCAGCTCGCGGCCATTCGAATCCTGGCGAAGGAAGTCAAGAAATACAACGAGGCCGTGAAGGAGGCGCGCGAAGCCGTGGGATTCTACCTCAACCAATATCGCGTTGGCACGGTTGACTTCACCTCGGTCGTGACCGCGCAGGGGACGCTTCTCTCGAACGAGCAATCCGCGTTGACCGCGCGGCAAAATCTTTTTGTCGCGAGCGTCAGCCTCGTTCAGGCGCTCGGCGGCGGATGGCAGCAAGCCGATTTGCCGGCGCTCGATAATCTGACGACAATAAAGGAACCGCCGTTGCCCGTGCCGATCAGCGCCTTGCCCGCCACTTTCACGACGACGTCGCCGGAGCCGCGCTAACCGGAACATGGATCGCGAGCGATCAGAAGGCTATAGGAAGATGGACGACAAGGTCAGCCTCCCCGATCACGACAAGGCGAGTCTCTCCGAGCTTGAGACGCGCGGCGAACTTGACGCGACGAGCGACGCCGGCTCTCCAGGGTCGCTCGCGATCAAGGCGGCCGCGCGGCGCTCGCCCATCGCGATCCTGCTCGGGCTGATCATCGTCGCGTTGCTGGGTTATGCGACCTACCGGGTTCTTTGGCCCAAGGAGCAGCCGCGGACGCGATCGGGACGCGCGGCCGGCGGGATTCAACCCGTCGGGGTCGCGACCGTCGCGCGCGGCGACATCAAGATCAATCGCGACGGCCTGGGGAATGTGACGCCGATCGCCAATGTGATCATGAAGACGCAGTTGAACGGCTATTTGACGCAAGTCGCGTTCAAGGAAGGCCAGATGGTCAAGAAGGGCGACTTCCTCGCCCAGATCGACCCGCGTCCCTATGAAGTGCTGAAACAGCAATACGAAGGGCAGTTGCGTCACGATCAGGGTTTTCTCGATCAGGCGCGGGCGGACCTCAAGCGATACAGCGCGCTGCTGAAGCAGGATTCAATCGCCCGTCAGCAGGCCGAAAACCAGATTTGGGTCGTGAAGCAATACGAGGGCAGCGTCAAAAGCGATCAGGCGCAGGTCGATAATCAGGCGCTGAACCTGACCTACGCCCATATTGTCGCGCCGATAACCGGCCGTGTGGGCCTGAGGCAGGTCGACGCCGGCAGTTACGTCACGACGGGAGACGCCAACGGCATCGTGCTGATCACGCAGATCGACCCGATTTCGGTGATCTTTTCGATCGGCGAGGATTACGTGCAGGAAATCATCGCCGGGGTGAAGGCCAATGGCGAGTTGCAGGTCACGGCGCTGGACCGATCGAACGTCAACGTGCTCGCGGTCGGCAAGCTCGACACGCTCGACAACACGGTCGACACGACGACCGGCATGTTCAAGCTCCGCGCGGAGTTCGAGAACAAGGACGACAAGCTCTTTCCCAACCAGTTCGTGAATGTTCGCGTGCTCGTCGGGACGCGGAAAAACGTTCTCGTCATGCCGTCGGCGGCGATCCAGACCGGCGCCACGAACGGCTCCTTCGCCTATGTCGTCAGGGAGGACAACAAGGTCGCCGTCCAACCGATCGTCCTCGGCGTTAGCGACGCCGGGATGGTGGAAATCAAGAGCGGCCTCCAGGAAGGCGACAAGGTCGTCATCGACGGCGCCGACCGACTGCGCGACGGCGCGGAGATCAAGATCGCCGACGGCAAGCCCGGGACCGACGCCGCGCCGCCGCGCGTCCATCAAAAACATGATCGGGAAGGCGCCGACGGAGAGAAGCGCGACCGGGGCGACAGGCCGCGCCGGCGGCATCGGGACCCCAACTGGCAGCGAGATCCGGCGTCTGACAAGCCCGACGCTGGCGGCCCCCCGGCTGACAAGCCGGGTGAGCCCCGCTAGGGCGAAAGGCCCGGCGCCCAAGCAACCCTCGACCCGTGAAGCCGCCATAAAGAGAAACGCTCGCCCGCGATGAACCCTTCGGAAATATTCATCCTGCGTCCGGTGGCGACCACGCTGTCGATGGTCGCGATTCTGCTCGCGGGCATGTTCGCGTATGGCTTCTTGCCGCTGTCGGCCTTGCCCGAGGTGGATTACCCGACGATCCAGGTGCAGACTTTTTATCCTGGCGCCAGTCCCGAGGTCATGACCTCGGCGGTCACCGCGCCGCTGGAGCGGCAATTCGGACAAATGCCCGGCCTAAACCAGATGACTTCGGCGAGCTCCGGCGGCGCCTCGGTCATCACGCTTCAGTTCAATCTCGATCTCAGCCTCGACATCGCCGAGCAGGAAGTGCAGGCGGCGATCAACGCCGGCGGCAATCTTCTACCGCAGGATCTTCCGGTTCCGCCCGTTTACGCCAAGGTCAATCCTGCGGACGCGCCGATCATGGCGCTCGCGGTTTCGTCGAAATCCATGCCGCTGATCGACATCGAGGATTTGGTGGAGACGCGCCTCGCGCAAAAGCTTTCGCAGCAGCCCGGCGTGGGCCTCGTCAGCATCAGCGGCGGCCAGCGTCCGGCGGTCCGCATCCAGTTCAACCCCTCGGCGCTCGCCGCCTACGGGCTGAACATCGACGATTTGCGAACAACTATCAACAACTTCAACACCAACACGCCCAAGGGCGCCTTCGACGGACCCCAGCAATCCTCGACGATCAACGCCAATGATCAGATCAACGACGCGGCTGTTTTCCGCGATGTCATCGTCGCCTATCGCAACGGCAACCCCGTGCGCGTCAGCGACGTGGCGAGCGTGGCGCGTGGTCCGGAAAACAGCAAGATCGCGGCCTGGGCCAATTCCAAGCGCGCGATCATCCTGAACATACAGCGTCAGCCGGGCGCCAATGTGATTCAGGTGGTGGATTCGATCAAGACGCTGCTGCCGAAGTTGCGCGCGTCTCTTCCGGTCTCCCTCGACGTCTCTGTGCTGAGCGACCGGACGACGACGATCCGCGCTTCGGTCGAGGATGTCGAACTGGAGCTTGGACTGGCGATCGTGCTCGTCGTTCTCGTGATCTTCGTTTTCCTGCGCAACTTGCCCGCGACCGTCATCCCCAGCCTGTCGGCGCCGCTGTCGTTGGTCGGCACGTTGGTCGCGATGTATTTGCTCAAGTTCAGCCTCGACAATCTTTCGCTGATGGCGTTGACGATCTCGACGGGCTTCGTCGTCGACGACGCCATTGTCATGATCGAGAACATCGCGCGCTACATAGAGGAGGGCGAGGCGCCGTTGCAGGCCGCGCTGAAGGGATCGCGCCAGATCGGGTTCACCATCGTCTCTCTGACGGTCTCGTTGATCGCGGTGCTGATCCCCTTGCTGTTCATGGGCGACGTCGTCGGGCGTCTGTTCCATGAATTCGCGATCACGCTCGCCGTCACCATCGTCATTTCGGCTTTCGTCGCGTTGACGCTCGTGCCGATGCTCTGCGCCAAATTACTGCGCCACCACACCGTCGCGCAGCGCACGCGCTTCGATGTCGCCGCCGAGCGCGGGTTCAACTGGATCATCCGGCAATATGCGCGCGCGCTCGATGTCGTTCTCGAACATCAGCCGCTAACCTTGCTGACCGCGATCGCGACCCTGGTTGTGACGGTCCTTCTCTATATCGAGATTCCCAAGGGATTTTTTCCCTTGCAGGACACGGGCGCGATCCAGGCAATCTCCGAGGCCAACCAGGAGATTTCCTTCGCCGGCATGAGCGAACTGCAACAGTCGCTCGGTCATGTGATCGGCGAGGATCCCGATGTCGCGAACATCAGCTCGTATATCGGCGTCGACGGCTCCAACACGACGCTGAACACCGGGCGGTTCCTGATCGACCTTAAACCGATTGGCGCGCGCAAATCCTCGGTCACCGAGGTGATCGCGCGGCTTCAGCGCGCCGTCGCCGGGGTTAAGGGCATCCAGCTTTATATGCAGCCCGTCCAGGACTTGACGATCGACTCGAACATCAGCCGCGCCGGTTATCATTTCGTCGTCGAGAACGCCAATAATTCCGAGCTGCAAAAATGGGTTCCTCGGCTCGTCGAGCGTTTGCGCGATCTGCCGGAAGTCGTCAATGTCGCGAGCGATCTGCAGGATCGCGGTAAAACCCTGAACATGATTGTCGATCGCGGCACGGCGGCCCGCTTCGGCATCACGATGGCGACGGTCGACAACGTTCTCTATGACGCCTTCGGCCAACGCATCGTTTCGACGATCTACACGCAATCCAATCAATACCGCGTCATTCTGGAGGTCGATCCGAAGGACCAGACGTCGATGGAGTCTTTGTCCAAAATCTATCTGCCGTCGTCGTCGTCGTCCTCGAACGCCCAGGTTCCGCTCTCCGCGATCATGCGCATCGAGGAAAGCACGGGCCCGCTGCAGATCACCCATTTGAGCCAGTTTCCCGCGACAACAATTTCCTTTGACGTGGCGCCGGGTTATTCGCTCGGCGAGGCCGTGAAGGCGATCACGGCCGCCGAGGCCGATATCGGCCTGCCGGATAGCTTTACGACGGCGATGCAAGGCGCGACGGCGGCTTTCACCGCCTCGCTGAGCAACGAACTGCTGCTGATTATCGCCGCTGTCGTCACCATGTATATCGTTCTGGGCGTGCTCTATGAGAGCTTCATTCATCCGATCACGATCCTGTCGACGCTGCCGTCGGCGGGCGTTGGGGCGCTGCTGGCGCTACGGCTGACGGGTCACGATCTCGACATCATCGCGATCATCGGCATCATCTTGCTCATCGGCATCGTGAAGAAGAACGCGATCATGATGATCGACTTTGCTCTGGAAGCCGAGCGCGTCCACGGCATGCCGCCGCGCGAGGCGATCTATCAGGCGTGTCTGCTTCGCTTTCGTCCGATTCTGATGACGACGATGGCGGCCATTCTCGGCGCGCTGCCGCTGATGCTTGGCGCCGGCGTCGGCTCGGAATTGCGACACCCGCTCGGAATTTCGATTGTCGGCGGATTGATCGTCAGCCAGCTCCTGACGCTGTTCTCGACGCCCGTGATCTATCTTTATTTCGATCGCCTGGCGCGAAGAGTGGCGCGGCTAACCTCGACGGACCGGTTGGCGAGCGGCGAGGCGGCGGAATGAATATTTCCGCGCCCTTCATCGCGCGTCCGGTGGCGACCACGCTGCTGACCATCGGCGTCACGCTCGCGGGGTTGTTGGCGTTCCAGCTTTTGCCGGTCGCGCCGCTGCCGCAGGTGGACATTCCGACGATATCGGTCTCGGCTTCCCTGCCGGGCGCGGGACCGGAAACCGTGGCGACCAGCGTCGCGGGCCCGCTGGAGCGACATCTCGGGCAGATCGCCAACGTGACGGAGATGACCTCGACGAGCAGCGTCGGTCAGGCGCGAGTCGTCCTTCAGTTCGATCTCGACCGCGACATCAACGGGGCCGCGCGGGACGTGCAGGCCGCGATCAACGACGCCAACGCCGATCTGCCCACGAACCTGCCGGGCAATCCCACCTATCGCAAGGTGAATCCGGCCGACGCGCCGATTCTCATCCTGGCGCTCACGTCCAACACGCTCACGCGCGGGCAGCTCTACGACACGGCCAGCAACGTGCTGCAACAACGGTTATCGCAGCTCTCCGGCGTCGGGCAGGTCACGATCAACGGCGGCGCTTCGCCGGCCGTGCGCGTGGAGCTCCTTCCGGACGCGCTCTATAAATACGGGATCGGACTCGAGGACGTGCGCGCGGCGCTGGCGTCCGCCAACGCCAACAGTCCCAAGGGCGTCGTGGAACGCGGCGGCGCGCGTTATCAGATCTACACCAACGATCAGGCGAGTCACGCCGCCGATTACCGCCCGCTGATCGTCGCCTATCGCAACGGCAACGCGGTGCATCTCGAGGATCTCGCGGAGATCGTCGACTCGGTCGCGGATCTGCGCAACGCCGGCGTGGCGCAGGGGAAGCCGGCGATACTCGTGACCTTATACCGCCAGCCCGGCGCGAACATCATCGAGACGGTCGATCAGATCAAGGCGGCGTTGCCGAAGCTCAAGGCCGCGATGCCAAGCGACATCGAGATCATTTCCGCTTCCGACCGCAGCACGACGATACGCGCGTCGCTCAAGGACACCGAGCGCACGCTGGTCATCGCGGTCCTTCTCGTGACGTTCATCGTGTTTCTGTTCATCGGCGATGCGCGCGCGGCGCTGATTCCGGCCATCGCCGTGCCCGTGTCGATCATCGGAACCTTCGCGACGATGTATCTGCTGGGATATAGCCTCGATAACCTGTCGCTGATGGCGCTGACCATCGCCACCGGGTTCGTCGTGGACGACGCCATCGTGGTGCTGGAGAACATCTCCCGTCATATCGAGGAGGGCGTGCCCCGGCGCGAGGCGGCTTTGCGCGGCGCGCGCGAGGTCGGCTTCACCGTCATCTCGATCAGCCTGTCGCTGATCGCGGTGTTCATTCCGCTGTTGCTGATGGGCGGCGTCGTCGGGCGGTTGTTCCGCGAATTTTCGGTGACGCTCTCGATGGCGATCCTGGTTTCGCTGGTCATTTCGCTGACCACGACGCCGATGCTATGCGCGACGCTGCTGAAATCCAGACCGCGTGGCGTGGCCGCGCCGATCTCGCTGTTTTCGCGGATAACCGCCGGCTATGGCCGCAGCGTGGGTTGGGCGCTACGCCATCGCGTGATCATCATGACGATGCTCGTGGCGTCGATGGTTTTGACAGTGCTGCTGGCCATGGGCATACCGAAGGGCTTTTTCCCGGAGCAGGACACGGGCCGGCTACAGGGTTCGATCCAGGCCGATCAGAGCATTTCGTTCCAGTCCATGAGCGTCAAGCTCGACGAACTGGTGGCCATCGTGTCGGCCGATCGCGCGGTCGACGTCGTGACGGGCAACACGGGTTCGGGCAGCGGCGGCGGCGCGGGCTCCACCAACAGCGGCTCGGTGTCGATCCAGCTCAAGCCCTTGACGGAGCGCAAGGAAACCGCGGGCGAGGTCGTCGCGCGGTTGCGATTGAAGCTGAGCAAGATCGCCGGCGCGCGGCTGATCATGCAGCCGGTGCAAGATTTGCGCATCGGCGGCAGGCAGAGCAGCGCTCTTTATCAATACACATTACAGGCGGACAATTCCGCCGAGCTTTACGCGTGGGTTCCAAGGCTCGTACAGGAACTGCAAAAGAGCGGGATCGTTCTCGACGTCAACACGGACCAGCAGCAGAACGGGATCGAGAGCGATCTTGTCATCGACCGCGACACGACCTCGCGGCTGGGCATCACACCCGCGCAAATCGACAACACGCTCTATGACGCCTTCGGGCAGCGGCAGGTGTCGACGATATACAGCGACCTCAACCAGTATCATGTCGTCATGGAGGTGGCTCCGCGTTACTGGCAGGATCCGAGCTCGCTGCGGGACGTTTACATCAGCACCTCTGGCGGGCCGGCGAGCGGAACGGCCACGTCGGTCCTGCCGGTCGGAACCGTCGCCGTGAATACGAGCACGGCCGGCGCGGCGAACTCCAGCGCCAATTCAGCGCGAAACGCGGCCACCAACGCCATCGCCAATTCGGGCAAGGGAAGCGCGTCGTCGGGCGCCGCCGTCAGCACCTCGTCCGAAAAGATGGTTCCGCTTTCGGCGATCGTCGGTTACAAGCGCGGCAGCACGGCGCTGGCCATCAATCATCAGGGGCCGTTCGTCGTGTCGACGATCTCGTTCAATCTCGCGGTCGGGCGGTCGCTGAGCGAGGCCGCGACGGAAATCGACAATGCCGTGGCGGCCATTCGCATGCCCACGAGCTTGCATGGAAGCATGCAGGGCACCGCGCGGACCTTCCAAAAATCGCTAGACAGCGAGCCGCTGCTGATCGCGGCGGCGCTGATCGCGGTCTATATCGTGCTCGGCATTCTCTATGAGAGCTACATTCACCCGATCACCATCCTGTCGACGCTGCCCTCAGCCGGCGTCGGGGCGCTGCTGGCGCTGATCTTGTTCGACACGGAGTTCAGCCTCGTCGCCTTCATCGGGGTGATTCTGCTGATAGGCATCGTCAAGAAAAACGCGATCATGATGATCGATTTCGCGCTCGAAGCGCAACGCGTCGAGGGACTGAGCGAATATGACGCGATCTTTCAGGCCTGTTTGCTTCGTTTCCGTCCGATCATGATGACGACGGCGGCGGCGATTCTCGGCGCCATCCCGCTCGCGCTCAGCTATGGCGACGGCGGCGAGATCAGGCGCCCGCTGGGCATAGCCATTGTCGGCGGACTCGTGGTCAGTCAGTTGCTGACGCTCTATACGACGCCGGTTCTTTATTTGATTTTCAGCGATCTGCGCGACTTCTTCCTGCGGTTGCCGGCGTCGCGTTTCGTTAGCCGCTGGCGCGACAAACCGCCGGCGAACGCTGTTACGGAGGGATAGGATGGACATCTTGGCATCGGGGCCCCTCACCGAGCGGCATCTCACCTATTTCGGAGCGATCACGCATGGCTTCGCCCGCCACGAGCTGTTGATGCAGCGGATCATGGCCCATGCGATGGGCGCGGATGATTCCTCGACGATCCAGCTGACGAAGACCATGAGTTTCTCGCAAAAGCGCGACGCGCTGCTGGCTCTGTTGCGGCATCGCGACGTGCCGCTCGACCAGATCGACGCGATCCGCGACCATCTCAAGCTTCCCTCGCGGCTGCGCGCGCTGCGCGACGATATTTGTCACTCCGACTGGACGGCGGGCGTGGCGATGGATTCGATCCAGCCGGCATGGATTTTCAACCAGCCGCCAACGATCAAGCCGATCCACGCGACCGCGGGCGCCGGAACCTTTTTCGAGGACGACGACGACAGGAGCGAATATTCGCTGGGCGAACTCGCTCGAATCGCCGAGAACCTCGCGGAGAACCACGAGCGTTTTCACGATTACGTTAGCGAGGTTCGCTTGATCGAGCGTAAGCGCTAACCCGCTCGCGCGCTCTTCCCCAACGCGCCCAGCAAGCTCTCCAGCGTCATCAGCGTCGAGGCGTCGGCGCGGCCGTCGATTCTTTGGGGGCGGAAATGGCGTTGAAAGGCGGCGACCACCGCGCCGGTCGCCTCGTCGTAATGAGCAGTGGGTTCGATATTGTAACCATAGGCGCGAAGGCCCTCTTGCAGCGCCGCGACCGGCGCGCCGGCGTCGCCGATCGCGAGCGCCTCTTCGCCGACGATCGGGGCCGGCGCGACGTAATGTCCGACGCCCGCATCCGCCAGCGCGTTCCAGGGAAAAAACTCGCCGGGATCGACCTTGCGCGTGATCGCGATGTCCGAGTGCGCGAGCACGCGCGTTTTGGCGATCCCGCGGCGCGCGCAGATATCGCGCGCCAGCGCCGCGACCGCCGCGATTTGCCGCTGGGGATAGGGGCGGGGATCGTCGTGGCCGGGATGCACGATCTCGACGCCGATGGAGGCGGAGTTGACGTCGGTTTCGCCGCCCCAAAAACTTTTGCCGGCGTGCCAGGCGCGCCGCGTCTCCGGCACGAGTTGGAGCACGCCGCCATCCTCATCGACGAAGTAATGGGCCGAGACCTCCGCCTCCGCGCTGCGCAGCAGATCGAGCGCGCTCGCGGCGGTCGGCATGCCCGTGTAATGCAGGATCAGCATGGAAATCGGGCGCAGGCGCTCGCCGTGATTGGGGGAGGGGACGACGCGGGCGAGGGGATAGTCGGGCGGGAATGTCATGCGCGCAGCATAGCAAATTCCGGCGGCGTCGCGCGAGCGGTCGGCGGGCGGGCTTGCAATGGGCGCCCGTTCGCCACAAGTTTACGCGGGTTTGGGATTATTCGCGACTACGACGGAAGGGCGGCGTCGCCGCTCGCGCGTGACGGGAGGACAGACAATGATATCCAGACGTCGTTTCGCCTTTTCGATCGCGGGCTTCGCGCTCGCCGCGAGCAGCGTCGGCGCGCGCGCCGACATGCCGCCGCCCATCCCGGGGATGCCATGGCGCAAGCGGCCGGAGCGACCGCTCCCGCCAGAGCCAAAGCCGTCGAATGAGCAAACACCGCCGCCTCCGCCTCCGCAGCCGCCCGCTCCGCCGACGCGGTGAACTCCCTCGACCGATGATCGCCGGAGGCGCCGTCATGAAGCCGTTGTCGCGAATGGATGTCGGCGCCGCGGTCGCGCTCGGCATGGCGCCGATCCTTCCCTTCGCGGCTTTCGCGACGATGGCGCCGCTCGCGGCCTATTCGACGGCGCTGGCCTTCTTCGGGCTGCCGCATGTGCTGAGCGAATTGCGCTATGTCGACCGGCGCTTCGGGCGGCGCTTGAGTCTTTCGCTTCTGGCGCCGATCGCGGCGCTGCTGGCCGTCATCGTCGCGGCCCGGGCCTGCGTCGTGTTCGGTGTGGCGCCTTTGGAAGTCGGCGCGCCGGTGGAGCTTGGCGCGGGCGCCTTGTTGGCGCGGGTGTGCGCGCGCGGCGCCTTCACCCGAAAACTGGTCGCGCTGTCGGTCGCCGGCGCGATCGGTGGGGCGACGCTGATCGCGCCCTTCACGACCTCGGTCGCCGTCGCCATTGCGCATAATTTCACGCCGCTCGGCTTTTTGTGGCAAATCGCGCCGCCCGTCGTCCGCCGGCGCGTGATGGCGGCGGCGGGCTTTGGTCTGCTGCTTTTGCCGATGCTCGCCGCGATGGGCGGCGCGGACTGGATGCTGACCGCGCTCGGCGCGTCGCCTCGCTCGCTGGACCCGCTCGGCGCCGGACCGCTGGCCGAACATCTCGGCGTCTATGTGCCGCGCGCCTTCGTCGACGCGCCTCGCGCGATAGATTTCTTCACCGCGTCGGTCATCGCGCAGGGCGCGCATTATCTCGCGGTGATCGTGATCCTGCCGTGGATGTTGGGCCGGCTCGATCCGAACGCGGCGGGCCTCGTCGCCTGGCCGCGCGGGGCGTCGTTCGCGCTGCTGTGCGCGGTGGTGGCCGGCCTCGGTCTCACCCGCTTTTTCGGCGATTTCGCGCAAGCGCGCGCCTATTACGGGCTGTTCGCCGCCGTTCACGCGTGGATCGAGGTTCCCGTGTTGATCCTGGCGCTGACGGGCGGCGACGAGGCCGAGAGCCTGACTTCGGCGGCTAGCCTTGCTCTTCCCCGTGAAACGCGGGCCTAATCGGCGGGCGTTTCCCCTAATTCGCGGCGCGAGCCCATTCCGCCGCGGCCCCAGCCCCGCTCGTCCCAAATCCAGGCCGGACGCGCCGGAAGGCGTTGCGCTTTGGCCAGCGGCGGTTTATAGGCCTATATATCCCCAGCATGGACTGAGTTTTTTTGGGTACGCCCGCGCCGGACGGCGCGCGGCTCTTCGAGCCTATCCGCTCGCCCATGCTCGCGCAGAAAATCTATAAGGAGACTCTCATGAGCAACGCACCGCTTATGCCCAAGGCGACCGCCGTCTGGCTGGTGGAGAACACGTCGCTCACCTTCGACCAGATCGCCGATTTCTGCAAATTGCACCCGCTGGAGGTCAAGGGCATAGCCGATGGCGAGGTCGCCGCCGGCATTCGCGGCCACGATCCGATCACCTCGGGCCAGCTTTCGCGCGAGGAGATCGCCAAGGGCGAGGCCAATGCCGAGCATAGGCTGCAGCTGTTCGTCTCGAAGGTGCAGGTTCCCGAGGTGAAGCGCCAGCGCGGGCCGCGCTACACGCCGTTGTCGCGCCGCCAGGACCGGCCCAACGCGATCTTGTGGCTGGTGCGCAACCATCCGGAACTCAAGGACGCGCAGATCATGCGCCTCGTCGGCACCACGAAGAACACGCTAAAGGCGATTCGCGATCGCACGCATTGGAATTCCGCCGGCCTCGCGCCAATGGACCCGGTGACGCTCGGCCTGTGCTCGCAAATTGACCTCGATTTCGAGGTCACGCGCGCGGCGAAGGATCGTCCGGCGCTGGTGGTCGACCACGGCCCGATGCTGGCGCCGGCGGAGGAGACGACGCAGCCGCATTATCAGCCGGCCGCGACCGAGGAAAACGTGTTCGGCAAGCGCGCGCCCGTCGCGCCGAAAGAGGACGATTATTTCGACGCGGACAGCGTTTTCGGGCGATTGAAGGATCTCGATTTCGACGCCTGAGGCCGCTAGAGTTTTTCCGGTTCGGATTGAACC
>JBAUVQ010000170.1:0-6444 GCA_049583305.1 Methylocystis sp.
GGCGCGATCTGGTTCAACGGGCGATCCTCGGAGGGTGGACTTGCGGGTCTTTTAGACCTTTGGCGCGGGTGATGAAAGCGCCCGCGCGGCGCCAACGAACGCCTTTATGCGCGAGATGTCCTTGATCCCTCGCGCGCTCTCGACGCCCGAGGACACATCGACCCCCGGCGCCCCGGTCGCGCGCAAGGCCCCGGCGACATTGCCCGGGTCGAGTCCGCCCGAAAGCATCCAGCCTGTCGCGCCTATATTGCGCAGCAAACTCCAGTCGAAGACCACCCCCGCGCCGCCGGGAATCTTGGCGCCTGGCGCCGGTTTGGCGTCGAAGAGGATGATGTCGGCGGCGGCGTAGGCGCTGGCGCGCGCTACGTCCTCCCTGCTCGCGACGCCGATCGCCTTTATCACCGGCACGCCAAAGCGCGCCTTCACCGCCTCGACGCGCGCGGGCGTCTCGGAGCCGTGCAGTTGCAGATAATCCGGCGCGAGCGCCTCGATGATTCGCTCCAGCGCGTCGTCGAACGCGTCAACGGTCAGCGCGACCTTGGCGATGCGCCGGGCGGCCAGACCAGCCAGCGCGCGCGCGCTCGCGAGGTCGATGTGGCGTGGGCTTTTCTCGTGGAAAACAAAGCCCGCCATATCGGCGCCGGCGGCGATCGTCGCCTCGAGCGTCTCGGGCGTCGTCAGGCCGCAGATTTTAACGATGACGCGCGACACGACGGTATCCTCGGACGGTCTCAGCCCCGGTTGTAAACATCCTCGAAGCGCACGATGTCGTCTTCGCCGAGATAGGAGCCGGTCTGCACCTCGATCAGTTCGAGGTCGATCTTGCCGGGATTGGTGAGCCGATGCTTGCATCCAATCGGCAGATAGATCGACTCGTTCTCGTGCACCAGATGCGTTTCCGTGTCGCGGCCGACCTCCGCCGTGCCCTTGACGACGATCCAATGCTCGGCGCGATGAAAATGCTTTTGCAGCGACAGCCGCTCGCCCGGCTTCACCACGATGCGCTTCACCTGATAGCGGGAGCCGCCGTCGATCGATTGATAATAGCCCCAGGGTCGGAATATCCGCTTGTGCTCGCCCGCCTCGCGCCGGTTTTCGCGTTTCAGTTGGGCCACCAGCTGCTTAACCTTGTCGCCGTGATCCTGATGCAGCACCAGCACGGCGTCCTGGGTCGTGACGACGATGATATCATTGACGCCGACGACCGTGGTCAGGGTCTCGTCCGAGCGCAGATGCACATTGGTCGAGTCCATGATCACGCCATTGCCGCGCACCGAATTGCCATGCGAGTCGCGCTCCGACAATTCCCAAACCGCGCGCCAGCTGCCAACATCCGACCAGCCGATATCCGCCGGGATCAGCGCGGCCTGCTGGGTTTTCTCCATCACCGCGTAGTCGATCGATTTCTGAGGCGCCTTTTCGAAGGCGGCCGCGTCGAGAACGAGGAAACCCAAATCCGTTTTGGCCGCCTCGATCGCCGCTTCGGCCGCCGTGAAGATCTCCGGCTCGAACTTGGCGATCTCGGCCTGCATGACGTCGGCGCGGAAAATGAAATTGCCGCTGTTCCAGTAATAGCCGGCGTCGACATAGCTTTGCGCCGTGGCGCGATCGGGCTTTTCGACGAAGGCTTCGAGCTTCAGCACGTCCCCGCCCGGCGTCAGCGGCGCGCCCGCGCGGAGATAGCCGTATCCGGTCGCGGGCGAATCGGGCTTGACGCCCAGCGTCACGATATAGCCGTCGCGAGCCGCGATCGCGGCCTTCTTGCACAGATCGGCGAGTCCGGGTCGGTCGCGAACGACGTGATCGGCGGCGAGAACCACCACGACCGTATCCGGCGAGCGACGCGCGGCGAGCCCCGCCGCCACCGCCACCGCCGGGCCGGAATCGCGGCGCATGGGCTCCAGCACGATGTCGGCCTTGGCGTCGATTTCGCGCAACTGATCGGCCAGCAAGAAGCGATAATCGACGCTAGAAATCACGACAGGCCGCTCGAACGCGGGATCGTCGAGCATTTGCATCGTCGTCTGGAAGGTCGAACGCTCCCCGATCAGCGGAATGAACTGCTTGGGCAGCGTTTCCCGCGACTCGGGCCACACGCGCGTTCCGGACCCGCCGCACATGATAATCGGGAGGATTTTGGTCATTAGCCGCCTTTCGATCGCAGGTTCGAGCGGGACATTTGGCGAAGGTTCGAGGCGCCGTCGACGCGAAAATCCCGGTCGACCCAATCGACGACCGGATCGCGCGAGGCGCGCGACCCAGAACCCATGAACCCGGATGTCTTTATGTTCTGTTGAGAAACGGAGCGACGCGAAGCGCGTCAGCTTTTGCCTTTCTTCTCCAGTTCCGCCTTCAACGCAAGCAGCTTGGCGAAGGGCGAGTCCGGATCCGGCAGGCGCTCGCGTTTCTGCGGCGGGGCGGAACTGCTCGGACGGCCGCGCAAATCGTCGCGCGGCGCGCGATTGTCCCGCTGATCCGGGCGCGAACCCTGGCTGGGCTTGCCGCCGGATCGAAATCCACCCTTGGGCGCTTCGGACCGAGGACGATTGTCCGTGGGCCGCGCGCCCTGAGGGCGTTCGGTTCGAGGCCGCGCTTCTCGCGGACCGTCATCGCCCGAACGTTCCCGGCGCGAAGTCTGCGACGCCTCCGCGCCCGCCTCGGTTTTCTCCCGCGGCGGCGGGCGGCGCGCCCCCTCGTGCCTGCGCTGTGGAGGCGCGTGGCGCTGTGGCGACCAGATTTCAATCAGCGCCGCCTCGATGACTTCGGCCGCCGGCGCTTCGTCCGCGGCGAGACTCTCCGCGTCGGCGGTCTCGACAGCGTCGGGCGTCGTCGCCGACGCCCCCATGACGGGCTCGGACGCCTCCGCCTCTTCCGGCGCCGCGACCTCGGTGGGCTCGCTTTCGACGGTCTCGGCCTCTTGAGGCGCCGCCACGATCTCGGTCTCGGAAACCAGAGCCGGCTCGGCAGTTTCCGCCGCGACGGGCTCGCCCTGCTCTTCCTGAACGGTCTCCGGCGCCGCGCCCGATGCGTCTTCCGAGACGACCGGCGTGAGCGGCTGAGTCGGCGCCGCCGCGATCAGGGGAACGGTGATCGCCGCTCCGGCTCGCTTGGCGCTGGCGTAGCCGAGGGAGCGCAAAATCGAGGCGAAGGCGTCGCCAGCGCACCCCGTGAGCGAGGTCATCGCGACCGTCACGACAAAGCCGTCCCCGTCGGCCGCGCCAGCTGGCGGCTCGCCAACGCTGACGCCCGGCCTGTAGGCGATCGCCGGGCGAATAAGGTCGGCGAGGCGTTCGAGAATATCGACGCGGACGACTCGCTCGCCGCAAAGCCGATAGCCCGCCGCGCGATAAAATCCCTTGGCGATCGAAGGGTCGGCGGCGAAAGAGGTGCGCCCCGAGGCCGCGAGATGCGGAGCCTCCTCCAGCCCCTTGACGGTCTCCAGCCCGCCGTGGCGCAGCGCCCACAGCAGCGCGGCGAGCGCGCGCGGGGCGGGCTTCAAAAGCAAGGGCAGATAAAGATGATAAGCGCCGAAGCGAACGCCCAGCTTGCGCAGCGTGGCGCGGTCCTCCTGTGAAAAGCTCTTGATTTCCTTGGCGACCCGGCCGCGTTCCAGCACGCCCAGCTCTTCCGCGACCTGGAAGGCGACGCCGCGCACGGCGCCTGAAAGTCCCTCCCCGGATTCAAGCTGTTCGAGCGCGCCGAGCAGCTTCTTGACCCGTTGCGCGAGCCAAAGCTCCAGGCGCTGCTTCACTTTCTCCAGAACCGCGCCGTTCAACTGCTCGTCCGCGAGAACATGAGCGGCCGGCTTGAGCACGCCGGGTCCTTGCGCGATCTTGCCGACCGGTTCACCCAGCCAGCGGATCGTCCCATCGTTGCCGAGCACGAAGGCGTCGTCCACGGCGTCGAATATGCGGGTCGCTCGCGCGTCGAACTCGCTCGCGAGAGCTTTTTGCGCGGCGGCGTTCAGCGCCTTGGCGGCTTCTCCCGCCGCTCCCGGATCGGCGGTGAATCGGAAACCTTGCAATGATCCGACGTGCTGACCTTCGACGATGACATCGCCGGCGGCGGTAATTTCGGCTTCGAGCATTGTATTCTCTCTGAGACAGCGCATCAGCACGCTGGTGCGACGATCGACGAAACGCTGGGTGAGACGATCGTGAAGCGCGTCGGATATCCTGTCCTCTACCTGACGCGCGACGCTCTGCCAATGGTCGGAGTTGTCCAGCCAGCCGGAACGGTTGGCGACGAAGTTCCATGTTCGCACCTGCGCTAGGCGGTTGGCAAGGGTCGCGATGTCCCCGTCGACGCCGTCGGCGACCGCGAACTGGCGGGCCATCCAGTCGGCGGGGATTTTGCCGCGTCGGACGATAAAGCCGAAAATCGTCGTCGCGAGCTCGGCGTGCGCCGCCGGCGAGGTCTTGCGGTAGTCGGGAATCTGGCAGGCTTCCCAAAGTCTCGCGACATCGGCGGGAGTCTTCGCGTTACGGCGAACATGCTCGTCGCGGCTCAAGGCCTCCAACGCCAACTGGTCCTCCCGGACCGGCGCGCGGGCGAGGCAAGGATTATTCGGGAGCATGTCCAGCGACGCCGACAGGGCTTCGAGCGAGGCGAAGTCCAGCTCCGGATTGCGCCACTGCAAGGTCGTCGCCGGCTCGAAGCAATGATCCTCCAGCGCGTCGATCAAATCCTCGTCGAACGGCGGGCAGCGCCCGGTCGTGCCAAAAGTTCCGTCGTTCATATGCCGTCCCGCCCGCCCGGCGATCTGGCCAAATTCGGCGGCGGCCAGGCGGCGAAAGCGCCAGCCGTCGAACTTTTGGTCGGCGGCGAAGGCGATATGATCGATTTCGAGATTGAGGCCCATGCCGATGGCGTCGGTCGCGACGATATAATCCACCTCGCCACTTTGATACAGTTCGACCTGGGCGTTGCGGGTCTTGGGGCTCAAGGCTCCGATCACCACCGCCGCCCCGCCTCTTTGACGCTTGATCCATTCCGCGATGGCGTACACATCCTCGGCCGAAAAGGCGACGATGGCGCTACGCGGCGGCAGTCGGGCGATCTTGCGCTCGCCGGCGTAGGTCAGCCGCGACAACCGCGGGCGCGAGAAAATCGGGGCGCCCGGCAGGAACCGCTCGATCAGCGGAGTCATTACGCCCGATCCGATCAGCAGCGTCTCCCGGCGCCCGCGCCAACGCAGCAGGCGGTCGGTGAAGACGTGACCGCGATCGTAATCCGCGGCGAGTTGCACCTCGTCGATCGCCACGAAATCCACGTCGAGATCGCGTGGCATCGCCTCGACGGTGGCGATCCAGTAACTTGGCGCGCGCGGCTTGATCTTCTCCTCGCCGGTCACCAGCGCGACGTTTTGCGCGCCGACCCGCTCCGCGACGCGGGCGTAAACCTCGCGCGCCAGCAGCCGCAGCGGCAGGCCGATCATCCCGGTCGGAAAGGAAAGCATCCGCTCGATGGCGTGATGGGTTTTGCCGGTGTTGGTGGGGCCGAGCAGCGCGCAAACCCCGTCCTGCCTCGCGCCAACGCCCAGTCCCCGCGCCGGCCGCGCCTCGACCGGGCCCCCGAGCAGATCCCGCATGGTTTCCAGCTGGCTCTCCCGCCAATTAAACGGCGCCCTCGCTCGCGGCCCGGGCCATTCACTCGGAAACACCTGGCGAGCCGCCGTGAACCGCTCACGAAATCCGCGCCGTCCGTTGGCGACGATGTTTCATATCGGAACGTCCGTGTCGAGGCGATTTACCTTCCGAACAGGGCGCGAACGAATCGCGCCCGAATCGCTGACCGCGCGCGAGTCTCGCTCTGTTCCCCCAGATATGGACGCCGGCGGCGAGTTCAACGCTACAATTTGTTCATGTCCGTCGCAACGAACAATTTCGATCCGATGAGGCGAGGACTCCGCCGAGGCCTTTTGTCAATTCCATCTCGCACCCACCGGCCGGCGACCAAATTCCCACGCGAAAAGCCGATCGCGAAGCCGCCGCGGACGAGACCGCTCCCCGAGCCTGAAGCCCCCGCGCTATTTCGCGGCCAGCGCCGAGCGCAACAGCTCCAAATCCTTCGGCAGGGGGCTTTCGAACAGCATTTCCTCGCGCGTCACCGGATGCTCGAAGCCCAGAGTCGCCGCGTGCAGCGCCTGACGGCCGAGGCTCGCCAGCGCCGCGCGCGCGCCCGGCGTCAGCAGCGAGGACTTGGTCTTGAAGCCCCCGCCATAGGTCGCGTCGCCGATCAGGGGATGGCCGATATGCGCCATATGCACTCTGATCTGATGGGTGCGCCCCGTCTCCAGCTGGCAGCCGACCAAGGCGACGACGCCAAAGTCCTCCAGCAGTTCGAAATGCGTGACGGCCTCCCGCCCGCGCGCCGCCGGCACGACCGCCATGCGCTCGCGATGCGTCGCGTGCCGCCCTATGGCTGCGTCGATCACGCCGCGCG
>JBAUVQ010000171.1:0-4105 GCA_049583305.1 Methylocystis sp.
TTGGCGCCCTTGATCGTGACCTTGTTGAACAGGATCGTGTTCGGCTTCGCCAGCAGGTTCGGGGCGACGACCGCGAGCAGGGTCGTGAAGCCGTCCTTGTTGTTGACCAGCGCGTTGGCGAAAGCCATCTCGACGGCGCTGCCGCGCGGTCCGATCAGCAGGTCGATATGCGCGACTTCATTGCCTTCGCCGACCAGCGACTCGCCGACCATCATCTTGTTGATCAAAGCCATGTGCGTTTCCTTTCGAGAAACCTTGGGGCCGGCGCTTCATCGCGCCGGCTTCCGAACCCGCCGCGAGACTATTCCCGCGGCGCGAATTCAAGTGATTTAGACGAGCGTGCGCGCGAGCGCGAAGGCGTCGCGGAAATCGAGGCACAGCGGCTTGCTGGAGCCGGTCATCTGCTTGAACAGGCCCGACTGCGTGCCGTATTTGACGTTGCCGATCGCGAGCGCGCCGATGCCCAGCGCGCCATGGGACGAGACCACGACGCCATTGTCGTGCAGGCCGCAGCCTTCGACGCCGAGCGGCGGCACGGCGTTCACGTCCGCGGCGATCAGCAGATTCTTGGCGGCCTCGATATCCGCCTTGGAGATCACCTGAACGCCGGCGCGCGCGGCGCAGAGCGCGATCTCATGATCGATCAGCAGCGCGCGAACTTGCTCCGGCGTGCTGCCGTCGGCGGCTTTCACTTTCACGCCAAAGCGATGCTCGATCTCCTCGGTCAGTTTTTGCACGCGCGGGAGGCCGCTATATCCGACCATCGTCACGTCGGCGCCCTCGAGCGCCGCGATCACGCCGGCGGAATAACCGACGACGCCGGTCGCGCCGTAAATGACGATGCGCGAGCCTTTCAGCTCGCGCTGCTTCTTATCGCGCAGCAACTTTTCGACGCAGGCGACCATCGCGCCGGCGGTGGTGAAGGAGCCGTAGGGATCGGCGAACAGCGAAACCTCGAAGGGCTTGAGCAGCGCCTTCTTGGCCGTGTCCATCATGTCGAGGGCCAGCACCGCGTCGCGGCCGGCGAAGAAAATCCCGGTGCGCAGGGCGGCGGAAGGCGCGCGCGAGAACATCGCGTCCTGGACCAGCGCCGACACTTCGTCCATCGTGACATTGGTGTAGGGGATCGTCACGTCGTAGCCGGCGTCGACCGCCATGTTAACGTCGAAGGGGCTCATGTGCTTCAACGTGCTCAACATATGGAGAATAGCTTTGGCGGCCATGGAGTTTTCGTCCCTTTCGTCGTCTTCGCGTCGCGCTGTTGTTTGGAAGGCGCCCGGAAAATCGCAATGGAAATCGCGCGAGAAACCAGCAGGATTTTGATTCCCCTGCGCGAGCTGACTTGGCTTTGGAGCTTCCGAGGCGAACGGGCCGGCAGCGGCCGGAAGCTCTCTCGGCGAACCTCGTTTGGATTGACGAGAGGGCATAGAACAAAGAACCGCGCCGCTGTCTAGTGGCTTGTCGCCGCGGTCCGCGTTCGCGACGCGCGCGCGGGGCGGCCAGCGGGACGGTTGACGATTCCCCGCATTCGCGCCTATAAGCTGACCCTTCCAGAGCGCTCGCGGCGTCGGGGTCGGCGAGTCTTTGTCCAAATTATCACCACGGGATGGCGATTTACGCGCTCAGCGGCGCGGTCGCGGCCCATGGTTCTTCGACCGATCGAAAGGAAAACCAATGTCCCGTCGTTGCGAATTGACCGGCAAGGGCGTGCAGTCCGGCAATCTTGTCAGCCACTCCAATCGCAAGACCCGCACGCGCTTCTTGCCGAATCTCGTGAATGTCACGCTGACGTCCGACGCGTTGGCGCGTTCGGTGCGCCTGCGCGTCTCGGCCGCCGCGCTGCGCTCGGTCGAACATCGCGGCGGGCTCGACGCCTTCCTCGCGAAGTCGCATGATGAAGAGTTGTCGCAGAACGTGCGCGACTTGAAGCGCGAGATCGCCAAGAAGCAGACCGCCGCCGCTACGGCCTGAGCCGTCGAGTTTCGGGCGGCGCCGCCTAAAGCGCGCCGCCGCGCATGTCCCGGTCGGACACGGCCCCGTCGCTTTTGATGCGCCGGGGCTTTCGTCTGTTCCGCCGGTGACAAGCGTAGACCCCCTTAACCGGAATAGGACCGTCTTCGCGTCGCGCAATCCCTGGAGTTCGGGCGACAGCGCCGCTCACGACAGGCGTTTCGCGAAAGAGCGCTCGCTCCATTGCATCCTCGCGGCGTTCGGCCTCGGGTTCGCAGCTTAGCGCGCGCGCTCTTCCAGTCGGACGCCATCGTCCTGCACGAGCCTCGGCGCGAGATCGCGAGCCCCGGGGCGAAAGCAGAATTGACCAATGGACTCAATATATGTAGAAGGTTTTCGGCGTTCCTAGGCGGATCGCTCTCTCGCGGCGCGGGCGGCTTTTTCGTCGTCGGGGAGGCATGGTGAGCGCGCCCTCGACACGATACGAAGCAAGATCGCATCGAAGAGGGCGTGGCCTTCAATCCTTGCGTGACGTTAGACGGATCAATTACGAGAGGCGCAGGCGCGAGCATGGTTCCAACCGCGAAGTCGCCATCTCGGATCGCTGCCGCTCCGCGGACATTTTCGTATCGCGGCGAACTGCTTTCGGGCGAGCGCTGGTATGTCGTTCGCGCGCTCCCGAAGCGTGAACAGGGCGCCGAAGCCCAACTCGCGGGCCAGGGGTTTCGCGTGTTCCTGCCCAAGGTGTCACGAAACGTGCGCCACGCCCGCAAAACGAAGGCCGTCCACGCGCCGGCGTTTCCGGGCTATCTTTTCGTGGCGCTCGACCTGCAGCGCGATCGCTGGCGCTCGATCAACGGCACCTTCGGCGTCATGAGCCTGATCATGACCGAAGAGCGTCCGACGCCCGTTCCCCGCGGCGTCGTCGAGACGATTATTGACTATATGGACGAGTCCGGCATTTGCCGCTTTGATCGCGATCTCGCGGAGGGGCAAACCATTCGCGTGACCGGCGGGCCGCTGGCCGAAGCTGTCGGCGAACTGGTCCAGCTCGATAAAAGCGGGCGCGTTCGCGTGCTGCTGGAAATCATGGGCGGCAGGGTGCTGGCGACCGTAGAGAGATCATCTCTCGTGGCGGCGTGAGAAGCGAAAGAAGACGGCGCGGCTGTCGACATCCGACGGCGAGGGCCACGCCTGGACAATGATGGTTGGCTCTTCAATCCTCGCGACCACGGGAGCCTCGATCATGCGCTGAACGCTCGAAGATCAAATCGATTCATGAGAGACCTCATTCGCGAACCGAATGCGGGCTCGCGCGATCGAGGGTCTTTAAGGCAGGCTTTAGACTGTTTTTCGAAAGGATAATCCCAGTGAGTAAACCCGAACTCGGCGTGAAGCGCCGATGCCTGAGCTGCGCGGCGCCGTTTTTCGATCTCAACCGGACGCCGATCGTTTGCCCCAAATGCGGCGCCCTTTATCAGATCGTGGAGCTCGCGCATTCGAGAGCCAAGTGGACTCCGTCTCCCCCTGTCGCGATCAAGACTCCCGTCGTCGCCGCCGACCCTTTCGAAGCCGAAACGGCCGAGCCGGAGGTGGAAGACGAAGACGCCCAGGACGACGTGGAGATTCCGCCGATCGAGGAAGACGATGAGATTCAACTCACGGAGATCATCGATATCGACCGCGACGCGGCAAAGCCGGACTCGTGATGAAGGATCAGGCTTCGGCGTGACGCGCGGACGCGCCGATATGAGGGCGTTCCGGCCCGAACACGAAAAAGGCCGCCACGAAGGGCGACCTTTTGTTGGCGTGGGTCGGAACGGGCGCTCGCCCGTCCCGATTCCAAGGGCTCAGATTTCCTTGAGCTGATCGGCCGAGTTCTTGCCGGTGCGACGATCCTGCGCGATTTCGTAGCTGATCTTCTGGCCTTCGCGCAGATCGCGCAGGCCAGCGCGCTCGACGGCGCTGATATGAACGAAAACATCCGAGCCGCCATCGTCGGGCTGAATGAATCCGAAGCCCTTTTGGCCGTTGAACCACTTGACGATTCCGGTAGCCATGTCACTCTCCAAGCATGTTTCATAAAGTTAGCCCGCATGCGCGGGGCCGGTTCGATCGATGTTTGGAAGAGGTCGTCAGCGGCTTTGTCTCCAAA
>JBAUVQ010000172.1:0-3786 GCA_049583305.1 Methylocystis sp.
GGCGCGGCGCGTCGACGCCTATGTCGGGGACAAGTCGCGGCTGGAAGCGGCGACGGCGGATATTTTAGTTGAAGCCTTTCGCAAGGCGGAGGTCGCGCATCATAAGGAACTCGCGACCGCGGTCGCTCCGCTGGTCGTCGCCGCGATTCGAAGCGAGATCAAAAACTCCAAGGAGATGATGGTCGAGGCGCTCTACCCGATCACCGGGCGTCTGGTGACCGCGGCGGTGGCGAACGCCTTTCGCGATCTCGTTGAATCGCTCAATGAGCGTGTCGACGCGCTGGTTTCGGCCAATATGTGGCGTTTACGTTTTCGGGCGCTCGCGACGGGCCGCTCCCTCGCCGAAGTGGCGATGGCCGACGCGGACTCCGCCAGCCTGAAGCGAGCCTTGCTGCTCGAACGAGGGAGCGGACGCGTGCTCGCTTCCTGGCCGCCGGAAACGCATGATGACGATAACGATGCGCTGACCAGCGGACTGATCGCCGCCATCACCGAATTCGCCGCCACCGTCTACGCCGATCGCGGCGGCGAATTGCGGATGCTCGATCTAGGCTCCAGCCATGTTTTTCTTCGCGCTTCGGCGCGCGTCATCGCCGCCGCCGACTTCACCGGCAAGCTCTCGGGCCCGCGCGAACGGCGGCTCGACGAAGCCTTTCTGAAAATCGTCGAGGGGCACGAGGAGGATGAACAAACGCCCGGGGCGACGACGCTGGGCGACGAGCTGGGGGAGGCGCTGAAGGAACCGCCGGCCAAGCCGAGAAGCAAGACGCCGCTGATTCTGATCGGTTGCGCCCTCGCGGCGCTGGCGATCTGGGCCGCGTTCGATCCGGCGAGGCGCGCATGGCGCGAACACAGGATCAACGCCGCTTACGCGGAGGCGCTGACCGCGCATCCGGCCCTCGCCGAATTTCCTCTTAAGCTCGACATCGACCACAAGGACGGAAGAGTCGTCTTGCGCGGCCTGGCCGCCGACGAGCGCGAACCGCAGTCGGTGCTCGACGCGATCGCCCCGGCGGCGCTCCCTTATCGGGCCGAGCGCGACGTGAAGACGGTGGCGACGGCGACGTTCGTGGGAGAAGAGAGCGAAAGGGCCGCGGAACAACTTGCGCGAACGCGCGCGGAGCTAGACCGGCAGCGCGCCGAAATGGACTCCACGCCCGCGAAATTGCATCGACTCATCGACCGATTCGCGATTTTTTTCACCGAGCAGGACAATCTGGTCGATCTGAACGCGGCGAACGCGGGACTCGACGAACTCGCGAGTCTGCTCAAGAGCGGCGGCGAGGGGCTTCGCGTCGTGGGCTACGCCGACGAAGTGGGATCGGCGACGTCGAACCGGGCCGTGTCGCGCCGGCGCGCGGAAAGAGTCGTCAATATGCTGGTCGAGCGCGGGGTGGCGCGCGAGAAACTCGCGATCGTTCCCCGCTCGACGCTGGTTCCGATCGCCGAAGCCGGCGCCGGCGCCGCGAGAAGCAGACGCGTCACGTTCGAGCGCGTTTACGACGGCGAGTTCGACATTCGATGATTTCGGCCAAGATCATGTTGCTCGGAGACATAGGCGTCGGCAAGACGTCGTTGGCGCGCCGCTGTGTCTTCGACAAATTCGAAGCCGACTACAAAACCACGATCGGCGTGGACGTGCTGATGCACGATCTGGAACTCGGTCCCGAGTGCGAGCGGGAAGTTCTGCGTCTGGTGTTGTGGGACACCGACGGCGACTTCGGATCGCGCATTTTCGAAACGGTCTATCTCGCGGGCGCGTCCGGCGCCATTATCGTCGCCGACGCGTCGCGCCCGGGCACGCTCGTGAAAATGACGACGCTGGCCGAACGTTTCAGCGAATATTTTCCTGGCCGGCCGGTCGTCATGATCGTCAATAAAATCGATCTCGCGGAACCATCGTTCAATTCCAGCGCGCGAACCGAGCGCGATCTGCTCTATTCCAGCGCCAAGACCGGCGAGGGCGTAACCGAACTGTTCCAGACGCTGGGCGCGGCGGTATGGCGGCGTGCGCGCTAAGCCGACTCGGGAAATCCTCAGCCCTTCTTCGACAGCCTGCTCAAATTCTTGCGCACGCGCTTCTGGTAGATGCTCAGCGCGCGGGTTGGCGCGAGATGAGCCTGGCCCGTCATGATGCTGCGCGCCGCCTCCAAATTGGCGTCGACGGCGGCCTTGATTTTCTCGTCGACCATCAGCTTGCTTTCGGCGCGGGCGGCCGCGTCTCCCCGAGCGATTTTCGACATGCGCAGCGCGATGACGTGATTGGCGCTCATGCCGAGCTTGACCGAGTCGGCCAGGAGCTTCGTCCAATTGGGTGTTTTCCTAAACATCGCGATCGACCTCGCTCGTTTGGCGGCCTCCGTCGGACTCGGCCCCCGCAATCCTTTCAATTTCTAGCACAATCGGCGCCGCGGCAAGCCGTCTATTTCGATTGGAGCAAACGCGACTCTTCCATCGAGACGCGCCCCGCTCCATATTGCGCGCAAGCTTCGTCCTTCGCGACGAGCGTCCCATAGGGCGGTCCATGACTTCATCTCCAAGGAAATCCCGCGTCCGCGCGACGCGCGCGAAGGCGGCGAAACCGGAGCTTTCGCCTCTGGAGCCGCATCTCGCGGCATTGCTCAACCCCGCTTTGGTCGAGCTCCGCGAGGGCTTTGGCGAATCGGCGCAGGCGCAGTACGACGCGGAAGCCCTGACGGGCCTTGGCGCCGAGGAGTTGGAGAGATATGGGCTCGCTCCCGCGGCGGCGGAAGCCGCTCCAGCGGGCGTGGGCGGCGTACAGGCGACGATCGACAGTCTCGACCAGTTGCTGCGGCTCGGCGACCCCAATATCCGGGACAAGCAGGCCTGGACCCCGCACCGTCCCGAGCGGCCGCAAAAATCCGAGGGCGGGGTCAAATTCGAGTTGGTCTCGGAATACCAGCCGTGCGGCGACCAGCCGAAGGCCATAGAAGAACTGCTCAAGGGCATCGAGGCGCATGAGCGCGACCAGGTGCTGCTCGGCGTGACCGGCTCCGGCAAGACTTTTACGATGGCGCAAGTGATTTCCCGCACGCAGCGCCCCGCCCTCATTCTCGCGCCCAATAAGACGCTGGCGGCGCAGCTCTATGGCGAGTTCAAGAGCTTTTTTCCCAACAACGCCGTCGAATATTTCGTTTCCTATTACGACTATTACCAGCCCGAGGCCTATGTCCCGCGCTCGGACACTTATATCGAAAAAGAATCCTCGGTGAATGAGCAGATCGACCGGATGCGTCACGCCGCGACCAGAGCGCTGCTGGAGCGCGACGACGTCATCATCGTCGCCTCCGTCTCCTGTATTTACGGCATAGGCTCCGTGGAGACCTATACCGCAATGACCTTCGGCGTCACGTTGCGCGAAAAACTCGAACAGCGGCAGCTGATCGCCGATCTCGTCGCGCTGCAATACCGCCGCGTTCAAGCCGATTTCATTCGCGGAACCTTTCGCGTGCGCGGCGATACGGTGGATGTGTTTCCGGCGCATTACGAGGATCGCGCCTGGCGCGTCAGCTTCTTTGGCGACGAGGTCGAGGCCATTTACGAATTCGATCCGCTCACCGGCAAGAAGACCGTCGATCTCGAATTCGTGAAGGTCTACGCCAATTCGCATTACGTGACGCCACGCCCGACCCTGCTGCAATCGGTCAAGGGCATCAAGGACGAGTTGCGCGGGCGGCTGGGCGAATTGAACCGAGTCGGCCGTATTGTCGAGGCGCAACGCCTGGAGCAGCGCACGCGCTTCGATCTCGAAATGATGGAGGCGAC
>JBAUVQ010000173.1:0-2512 GCA_049583305.1 Methylocystis sp.
GGGTAGTTGGTCTTGGCCCGCCAGCGCCATTGGCCGCTGTCCGCGTCGACCGCGTAGAGCCAGCCGGCCCATTGGAACACGGGGTCGGCCTTGCCCCATACATTGAAGGGATTGATGGAATCCTCCGCCGACCAGGGCGTGAATTTCGCCGCGCCCTCGATTTTGCGCGTGGGTTCGACCCTGACGGTCGTGCACCATTGCACCTCGCCGGTCATGACGAGATTATTTTGTGGGTCGTAGGCCGGTCCATTCCATTCGGCGCCGCCGACCGAGCCGGGACAAAAATGCACGCTCTTGTCCGCGGAGAAGCGGACGTCGGCGTTTTCGACCGCCGTCATCGGCACGCGATAAAGCCGCTCCTTCGTGTCGAGGTCGAATCCATAGAGATGGCCGTCCTTGGGCGCGACAAGCATCACGCGCTTGCCCGATGCGGTCGTGACAAGCACGGGCGCGGTCGAGATGTCCCAATCATGCCAATCCTTGGGCGCGAGCTTGAAATGAGTTCGATAGGCTCCAGTCTTCGCGTCGAGAACCACGACTGAATCCGTATAGAGATTGGCGCCGCCGCGCAGCGTCGCGGCGAAATCGGGCGCCGGATTGCCGCCGGGAACATAGAGCAGCCCGGTCGTGGGATCGAGCGTGTAGGAAGTCCAGGTCGCGCCGCCCGAGATCGGCGAACCGCCAGCGACATTCCAACTCGATGTATCGAGCGGCGAGTCGCCCTGCGGACCGCGCATCGGATCGCCGGGCTGCCTGGGAACGAGATAGAACTCCCAAACGATCCGCCCGGTCGCCGCGTCAAGCGCATACATTCGGCCCTTCACGCCTTTGAAGTCGCCTCCGGCGTTGCCGATGAAGACGAGATCGTTCCAGGCGATCGGGGCCGCGGGCGCGCTCTCGCTCATCTTGGGGTCCGCGATCGCCGTTTCCCACAGCCGTTCGCCAGTCTTGAAGTCATAGGCGAGCACCCGCCCGTCTTGCGTGCCGCGGAACACGCGCCCGTCGAGATAGGCGACGCCGCGGTTGACCGGTTGCGGCGTCGCCGGCGCATAGGCTTCATGCTTACGCCAGTTTTCACGGCAGGTGATCGGGTCGATGGAATAGGTGTCATGTTCGGTGGCGAACAGCAGCGCTCCATCCACCATCAGCAGGCCCGAGTTGAAACCAGTGTATTGATGCGTGTCATAGGTGCAGAGCACCTTGAGCCGGTCCGCGTTGTCGCGGTTGATCGCGTTTAGCGAGGAGAAGCGGTCGGAGGCGAGCGTCTTGTTGTAGCTCGGCCACAGGCCGTCATCCGGCGGCGGAGACCGCGCGGCGACGGCCGAGTCCGCGCCGTCAAAGCCCGGCGCGGTTTCGACCGCCAACGTGCCCGCGGGCGCGTTGAGGTAGCGAAAATAATTGATCCCCATGGCCGCGATCGGAACGAAGGCGTTCCAATTCGCATAGATCATCGCCACGACCGCGACGCCGGCGATCGCCGCGACGCTAAGCGCGAATATCGTCGCCCTCTTCATGAAGAAACTCCTCCCACCAAGTGATGCTGGCGCGGCCCAGACCCGCCGTACGTCTCAGCCGGCCTTACCCTCCTTGGTCAAATCCAGCGTCACCACGTCTCCTGGCGCGCGCTTGCGGTTGATCCATTCGGGATGGCTCAGCGTCTTCTGAACGTCGAGCTTCCCATCGCCCCAGTTACGCTCCATCGTGAAGCGGGAGAACTCGAAATCCTTCGAAGCGCCTTCGCCCACCGCGCGGCGATGGATCAAGTGCACGATGGTGGTCGAATTTTCGTGCGCCGCTTTGTCCAGACCGCGCCACTCGGGGGCCTCGCGCAGCTCTTGCGGTAGTTTCGGGCGGAGGCGCGCCAGCGATCGGCTCAGATTATGCAAACGGCACATCAAATCGGTGTTCATGCGGCTGCGCGAGGAATAGCGAATATCCTTCTCGCGCTGGGTAATCTCGCGCAGCGTCCGCGGCAGCTCGCCGCGCGCGCCGAAAAGATCCATCTGGAACACCAGCATATCCCGCGGCGGTCGCTCATAGTCGAGCACATATTGTAGCGGCGTGTTCGAGACGACGCCGCCGTCCCAATAATGATCGCCTTCGATCTCGATCATCGGCAGGCCCGGCGGCAGAGCGCCGCTGGCCATGATGTGCTCCGGACCGATCCGCTCGCGCGTCGTGTCGAAATAACGGAAATTGCCGGTCTTCACATTGACCGCGCCGATGCTGTAGCGTGTCGCGCCGGAATTGAGGAGGTCGAAATCGACGAGCGACAGCAGCGTCTCGCGCAACGGGGTCGTGTCGTAAAAGCTCAACATCTCCGGCGGGTAGGAAAAGCCGGGGAGCACCGGCGGCATGCGCGGGCGAAAAAAGCCCGGCGCGCCGAAAGTGGCGGTGATCGCCGCGCTCGTCTCGTCGAAAAGCCGAAGCACCATTTCTTGGCCATTGAACGGCGCCGTGGTGATCGCGCTGGAGGTTTGGCGCCAAAACTTCGACAGTTGCTCCACCCGGC
>JBAUVQ010000174.1:0-7180 GCA_049583305.1 Methylocystis sp.
CCGCCGCCCTGCGCGAGACCGCGGCGAGGCCGCGCCATGGCGTCGCGCCGCCAAACCGCGCGGCCAGCGACACGCGGCGGCTTTACGACGCGGTTTTCAGCCCGAGAGCCTATGCCGATTCGCTCGCGCGGATCGCGCTTCCGCTGCTGGATCGCGCGGCCGCGCCCCAGCCCGGGTCTCGACCCAAACAGCCGGAATAGCCATGACCAATACGCGTCCGCCCGTCGTCATCGGCGTGGTCACCTCCTCGGACCGCGCCAGCGCCGGCGTCTATGTCGACGAAAGCGGGCCGGCGATCGAGGCCTACCTTGGCGAGGTTCTGACAACGCCGTTCCGGATCGAGCGGCGGGTAATCCCCGACGGTTTCGAGAGCGTCCGCGACACGCTGATCCACCTCGCCGACGTCGCCGGCTGCGATCTCATTGTCACGACGGGCGGAACCGGGCCCTCCCCCCGCGATTTGACGCCCGAGGCGACATTGGCCGCCGCCCCGCGCGAATTGCCGGGCTTTGGCGAATTGATGCGCAAGGTCTCGCTGGAACAGGTGCCGACGGCGATATTGTCGCGCCAGCTCGCCGCGCACCGCGGCAAATGCCTGATTATCAATTTGCCGGGAAAACCGGCCGCGATAGAGGTTTGCCTCAATGCGGTCATGCCGGCGGTGCCATATTGTCTCGACCTGATCGGCGCCGGCTGGCTCGATACCGACCCAGCGCGGGTGAAGACCTTCCGGCCGAAGGCCAAGTAGGTCCAGGGGCGCCCGCTCAAACGGGTAGGCCGCACGGTAGGCTCGGAGGCGCGGCGACGTGGGCGCTTCTCTTAGCGCGGCGCCGCCTGTATAGACTTTATCCGCCGCTCCGAATCGGGCGCGGCGCGTTCCGCCGCCACGAAAATTTCAGTCGTCGCGAGAGCAAGGATCGGGGTTGAGGAAATGAACGATTTGCGGCTCGCCGTGGTGGGCGCCGCCGGCCGGATGGGCCGGATGCTGGTGCAGACCATCCCCGACACCTTGGGCATGTGTCTCACGGGCGCGCTCGAGAGCGTCGGATCGCCGGCGATTGGCCAGGACGCCGGAACACTGATCGGCGCCGAGCCAAACGGCGTCGCGATTAGCGCCGACCCCGAGGCCGTCCTTAAGAACTGCGACGTGCTGATCGACTTTTCCTCGCCGTCTTCGACGGTGAGCCTGGCGGGTCTGACCGCTCGGATGGGCGTCGCGCATGTGATCGGCACGACCGGGCTCTCGGACGAGGATCTCGAATCCATCGCCGAGGCGGCGAAGAAGACCGTGATCGTGCGCTCCGGCAACATGAGCCTGGGCGTCAATCTTCTGGCGGTGCTGGTCGAGCGCGCCGCGCGGGCGCTCGGGCCGGCCTGGGACGCCGAAATCGTCGAGATGCACCACCGTCTGAAGGTGGACGCGCCGTCCGGAACGGCCCTGCTGCTCGGCGAGGCCGCCGCGCGAGGCCGGGGCGTGAATTTGAGCGACCACAGCGCGCGCGGCCGCGACGGTCTGACCGGCCCGCGCAAGGCGGGAGACATAGGCTTCGCGAGCCTGCGCGGCGGCACGGTGATCGGCGATCACAGCGTCATTTTCGCCGGCATGGGCGAGCGCATCGAATTTTCGCATCGCGCGGAGGAGCGGGGCATTTTCGCTCGCGGCGCGCTGGCGGCGGCGTTATGGACCAGAGGACGATCGGCCGGCCTTTATTCCATGGCCGACGTGCTCGGTCTTTCCGACGGTTGATCACACGAGGGCTTCGTAAACATGAATCGCATGCTCGTCCTCGTTCGCCACGGCGAAAGCGAATGGAACGCCAAAAACCTGTTCACGGGTTGGAAAAACCCGGACCTGACGCCGCTCGGCGTCGACGAGGCGCGCCGCGCCGGACAGGAACTGCGGCAGCGCGACATTCTGTTCAGCGTCGGCTTCACCTCGGCGCTGGTGCGCGCGCAGCACACCATCGATCTTATTTTCGATGAGCTGGGGCAGTCCAATGTTCCGATCGTGCGCGACCGCGCTCTGAACGAGCGGCATTATGGCGATCTGTCCGGCCTCAACAAGGACGAGGCGCGCGACAAATGGGGCGAGGAGCAGGTGCGGCTGTGGCGCCGGTCCTACGATGTCGCGCCTCCTGGCGGCGAGAGCCTCAAGGACACGGTCGCGCGCGTGGTGCCCTTTTATTGCCAGCGCATTTTGCCGCCGGTGTTGCGCGGCGAGCGCGTGATGGTCGCGGCGCATGGCAATTCGCTGCGCGCGTTGGCCATGGTGCTGGACCAGATGACGCCGGAAAGCGTGACGACTCTCGAACTCACGACCGGCGTGCCGATAATTTATACGCTCAACGCGGATTCGACCGTCGCGTCGAAGGATGTCGTCGCTTGCGGAAGCCCGTCGTCCATGCCCGTGGCGTCAAGGTGAACCCGGCCACGTGACGCGGCCCCGGTCCGCGCCGACACATCGAAAATTCCCGTCTCGCGACGTGAGCGGGAGGTGGCGGATCGCGACAAGCGCAATCCGATAGGCTAAAATTAGACATGCTCGACCTACCTCCCGGCGTCATTCTTCGTCGCGGCTATCTCGACCTCGCCGAGCAACAAGGCCTCGCGCTCGAAGTCGCTAAAATCATCGCCCGCGCGCCGCTGTACACCTCCACCATGCCGAAGACCGGCGCGCCCATGTCCGTGCGGATGACCAATTGCGGGGCGCTCGGCTGGCTAAGCGACAAGGAGGGCGGCTATCGCTACGCGCCCCGTCATCCCCTGACGGGCGAGCCTTGGCCGGCCATGCCGAGGGCGTTGCTGCTCGCCTGGGAGCGGCTCGCTGATTATCCGGCGCCGCCCGAAGCCTGCCTGATCAATGTTTACGACGTCGAGGCGCGCATGGGATTGCATCAGGACCGCGACGAGGAGGATTTTTCCGCGCCGGTCGTGTCGCTGTCGCTCGGCGCGGACAGTCGCTTTCGCATCGGCGAAACCCGGCGCGGCGGCGAAACGGTCTCCCTCGTGCTGTCGTCCGGCGACGCGCTGGTCTTGAGCGGGCCGGCGCGGCTGCGCTTTCATGGCGTCGACCGAATCCTGCCGACCTTGCCCTCGCCCCTCGACGCGAACATGCCCGCCGGCGCCGCGCGCGTAAACCTGACGCTGCGACGCGTATCCTAAAATTCCCGCCTATCTTACAAGAGACGCTAGCCGACCGCGGTCGCGCTCGCTCCACGGGACCGGGAGCGCTTCGGGTCGGTCGCGCGCCGTTTCCCCAGAAGATACAAGGTTTGACCAAGGCAAGCGAAGACCGGAGCCGCGCCGACGCCGCATTCGACGGCCAATCCGGGCAGCCGTTCCTCCGCCTTGCCGGCGAGCCGTTCGAGGCGGAGTCGTCCAAGTCCCGCCGCGGCTTCCCGGTCGTCCGCGTCCAGTTCGAGGGCCTGCATGTAGGCCTCCTCCGCGGCGTCCCGATCGCCTACCTCGACGCTTAGCATGGCCACGTTGAGCCAAACCTCGATTTGCGAATCGTCGAGATAAAGCGAATCGAGAAAACAACGCATCGCCTCCCCGGATCTTCCGAGCAGACGCTCGACGCAGCCGAGATCGGCGAGGATCGCGGGATCATCCCGCGAAGCTGCGGCGGCCGCGCCAAGCAATCGCGCGGCCTCGGCGTTGCTGCCCTCGAGCCAATATTCCAATCCGCACAGGCGAAGGGCCGTGATCGGCGGCGCCCCGCGATCGAGCGCGTTCGCGAATCGCGGCCATTGTTGTCTCAACGACGCCACCGGGACAGGGCTCGTGCTCCACTCTCGCGCAGCGCGTTGTAAGTTCACGAAAAATCCCTCCTCTTCTCCTCGGTCAAGGACTGGAAGTTAGGACGGCAAGCTGATGCGAATCTGTTTCGGCGCTTTATCTTCCGGCCGCCGGTTGGGTGGGTCGGAAGATTTTTTCGGGGCGGCGCGGGCGTTCGGAGACGAAGCGCGATAATCTCTTTCATGCGCCGAAACGACGCCGCGGCCAATGCTCGCGGATTTGCGTTGAAACGCGGCGCTCGGAGACAAGATGACGCCAGGCCGCGCCGAGAACGCGCTTTCGATGTCGCCCGCCCCGGGCTCGGCTCCGGTCGAGTGGCGGGTGTCGTCCGGCTACGTCCGCTACGAAGACGCGCTGGAGCGAATGGAGGCGCGCGCCGAAGCCATACGTGTGGGCGCCGAGCCAGAACAGGTGTGGTTGCTCGAGCATCCGCCGATCTACACCGCCGGCTCGTCGGCGAAGGACGCCGATCTGCTTGATCCGCGCTTTCCCGTCTACTCCAGCGGGCGGGGAGGGCAGTACACCTATCACGGCCCCGGCCAACGGGTCGCCTATGTCATGCTCGACCTGACGCGCCGGCGTCGCGACGCGCGCGCCTTCGTTTGCGCGCTGGAGGGCTGGCTGATCGCCGCGCTGGACGATCTCGGCGTGCGCGCGGAACGCCGCGAGGACCGCGTCGGCGTCTGGGTCGCGCGACCGGACAAGCCGCGCGGCCCCGCCCTCGAACCGGCCGAGGACAAGATCGCGGCGCTTGGCGTGCGCTTGCGCCACTGGGTGAGCTTTCACGGCGTCGCGCTGAACGTGGCGCCCGATCTCACGCATTTTTCCGGAATCGCGCCGTGCGGAATTCGCGCGGCGCAATATGGCGTCACCAGCCTCGAACAGCTCGGCGCGCCGAGCGCCATGCCGCTCGTGGACGCGGCGTTGCGGCGTCGTTTCGAGGATATTTTCGGTCCGACGGTCGACGAGGGGGCGGCCTAGCCTCGACCCGGGTCCACGCGAGCGCTCGTGGATCGCGCCCCCGGATCGGCGCCCCTTGCCTTTTGCGTCCGTCCCGCCCATACCGCGCCGCAACCAATTCCTTTCGCGAACGGGAACGACATGGGCTTCAAATGTGGCATCGTCGGTCTGCCGAATGTCGGCAAATCGACCCTTTTCAACGCGTTGACGCAGACCGCGGCGGCGCAGGCGGCCAATTACCCATTCTGCACCATCGAGCCCAATGTCGGCGAAGTCGCGGTCCCCGACCCGCGCCTCGACGAACTCGCGAAGATCGCCGGCTCGAAGCAGATCATCCCGACGCGGCTGACCTTTGTCGACATCGCCGGGCTCGTGCGCGGCGCCTCGAAGGGGGAGGGGCTGGGCAATCAGTTTCTGGCCAATATCCGCGAATGCGACGCCATTGCTCATGTCGTCCGCTGTTTCGAGGATGGCGACGTGACCCATGTCGACGGCGGCGTCGATCCGTTGCGCGACATCGAGACCATCGAAACCGAGCTGATGCTGGCCGATCTCGACAGCCTCGAAAAACGTGTCGTCGCGGCGGAGAAAAAGGCCAAGGGCGGCGACAAGGACGCCAAGGAGCTGCTCGATCTGATGCGCCGTTGTCTCGAATTGCTGCGCGAGGGCAAGCTGGCGCGGCTCGTCGAGATCAAGCCGGAGGAGCAGGGCGCGCTCGCCGGTCTCGGCCTGCTGTCGTCCAAGCCCGTGCTTTATGTTTGCAATGTCGAGGAGAGCGCGGCGGCCGAGGGCAATTCGGAATCGCGGAAGGTTTTCGCGCGCGCGAAGGAAGAAGAAGCCGCCTGCGTCGTGGTTTCGGCGAAGATCGAGAGCGAAATCGCGGTGATGCCGGCCGAGGAGCAAAAGGACTATCTGGAGGCCGTGGGGCTGGAGGAGCCAGGGCTTAACCGCGTCATCCGCGCGGGATACGAGCTTCTGCGGCTCATTACCTATTTCACGGTCGGCCCGAAGGAGGCGCGCGCCTGGACGATCGAGCAGGGCACGCGCGCGCCGCGCGCCGCCGCCGTCATTCACACCGATTTCGAAAAGGGATTTATCCGCGCGGAGACGATCGCATACGCGGATTACACGGCGCTGAAGGGCGAAGCGGGCGCGCGCGAGGGCGGAAAGCTGAGGCTGGAGGGCAAGGACTATCTCGTCGCCGACGGCGACGTGCTGCATTTCCGATTTAATACCTAGGGCGGCCATGACGAAAGCTTGGGCGCCAACGCTGTGGCGCCCAGGCAACAGTCGAAAGAATTTTCGCCGCGCGCGCGCTGGATGTGCGCCGTCGCATTTAATTGTTGACCATACGGCGCTAGGTTTACGCCTTGGGTGGGCGCGCGACGATGGGCTTGGCGATCGCGACGCATTTACGGCAGGTCACGGACACAATCATGAGCTTTCGCTCGCGGATCTCTCGCCTACGCTCGGTATTGGCGGCCTGCTGCTTGTTGCCGGCCCTTCAGGGTCCGGCATGGGCGCGGGACAGTCTCGCCTTTCGCGCCTCCCCGCTCGCCCAGCCGGCGCCGCTGCTGCAAATAGCCAGTGCGACGCGCGACGCCGCGCCGCGCCCGCCAGGTTTCGACCCGGAATTGTTCGAGGCGCTGGAGGCGTCGCCGCTACTCGAACTGGCGCCCATCGTCGCGACGCCCCAAGATGATCGCGATTTCGCGCTCCAAATGCTCGACCCTGGGCAACGGGCGCTGGCCTTGGCTCTCGACGACTGGAATCGCGCCGCGCCGCGAGGCGCCGAACACCGCGGGCTTCGCGCCGCCATCACCGCTTTTTACGTGCGGCGCGACTACTCGCCGCTATGGATCGACGGTCGCGATTGGCGCGAATCGGCGCGGGCCGCGGCGGGACGGCTTCGCGCCGCCGCCGAGGACGGCCTAGACCTTTCCGCCTATAAAATTCCCGCCGTGGACTCGGGAACGCCTCGCTTGGCCGACGAGTTCACGCTCGGCGAGGCGGTCGCGGCCTATGTCGCGCAGGCGTCCGGCGCGAGGGTCGATCCCCAGCGCATCTCGCATCTGATCGGCGCGCGCCCTCCCTTGCCCAACATGGGCGAAGCGCTGGACCGCGTGGCCGCGGCAGGCGCCGGCGCGGACGCGGTGTTGCAAGACTTCAATCCTACGCATTACGGCTATCGGCAGCTGCGCGACAAGCTCGTCGAGCTTCGCTCGCGCCGCGCGATCGGGGTTGACGATCGATTGGCCGAGGCGAGCGACGCTTTGCCGCTCAGCGATTCGCTCTCCACCGCGGATAAGGCCGCTCGTCGCAAGACAACGGCGAAGGGCGCTTCCGTTTCGCGCGTCGAAGCCGAGATCATCGCCAACATGGAGCGCTGGCGCTGGCTGCCGCGCGACCTTGGCGCCAGCCA
>JBAUVQ010000175.1:0-8948 GCA_049583305.1 Methylocystis sp.
GACAACCGTTCAGCCGACGGGGCCTCCCCTCCATGCCCGGTACCCCGAGTTATCGGACACGCACTGTCGCATTGACGTCGTTGATGAGGAATGAGTTTTGGGAAAATCAATGTCTTATGAAATTCTCTGATTTGTGGATACTGACGTCAATCGTGAGAATTTCATTGGGCCGCTGACGTTTTTGTGAGAAAAACGGCTTACGAGATCCGCAATCGATTCGCTTCAAATTCGCCACGCCAAAATGTTCGCGCCCCTTGATCGCATTCGCGACGACCTTTGGGAAGAAGCCTGCCGGCGCGAAGATGTTTTGCGCGAGTTGATTGAGCGCTTTCCCGATAGATCGCCGTTATCCGCCGTGGATGATGCCTGCAGTTTGTTGGGCGTAAGCCGAGCCACCCTTTATCGATTGATCGAGCGATTCAAGGCGCAGAAGACCGTGTCCTCGCTTCTGCCACGGAAGCCCGGACGCGCGGTTGGCTCAAAAGGCCAGGATCCGGCACGAGATCTGTTGATTAGGCGAACGATTGAGCGACTTTATCTGACGCCTGAACGCGCAACATTCGCCCGCCTCGTCAACGAAGTCCGTCTGCTTTGCGTTCAGGATGGCTTGCCGCCGCCCAGCTGGCGCACCGTCAAGGCAAGACTCGCGGAATTCGACCTGCGCACGCAAGCACTGGCCCGCCATGATAAGCGCGCTATCGCCGCCACGAAGGCGGTTCCAGGCCAATACAGCGCGTGCCGCCCCCTGGAGGTCATCCAAATCGATCACACCAGGGTTGACGTCATCGTAGTCGATGAGGAAACCCGCAAGCCCATTGGTCGCCCCTGGATTACCCTGGCCATGGACATTTTTACCCGCACGGTCACGGGATTTTATTTGACAATGGATTCGCCGTCGCGGCTTTCCATCAGTCTTTGCCTTCTTCACGCGGTTTACGACAAGACCGCCTGGCTGGCGGAACGCAAGATCGACGCGAAATGGCCGATTTCCGGCTTGCCCGAGACCATTCATGTCGACAATGGCGCCGATTTCCGCAGCCGAACTTTCGAACGCGCCTGCCGTGACGAGGGCATAGCCCTCATCTGGCGCGAACCGGGCGAGCCTCGCTATGGCGGTCATATCGAACGATTGATCGGAACTCAGATGGGCGCCGTGCATCTTTTGCCTGGCACCACCTTCAGTTCGATCGCCGAACGAGGCGACTATGACTCCATGCACTCGGCGACGCTCACCTTGCGCGAACTCGAACGGTACATCGGCCTCGAAATCGCGGGCCGCTATCATCAATCGATTCACTCGGGACTGAAACGACCGCCGATCGCTGTCTGGAATGAACATGAGGGCGAAACTCCATTGCGGATGCCTCAGGATCGCTTGCAATTTTGGGTTTCGTTCCTGCCCGACGAAGAACGAAAATTGCGCCCCGACGGCATTCACCTCTTCGGCCTTCGCTATTGGTCGTCGGCGCTGACGGTGGATGTCGGGCGGGTCGAGGAAAAGCTGCTCGTCAAATACGATCCCAGAGATCTGGCCCGTGTGTTTGTCCGACGCCCTACTGGGAACTTTGTCGAAGCCCGTTACGCCGACCTGACGCTCCCGTCCATTACTCTATCGGAAGCACGCGCGGCGCACCGCGCCCTCAATGCGAAGGGCCGTCGCGAAGTTGACATGCAGGCCATTGTGCGAACGGCTATTGCTCAGCACACCCTCGTCGACGACGCCAAACAAAAGACTCGCGTGGTTCGCCAAGGTCGCGACGCAGCAACGAGGAGCCCCCTGGACGAGACATCAGGTTATGGCACGCTGCGAGGGGTCGATTCGCGTATTCCCGTCCCTTCCGTCGAAGATACGGAGTGATCCCTTTGACGCCGTTCTCGTCGCACCTCACTTCCGCCGCCACCAGTTTTCTGGACGAGCCGGTAGCTCAACGCATCGAAGCGATCCGTTCGGAACGATGGATCGCCTATCCAAGAGCAAAACATGCGCTCGCCATACTCCAGCAGCTCGTCGCGCACCCGCGCACGACCCGCATGCCGTCGCTCGCCATTTACGGCGACTCCGGCATGGGCAAGACCATGATTATGCACCGATTTCGCAGTGAAAATCCGCCCGTTTTCAACGCGGCCGCGGGCATCGAGCAAACGCCAGTCCTCGCGCTTCAAATGACCGGCAGACCCAGCGAGCGACGATTTTTCGCTCAGCTCCTCGCCGCCGCCGGCGCGCCACGGTCATCTCGCTGCGACATCGTCGAACTTGAACAAGCAGCTCTTCGCGTGCTGCGGACGATCGGCGTCAAAGTCCTCGTCATCGACGAGGCGCACAACATTCTTGCTGGACCGCAGCGCGAGCAACGCATCATATTAAATACATTGCGTTTTCTCAGTAACGAGCTGAGTCTTTCACTTGTTTGCCTCGGCGTCGGCGACGCGCGCGAAGCGATAAGCGGCGATGTTCAACTTGCTCGGCGGATCGACGAAATGCAGTTGCACCGCTGGGCGGCGAACGAAGAATTCGAAACGCTGATCGCTTCCATCTTACGTAACCTGCCTCTGCGCAACCCGACTCTCCTGAGCGCGCGCGCGCTGCGTCAAATCCTGCAAATGACCGATGGCGTCTCAGCGCGAGTATTCCGCATGCTGAACGACCTGGCGGTCGATGCGATCGAGACTGGCGTCGAAGAAATCACGAATGAAGCTGTAGAGCGCTGGCGCCCGGTCGTCGAACGGCAGGCGGCCTTCGCATGATCAAGAGACTCGACGACGCCAAGCCTCTCCCGGTGATCCTAAAGCCCGTTCCCGACGAATTGCTTTCATCGTGGCTGTCGCGACACGCCGCTTTCTATGGGATGGAGCAACTCGAATTTCTTCGGCACTTGCTGCCGGATTCCCACGTCCGACGCTTGCACGCGGTCGACACGGACCTCTCGCAATCAGCCGCAGAAAAATTAGGGCATTTCTTTCGCCGCGACCAAGCCGAGGTTCGGCGGATGACGCACTGCGATCTTGCGAGGGAAGCGAAATGGTTCATCTCGCCCGAACCAATCCAATCCTGCCCTTCCTGCCGGTCACGCGCGCCCGATTTTGAGAGACAAGAAGCGATTTTGCGCAATTCGCAACGAGGATGGCGGATCACCTGCTCACTCTGCGGCAGGGCGCTTGCGCCGCTGTCGGCCAGCGACGATATCGATATCGGGACAGAAAGCGCCGATACCGATGTCTCGCCATCGACTTGGGATGAAGCTGTCGAAGGCGAACGTTTGCTCAATCAATTCCTCACCGACAACGAAAAAGCCGCAGCGGCCGCTGTCGCCGCTTTTCGAATGCTTCTCGTCCCACGCCCTCGCTTGCCCAGTATGGCTGCATGGCAGCCCTGTAAACTTCATGCGGTCGACGCGCTCGCGCCCGGCTTCGATGCGCTCGCCGAACGAAAAAACGCCGGGATCCGATGGAAAAATCACGTGATCGCCCCTTTGCGCGTCCGTGCCACCTTGCTCGCCGGGTTTCAGCGGCTGCTCGAAAAGCCGCGCCCGCGGTTTCATATCCTCCGATCCGTCACCTTGGGTCACTACCGCTTGCGGCTCGAAACCCTCGGCGAACAAGCGACGCCGATTCTCGGCCCACTCTGGTTCTCATGATTGACGTCATTAATGAGAAATCTTCCACATCCGTTCTCAAATAAACGTCAATTGTGGCCGCCAGATCGCCGACTTCTCACGGTTAACGTCAGCCCGACAGCCGCGGAATTTTTGGCGATCGACGCCGTGATCGCGCGCTCCTCGCGGCTGCTCGCCGCCGGCCCCGACGCCGCGACGGCGATTCAACGGTCGGCCGACTCCGACGAGCCCGGCCATGCGCTGATCTACGATCCCGATCACGACGAACAGGCGTTTTTTGCGCAATGGCGCTCGCGGGTCGAAGCGACCGCGACGCTGCCGCCCACCCTCGCCGCGGCCGTCGCTTATGAGGCCTGGCAAGAACTGTCCCCGGCCGAACATGATTTTTGGCTCGGCCCGCTGCTCGTCGCCGATCTGTTGCGCAGCCGCGGCAAGGCGCGGGCGCATCTTCCCTGCGTCAATCTCGGCCTGCGCGCCGTTCCCTGGGACGTCCGCCGCCACAAGGAGCGCGAGGCGCGCCTTGGCGCCCATCTCGCCGCCTTGAAGAACGCGGGCGACTGGGGGCTCGCCGAGCACGATCGCCTCGCCGTCGCTCGGGCGTGCTTGCAGCGGCGCTGCCGCGGCAAGAGGGGGAATTCGCGCCTGCCGGCGTTGGCGGATCTGGTCGTGGCGAAACCCTTCGTGACCGCCGCCATGGCCGCCGCCGAACTCGCGGTCAGCCCGCGCGCCGCCCTCGACATGATCGCGGCGTTCGATTTGCGCGAGCTCACCGGCCGCGGGCGGTTTCGCGCCTGGGGCGTTTGAACCGCGACGCCGACCCTCGGCATGCGTTCCCATCACCCTGCCCTCTTGCGTTCCCGCGCGGCTTTCGCCGCCTTGCCGCGCAACAGCGCCATCAACACGGGACCGAGCGAGAACTCCCCTGCCCTCGCCTTCGCGGTCAAAACGCGCAGATAGCCGCCGGCGGATTTGATTTCCTCCCCGCGTTGCAGGATCGCGGCAATGACGATCGACGCATCGTGCTCGCCCAAGACCTCCAGAGCCTGCGCCCAGGCGTCGGGCGACACGCCGATGGCGCTGCGCATCACGGCCGCCGTCGCCGCGAGGTCACGCCACGACGAAATCCCGCCGGGCGCAAAATCGAGGATGTCGGGACAGGCCTCCAGCACCATCCCAAGCGGATAGGTCCGCACAGACCCGGACTTTTGCTCGGGTCTGTGCCCGCTGGTTGGCAGGATGTCGGGCTCTGGCGCCGATGGAGCCCCGGGGTTTTGGTCGTTGATCCCGGACGGCGCGCCCCTGCCTTCTTGAAGGCCAGGTTCAAGGTCAAATATATTTGTAGTTTGATTCTGTATGTGGCGCTCACTTTGGGACTCATTGGCGCTCATATTTTGAGGTTTTACGTGATTCTCCAGCAGCTTGCGGATTCCGGCGGCAAGCGTGGCAAGTTCGCTCGCCAAGGCCTCCAAATCGGCACGCAGAAGATTGCGCGCGTACCGGCCGGAGAGCGTCGCGTAGCGCAGATGAAAGCCTTCCCAGTCGCCTGGAACCCCCTCCTCTATGCCGGTCGCGATCATCTTCGCTATGTCGCGTCGCGTCAGCGTGATTTTTTGGCGCAACAGCGCGATCGCCCGGTTCTCGGCGCGCACTTCCTCGGCGAGGTTCTCGATCTCCTCGGCGCGCGCGACGAGCGGAGTGAGGTCGAAGCCGAAGGCGTCCTCGATCGCGCCCCCCTGCCCTCTTCTGGCGAAGCGTTTGCCGTTCGGAGAATCACGCCGAATGATCAGCCCGGCGTCGACGAGGCATGCCAAATGGCGTCGCAGCGTCGCCGGCGCCATGCCATGGGCGCGGATCGAGAGTTCCTTGTTGGACGGAAACACGACTATGCCGACGCCGGACGAATCAGTTTCGTCCGACTTGTCTTCGCTTGCCGGCAATGACAACGCCGTCTCCTGATGGAAGCTCAGTAACGCGTGCAGCACCGACAGCGCACGATCTGTGACGCCGAGCGGTTCCTTGGCTTCGGTGAGCGCCCGAAACAATCGCCACTTGTGCACGACAGTTTCGGACGCGCGCGGTCTCGCCGCAAAATTCTCGGTCGCAGCCTGGCTCGCCACCATGGCGAGCGACAGCGGTCGCCGCCCAAAGGGCGTCGTTGGTTGTGTCTGCATGATCCTTTGCCTCGTTCAGGCAAAAGAAATCCGCTCGCCGAAACGGCGCCGACTCTTGACAGCGATTCGCGGAAGTGGGATTCTCACCTTGCTACAGATTGAGAAGGGCTTCCGGGACGTCGTTTCGGGGGCCTTTTTCTTTTGCTGGCGATGCTCCTTTCGCCGAACCTCAATGACCTTTCGACTCGCCTTTAGAGCTTTCGAAAGAACGGAACTCATCAAACAACTCAGGCAAGCGATCGGTCAGGAATTGTGCGAACGCACTTCCCGCCGAATTCGCCACCGTTACTTTCACATCGCGCTGAGAGGCGCGAATCTCTGCAATCGCGTGGCCATTTGCATCCTTGATCGCAATGACCGGAGACGCCGACGGTTTTTTCGGCTCCAGCTGCTTCGCGGCGCTCAAAGCGAGCGCAAAGCGCTGCTCACCGTCCGCTTTGATAAAGGTCGGACTGGCGGTGATGGCCTGGGCTCTTTCCATAGCGCCCGCGCTCTGCAGCGCTTCGGCGAATTCCTGCCATCGTCCGCGTCCAATTTTAGACGCCTTTCCAATTGCGAGAATCAGATCGTGCGGCACAGCCTTGGCCACAGAGATGAGCTTTGAAGCTTCAGCCCGATCGATAGCAAGCGCCTGCTGAATTGTTGCCCGGCTTCGGCCCGCAGTTTCCAACCTGAGAGCGAATACTGCTCGCTCGATGAAGCTCAAGTCTTCGCGGGCCGAATTTTCAAGGCCCTGTGCGATGACGAGCTCATCGTCGCTGAGCGTCCGGACGATCGCTTTTACCGATCGCCCGAGGAGGCCCGCGACGCGAATACGGCGGTGACCATAAGCGGTCTGGTAGCGGCCTGGCGCAGCGTGATGCGCCCGCAGCAGGACGGGAATCTCTTGCCCACGATCCGCAATGGACTGTTTCAAGCTCTCGAATGAGACATCGCCCTCTTGTTCAAACCGATCAGCGAATGGCGAGGGATCGATAAGTCCCGGATCAATCTCGACAACCTGTTCGCTCTCAGCGATACGGGCGCGCAGGACTTCATTCTCCCGTTCAATGTCGGAAAATGTCTCCTTCATTGATCGAACGGCTCCGGCGGGCACCCGACGCGGCTCTGTGGGGTTGTTGTCAGCAGACAACACCGGGCTGGGGGGCTGCGCAAACAAGGATCGAATTGTATCGGTGCGTTTGCTCATCGCCGCCACACCCCCTTGAGCAGGCCCAGGATTTCTCTATTCGCGTTATTGACCGATTCCAGACCCCTCTCGTACGCTCCCCGACCCACCGAACCCTTCTCCAGTTCGTACAGAGACTGCTTGGTCAATCCAGCGTTGGCGATAGCCGTCGACTTCCATACGGTCGCGGCGAGAACGTCTTCGCTAAAGAGATTGCGGAGCAGGGCGACGATTTGTGTTTCCGGTACGTCATTCGGATCGTGGCGGGTTACGACGTAGCGAATGAAATCGTAGTCAAGCGCCCCTCCCGCTTCCTCGATCACCGTCATGACGTCCGAGGTCATTAACAGGAACTGATTCATAGACGCGACATCCACCATTTGTGGATGGATGGTTATGAGCATCGCCGTCGCCGCATGCAGAGCACCCATGGTGAGGTATCCCAGTTGCGGGGGACAATCGATCACGACAACATCGAAGTCGTCGGCCACTTCAGCAATGGCGCTTCCGACCCGCCGGAAGAACAAATCGCCTCCCCGCAGCGTACGCTCGACCATCGCGCGTGGGGTATGGTGCTCGAACTCCATAAGCTCGAGATTTCCAGGAACGAGCGAGACTCCGGTAAAGTATGTCGTTCGAACCACCTCTCGCATGGGCCGGCGAGCGTCGTCATAACGGATTGCGCCGTACAGGGTTTCGCCCTCACCAAGGTCAAATTCCGGCTGATACCCGAACATTGCCGATAGAGACGCCTGTGGATCGAGGTCGATGGCCAACACACGATATCCTTCCAACGCAAGGAACTGCGTTAGATAAAGAGCGGTAGTCGTCTTGGCGGAGCCGCCCTTGAAATTGGCGACCGCGATGATTTGAAGCTTCTCCCCCTGGCGCCGGTGAGGCATGAAGGACTGAGCTTCCTTGGGCCTGGCATTTGCGAGGTAGCCACGAAGCTCCCCGATCTGCGCCGGTGTGTAGGAGCGCCGCCCACCTCCGGAAAGAGTGGGGGAAGGCCCCAGCCCATCGAGAGACAATTGTCTAAGATAACCGTCGGACACGCCGACGAAGCGGGCGACCTCGCCGGATGAAAAACTGCGCAACGTCTTTTTTGACGATGGAGGAAAGAGCGTGGCGCTCAGAGCCTGCAATTGCGCCGACAACGCGCTGGCATGCCGGGTCATGCGCGCGAGCGCATTCTCGGAGGAGTGCTGGACAGCCTGCAGGGTCATTGGCGGAGACGGCTCCTGGGCGTTAAACGGATTATTTCCGTCTTGGAATAGACCCCGATTCTTGATCCGTTGCAAGAAATAAAGGGTAAACGGAATGCTAACGGGCATTGAGAGCCCGTCAGTTCGAATCGGACACAACCTTACGTCACCCTCACACGGTCTCCTTTTCAAATCACCAGACCGGAATGCCCATCTTCCGCGCCTTGTCGGCGAGGTTCTCGACGATGCCCGAACCGGGGAAGACGATGACACCGATCGGAAGGGCTTCGAGCATCGCATCGTTGCGCTTGAATGGCGCCGCGTTCTTGTGGCGTGTCCATTCCGGCTTGAAGGCGACCTGAGGAACTTTGCGGTTGTCCGCCCAACAAGCGGCGATTCGCTCCGCCCCCTTCGGGCCGGCTCCGTGAAGCAGGACCATGTCGGCGTGCTTCGCGCGGACCTTGTCGAGGGCGTCCCAAATCCGACGATGGTCATCGCATTCAGCGCCGCCGGCGAAAGCGATCCGAGGCCCAGGGGGCAGGAGAACTTGCGTCTCGGCCAGCTTCCTGGCGTTGAGAAAATCCCGGCTGTCGATCATCGCCGAGGTCAAAGCGCGGTGATTGACCCGCGATCCCGAACGCGGACGCCACGATGATCCGGTTTCGGTCGAATAAAGATCGGCGAGATGGTCGCGGAAGAATTCGAAGGCGTTGCGCCGTTCGACGAGTGTCAGCCCTTGCGAGATCAGCCTCTCCAGTTCGACCGAGCGGATTTCCGAGCCGTCCTGTTC
>JBAUVQ010000176.1:0-2142 GCA_049583305.1 Methylocystis sp.
GGATATCGATACGCGCGAAGATCTGAGGCGGGCGCTGGGCCGCGGGACGTGACGCCACATGCCATAAGGTTCCCGCCAAGCCGCGGCGCCCCTCATCCGACCCCACTACGTGGGGCCACCTTCTCCCGCGGGCGGGAGAAGGCCGGGAAACCGATTGATTCGACGGCGTAGCCGGGTCGGATGAGGGCTCTCGCGACTTGGTTGGAACCTCCCATGGAGGTCTATCTTGCCTGCTTTGGCGAATTCCAGATATTGTAGATGGGCGCGCCGCGGCCGCGGCGATACAGGCGTTCGGGTTGTCATTTGCGTTCGAAAAGCGGAGAGCAACCGTGCGCCTGATACTAACCAACCGCGGCTTCGCGCTGTTCGCGCAGGCCGCGTTCGCCTTTACGCTATCGTCCTGCGCCGGGATCGAGCCGAACGAGGCCATATCCCCCGCGGTCATTTGCAGGTCGAATTTCGACTGCGACAGGAAATGGTCGCGCGCGGCGACATGGGTGGCGCAAAACGCGTTTTACAAAATAGAGACGCGGACCTACTGGCTCATTCAAACCTTCGATCCAGTAGGCAAGAATCCGGGAACGGCGATGAAGGTGGAAAAACTCGCGGCGCCGGACGGCTCGGCGGAACTCGTGCTGGAAATCAACTGCGCCAATTTTCTGGGCTGCGTCCCCGACCTCGCCTGGTTGACACAATCATTCGTCGCTTACGTCGGCGGAACCTCCGACCTCATCGTCGCCATGCCGCCGCCGCCGAAATATACGCCAAGCCTGCCCTTGCTTGGCAATCCGCTCGCGATCTTTCAGTGATCCGCGGGCGCCCCGCCGCCCGGCCGGGGCTCTCTCTTCGGCGCTCTGCCGGAAATGCGAGCCAGCAGCGCGCTCCAGCGCGGCCCGACCCACTCGCCAAAGCCGTCCAGATAGAGATAGACGACCGGCGTCGTAAAGAGCGTCAGCGCCTGGCTGACGATCAGGCCGCCGACGATGGCGATGCCGAGCGGCCGGCGCACCTCGCCGCCATTGCCGAAACTGAACGCGAGCGGCAGCGCGCCGAGGATCGCCGCCATCGTCGTCATCATGATGGGACGAAAACGCAGGATGCAGGCCTCGTATATCGCATCGTACGACGACACGTTTTGCGCGCGCCGCGCTTCGATCGCGAAATCGATCATTAGAATCGCGTTCTTCTTGACGATGCCGATCAGCAAAATCACGCCGATGAACGCGATGATGCTGAATTCGGTGTGGAACAACATCAGCGCCAGCACCGCGCCGACGCCCGCCGACGGCAGCGTCGAGAGAATGGTGATCGGATGGATGTAGCTTTCGTAGAGGATGCCGAGCACGATATACACCGCGACGATCGCCGCCATGATCAGCAACGGCTGCGTGCGCAACGACTCCGCGAAAAGCTGCGCCGTGCCCGTTAACGCGCCGTGCAAGGTCGATGGCATTTTGATCTCTTTGACCGCGCGTTGGATATCGTCGACCGCCTGGCTGAGCGTGGCGCCGACCGCGAGATTGAACGAGATCGTCGTCGCGACGAACAGCCCCTGATGATTGATCGCCAGCGCCGTGTGGCCCGGCTGGTAACGGGCGAAGGCAGGCAGGGGAACCATCGTCTCCTGGTTCGTGCTAACGGGCGAACCCGTCGACGCCACGGCGTTGCCGACGACGGCGATCGAATTGTTCTGCGCGTTGCGGGCCGTCGCGGTGATGCTCGCCATGTTCGTGGCGGCGGCGCTTTGGCTGGTCGAGGGCGTCGAAGGCGTGGTCGCGACGCTGGTCGAGGCGACCACGTTTCCGGCTGGCGCGTTGGTCAGACTCGTGCCCTTCGCCGGCGCCCCGGAAGTCGAAACATAGACGTTTTGCAGCTGCGAAGGACTCTGCGTAAAGCGCGGGTCTATCTCCATGACGACGTGATATTGGTTGTTGGCCTGATAAATGACCGACACTTGCCGCTGTCCGAAGGCGTTGTAGAGCGTGCTGTCTATCTGCGCCATGGTGAGCCCGAACCGATAGGCGGTGTCGCGATCGACCACGACGTCCGACTCCAGCGCCCTCAGCTGCTGGTCCGAACTTACGTCGCGAAGCACGCCGCCGCGCTGCAAGGCGTCGACGAGCTTCGGCGTCCAGGAATACA
>JBAUVQ010000177.1:0-1896 GCA_049583305.1 Methylocystis sp.
AGGAAAAAAGGCTTGGCGGGCGTCCGCCGGACGCCGCGCGAATATCGATTAGAGGCGGCGTGAAAGCATGGCGGAAGCAACAGCCGAGAGCGTCGTCGAAACAAACATACCGGCGCGGCTCGACGCATTGCCCTGGGGCCGCTTTCAAACGCTCGTCGTTGTCGCGCTCGGCGTCACCTGGATATTGGACGGACTCGAGGTCTCGATGGCGGGCGCGGTGGCGGCCACGCTCAAGGAAAACACCGCCCTTGGGCTGAGCGACGCCGAAATCGGCTCGGCGAGCAGCGCCTATCTCGTGGGGGCCGTTTCGGGAGCGCTGTTTTTTGGCTGGCTGACCGATCGCCTCGGACGCAAGAAGCTGTTCTTCATCACGCTCGCGCTCTATCTCGCCGCCACGGCCGCGACCGCGTTTTCGTGGGATTTTTGGAGCTTCGCGAGTTTTCGCCTGCTGGTTGGCGCGGGCATTGGGGGAGAATATGCGGCGGTCAATTCGACGATTCAAGAACTGATCCCGGCGCGCGTGCGCGGCTGGACCGATCTCGTGATCAACGGCAGCTATTGGATCGGCGCGGCGTTGGGGGCGGCGGGCTCGCTCGTTCTTCTCGATCCCGCTTTATTCGATCCGGCGATCGGATGGCGGCTGGCGTTTTTCATCGGCGCGACGATCGGCCTCGTGATTTTCGTGTTGCGCGTTTGGATTCCCGAAAGCCCGCGCTGGCTAATCACGCATGGCCGCCAGGGAGAGGCCGACGATATTATGCGCTCGATCGAGGACCACTTCGCGCGCGCCGGTTACGTTCTCGCGAAAGGCCCTTTTCCAAGCGTCAAATTACGCGCCCGCGCGCATACGCCATTCGCCGAATTCGCCCGCGCGATGTTTCGAACCTATCCGCGGCGCACGGTCGTCGGCTTGAGCCTGATGGCGTCGCAAGCCATGCTTTATAACGCGGTGTTCTTCACCTATGCGTTGATCCTGACGGAATTTTACGGCGTGGAAACGAACGCGGTCGGCTGGTATTTGCTCGCGTTCGCGGCAGGCAATTTCCTTGGACCCGTGCTGCTTGGCCGACTGTTCGACACGATTGGGCGCAGAATCATGATCAGCGCCACATACGCTATTTCCGGCGCCTTGCTCGCGGTGGTCGGCTATCTTTTCGAGCGCGGACAGATCTCGGCGGCCGAGCAAACGGCGGGCTGGGCGGTGGTGTTCTTCTTCGCCTCCGCGGCCGCCAGCTCCGCCTATTTGACCGTGAGCGAAACCTTTCCGGTCGAAATCCGCGCCTTGGCCATCGCCGCCTTCTACGCGGTGGGGACCGCCGTCGGCGGCGTCGTCAGTCCGTGGCTGTTTGGAACTCTGATCGGAACGGGATCGCGCGCGATGGTTTTTAGCGGCTACGCTCTGGCGGCCATGCTGATGATCGGCGCCGCCGCGATTGAATGGGCGTGGGGCGTCGCGGCGGAGCGCAAGTCGCTCGAAGTCGTTGCCCGGCCGTTGACGCTCGTCGATTAGTGGCTGAAATCGCGGGGGTGGAAATGCGAGCCTGAAGGCTCGCGTTCCAGCGCCGCCCTTGGACCGCGAGCCTCCAGGCTCGCAAAGGCCCATCGCCTCGAATGACGCAGGCCACTACGCAGTCAAGCGGCGAGCGGCATCGAGGGCGCGTCCAGCGCATCCAGAAATTTGCTCATCCAATTGCTTGCATTGTGTTCTCGCACTCTCGCGAGCAGCGCCGCATGACGCTCGATGCGCTCTTCGCGCGGCATGGTGATCGCGCGCTGTATCGCTTGCGCGACATCGTCGGCGTCATAAGGATTGACGATCAGCGCCTCTTGAAGATCCTCGGCCGCGCCGGCGAAACGCGACAGCACCAGAACGCCCGGATTGTCGACGTCCTGCGC
>JBAUVQ010000178.1:0-4308 GCA_049583305.1 Methylocystis sp.
GGCCGCGCCGGGGTTCGCTCCGGCGGCGCCCGGCGGCTTTCTGAAGGGCGCGCTTGGAGCGGCGGCGGGCGTCGCGGGCGGCGTGCTGCTCGCCGACGGCATCCGCGGGCTGTTTCATGGCGGCGCGGGCGGGGGCCTTGGCATCGATTCGGGGTTCCAGCACACGGGACTCGGCCAAGGCGGTGAAACCAACGTCGTCAATAACTATTATGGCGATGCTTCCGGCGCCGACGCGCAAGACGCGAGCTACGACGCGGCGGATGACGACGACTCCGCCAGCGCGGAGGACGCCGACTATGGCTCCGACGACGGCTACGACGATGGCGGCGGCGACGGCGGTTTCGACGCCTGAGGTTGCTTTTCGACAAAGCGGGACGCGTCGGCGCGTCCCGCGAGCCGCTTATTCCATGCGGTCGCGAATTGCCTGCGTCAAGGCTCCGAGGCGCTGCTCGATCAAGGCGGGAGTCTCGCAGACGAACGATACAGCTTTGCGGCGCTCGTCGAATAGCCGCATGTCCCATTGCAACGCATCGCTCATCTGCTTGAGCTTTTCCGCGTCGACATGCGCGTCCTGCGCGTCGCGCAGCTTTTGCGTTTCGTCCCGCAGCCGTTCGGCGATGTCCTTTTGCGCGCGGCCATAGCGGTCGAGGCCGGCGACGACCTCGCGCCGTTCCCCATCAAGCTTGTCGTAAACCCCCGCGAACAGCAGCGTTAGCCGCTGCTTGCGAGAGGCTCCCGCGCCCTTGGCGAATTGGTCGACAAGTTGCGTCGCGGTCTCGATCGGCGTGCGGCGCGCCGAGATGCGCGCCACGAGGTCCGCGATAACCGCGTCGTCGCGCCAGATCTTCGCGGCCTCGTCGATCGGCGGTCCGCTCCAGATCGCCGCCAGGGATAGATCGGCGACCTTGACCTGCCGGCACGGCCAGTCCCCCTGGTCGCGCGTCCTTTGCTGGGCGGCGGCCGGATCGAGGCCTATCAAGGAAATGGTGAAGGCGGCGAGGAGCGCTACGCGCGTCATTTTGATCCGTTCGTCTTGATCCGTTCGTCGGGGCGAGCGTGGGCGGCGGATTAGGCCTCAAAATCCGACGCGCTTCAACCGCTCTCTTTTTCGTATAGGATCGCGCGATGCAAATCATTCCCGTCGTCGACCTCATGGGCGGCGTTGTCGTCCGCGCGGTCGGGGGGAGGCGCGACGCCTATCGTCCGATAGTCTCGCCGCTCGCGGCGTCGAGCGCGCCTTGCGACGTCGTGGCGGGATTTTCGCGACTGCGCGCATTCGATACGATCTATATCGCCGATCTCGACGCCATTCTCGGGCGCGGAGACAACAGGCGCGCCGTGCTGGAGCTCGCGGGCAAATTTCCGCGCATCTCGTTCTGGCTCGACGCCGGCGCGCGAAACTCGACGCCGGATGCGCCTTGCGAAATTGTTTTCGGCAGCGAAACCATGCCCCGCGAGGAGCCGCCGCCCGACCTTTCCGCCCGACCGCGCGCCATTCTCTCGCTGGACTTTCAGGATGGGCGCTTTCTGGGGCCGCCGGCGCTGGCATCCTCTCCGCGTCTGTGGCCGTCGCGGGTCATTGTCATGACGCTGGCGCGCATAGGCCTTGGCGAAGGACCGGATCTCGCCATGCTGGCGGCGATCGTAGCCCAAGCCCGCGGGCGCGAAATCTTCGCGGCCGGAGGCGTGCGCGGCCCGGACGACCTCGCCGCGTTGGAGCGTCTTGGCGTCGCCGGCGTTCTCGTGGCCACGGCGCTGCACGACGGGCGGCTTGGCGCGCGAGAACTCGAGCGGTTCGAGAATTCAGCCCCAGGCCGTTAAGGGCGTGAACCGCGAAAATTTCTTGATGTGGTGGCGATCCATGCGCGCGAGAACGTCGCGCAAATAGGCGATGCCTTCGACGAGGCAGGGGCCCTTGTTGAGCATGACGCAATCGGCCCGCTGGGCCATGGCGGCGTCGGTCGTCTCGGAACGGCTGAACACCCCTTCCCTAACGAACTGGTCGAGCACTTGCGTCGCCCAAACCACCGGAACATGCGCGGCTTCGCAAAGCCAGAGCATTTCTTCCTGCATCTCGGAAAGACGCGCAAAACCGAGCTCCACCGCGAGATCGCCGCGCGCGATCATCACGGCGGTCGGGTTATGTTTCATCGATTGCAGCATGAGGCGCGGAAGATTGCGCACGGCGAGCGGCGTCTCGATCTTCAACACGAGCGGCAGCGGCGACTTTTCGCCGCGCCTCGCCGCGAGATGATCCTGCAAAAGTTCGATATCCGATGGATTTTGCACAAAGGAGAAGCCAACGAGATCGGCGTGCCGCGCGACGAAATCGAGATCGGCGAAATCCTTCGCCGTCAAGGGCGGGAGCTTCAGCTCGGTGGTCGGGAAGTTCAGCCCCTTCTCCACCTTTAGTCGCTGGCCCTTGGCGCGCGCGCTAAAAACCTCGATCTCCGCTTCGCCTTTCGACCTCGCGACGACGCGCGCGCCGATTTTACCGTCATCAATCCAAATTCGCGCGCCGATTTCGAGTTGATCGATAATCCCCGGAAAGCTGGGCTCGATCGCGATGCGCCCCTTCAACTGCGCCTCCAGATTGGCGAGGAGCAGCAGACGATCGCCCTTGTGGGCGCGATATTTTTCCGGCGCGCGAAGCTTCTCGACTCGGCATTTGGGGCCCGAGATATCCATCAGCACGCGGCAGGGCCGACCAAGCCGGTCCCGCGCCGCGTCGATGTTGGCGATCATCCGCGCCCAGGCTTCGGCGTCGTCATGCGCGCAGTTGATGCGCGCGCAATTCATCCCCGCTTCGAGCAGCCGCTGGACCAGGGTGGCGTCCGTCGCCGCCTCGGACGGCAGGGTCGCCATGACGCGGGTATGCGGCCCCTGTCGCGCCGGGCCGAAAATCCGCTCGCATTCCAAACGCAACGCGTCCTCGGCGGCGCGTCTCTCGGCCGACGGAGGATAAGGCGCCTCGAACTCGCGGCACAAACGCCGCAGGCTGGCGATCAGCGAGTCGAGCGCGGTTCTCACCTTCGCCTCGCTGCGACCGAGCGACGAGAGGCCGTAACTCGCGAGGCGCGGCTGCAACTCGCTCAAATCGTGGCGGCGCAGAGCTATGTAATCGGCGAGATTGAGCGCGCGATTCTCGAATCGGATCGCATCAGCTTCGCTTAGGGAATCCCGCGCGCCCCAGTCCGACAACAGCAGGGGCGCCTCCCTGGCGACGTCGTCGCGCAACGCCATCACCCGGTCGCGCAGATCGAGTAGATCACGCTGGGCATCGTCGGTCGCCAGGCCGCCATGCATGTCGATTCGCCGCCCCTCGCCTTCAGCGAAAACTCTCGCTCGTCCGATGTGTTATGTCGCGGAGAATTATGACAAGAATGCAACAAATAGCGAATCGCGCGGCGCGGCGAATCGGCGCTCCCTCCGGAATCCGAGGCAGCCGCGGCCTTTGCATGGGAAATCTTGGCAGCGCGCCACGAGGCGTCACAAAAGCGTCATCAAGGTATTATGACAACGGAGCCAGTAGTCCCCGTCGTTCCCTTAGCCTTTTAGGGATTCGTCCACCCCGCCCCCTTGCTCGCGCGACGCCATTCGCCGAAATCCCATAGGATCAGCCCGTCAAATGAACTTTTTCCAGCGCTTCACGTTTCTGTTCTCGGCTCCGGTGTTCGACGCGGACGATCTGGAGGGCATGCGCGTCAATGAGATCATCGCGTCGATCGAGCGCATGGGCTTTCAGGTGCTGAAGGCGCGGCGCCTGGAGGACGCCGAACTCGCCGTCCAAACCGACGCGGCGATCGGCTGCATGGTCGTCGATTGGGGCAAGAAGGGGCTCGAGGGCAAGGCGGCTTCGCTGATCAATCTGATGCGCACGCGCGGCCTCGAAATGCCGATCGTCATTCTTGTTCGCCGCAAGCGTTTCGAGGACATTCCGGTGGAAGTTCTCGATTTCATCGACGGCTATGTGTTCCTCGCCGAGGAGACGCCGGCGTTCATCGCCAAGAATCTGGTTAGCCGCCTCAAGCAATACGCCGAGACGCTGAAAACGCCGTTTTTCGGCGCGCTCGTCGATTACGCCGAGGAAGGCAACCAGCTGTGGACCTGCCCCGGCCATAATGGCGGCATTTTTTACAGCCGCAGTCCGATCGGCCGCATTTTCATGGAGCATCTGGGCGAAGCGATCTTTCGCGACGACCTCGACAATTCGATCCTGGAGCTTGGCGACCTGCTGACCCACGAGGGTCCGGCGCTGGCGGCGCAAAAAGAGGCGGCGACGATCTTTGGCGCCGAAAAAACCTATTT
>JBAUVQ010000179.1:0-4134 GCA_049583305.1 Methylocystis sp.
TACGAGCTGAACATCGCGCCGGGCGCGCTGCATGACGCGCGCGGGCGGGCCCTGGCCGGCGCCTTCGCGCAACGCTTCGCCTTCACGCGCGACGCGCCCGCGTTGCAATGGGACGCGGGATTTGGAATCGTCGAACGGTTCGGGCCGCAGTTGGCGCCGCTGCGCGGACGCGGCGTCGAGCGCGCGGATCTTCGCATTCACGCGATTGATCCCTTGTCGCGCGACTTCTGGCCGTTCCCCGATCACGGCGTCGAGACGACCGACGCCGACGCGCCGCCGCTGCCCGGCAACGAGCCGAAAGCGTGGAGCGAAAGCGCCGACATCGAGGCCGACGCGATCAAGGAGCGCATCAAGGCGCTGGGGTCGCCCGCCGTTTCGAAACTGGTCGATCTGCCGCTGAAGCACGGCGGCGCCGACGCTAAATTCGGTCTCGATCTCTCCGAGGATTTCGCGCGCATCAAGGGACGCGAACAGCCCGGCGCCTATCTCGTCGGATTGCGCGCGCCGGGCGAGAGCGGGCGTCACTGGCTGCGCGTCGTCGTCACCGATCTGACGCTCAGCGCCATCGAGGAGCCGGGGCGCGTGCGTTTCGCCGTGACCTCGCTCGCCACCGCGCGGCCCGTCGCCGACGCGCAACTGCGCATCGAGGGCGTCAAGGACGACAAATTCGTCACGCTGGCGCAGGGGACGACGGACTCCTCGGGCTTCTTCACCTGGAGTCTCGCTAAACGAGCGGAAGCCGATTTGCGCCGCGTCGTCGTCACCAAGGGGCTGGATACGCTGGTCGTCGATCCCGCCAGCGCGCCGTCGGAATATTCCAAGGAAAACTGGTCGAAGCCGGACGCCGACTGGCTCGCCTGGACCACCGATCCCGAGCAACAGCGCGTCGAGGCGCCGCGCACGCTATGCCATCTCTTCACCGAGCGGCCGATTTATCGGCCCGAGGAGCCCGTGCACATCAAGGGCTATGTGCGCGTCTATCGCGGCGGCGTGTTGAGCCTGCCCAAGCAAGGAGGAACGCTGGTCGTCAGCGGGCCGGGCAATCAGGAGTGGCGCATTCCGGTCAAGCCTGACGCGGCGGGCGGCTTCTATCACAAGTTCGACGCGCAGACGCCGGCGACCGGGGATTATCAGATCAAATACGAACCGGCGGGCATGAAGCCGAAGGGGAAGGATGCCGACAAACCCGCCGACGCGCCGAAGGACGACGCGCAAGGCGAGGCCGCCGAGGAGGAAGCCGAAGCGACGCCCGCCGCCGCGGAGCCGCAAGACCTCTCCTGCGGAACATTTCCGTTCAAGAAGGAAGCCTATCGCCTGCCGACCTTCGAGGTCGTGCTGAACGCGCCGAAAATGGTTCCGCTCGACGGCGAATTCAGCGTCGATCTCCTGGCGCGCTATTTCGCCGGAGGGCTCGCGGCCGATCGTCCGGTCAAATGGCGCGCGGCGCAGTTTCCTTACGTGTTCACGCCGCCGGAGCGCGAGGGCTTTTTGTTCTCGACCGACGCGCGCTTTTCCGGAGACGCCAAGTTCAAATCGACCGCGGTGTTGGAGCGCGATCAGCGCACCGACGCCGGCGGCGCCGCGCGCATGAGCTTCGACACGACGATCGAACCCACCGCGCAGCCGCGCCGTTATTCCATCGAAGCCACCGTCACCGGCGACGACGGCATAGAGGTGCGCAACGTGCAGAACGTGATCGCCGTGCCGCCCTTCGTGCTGGGCGTCAAGACGCCGCGCTATGTCGCGCGGCCCGGCGCCATCACGCCCGAACTGATCGCGATCAATGGCGAGGGCGCCGCCGTCGACGGGCTGGAGATGACGCTGCGCTTCATCAAGCGCAATTGGATTTCAACGCTGCAAGCCTCCGATTTCGCGCAAGGCGCCGCCAAATATGTGACGCAGGTGCAGGACGAAACCCTGCTGGAGCGCAAGGTCGCGAGCGCCAAGGAGGCGCAAAGAATCGAGCTGGAGGCGAAAGACGCCGGCGTCTATGTCGTGCAGCTCGAAGCCTATGACCGCATTGGCCGGCGCCAGCAGGTCAGCGTCGATTTCTTCGTCGGCGGCGACACGCCCGTCACCTTTCAACGGCCGCCCTCGTCCACCGCGACCATCACGCTCGACAAGGAAAAATACGCGCCGGGCGAGGCCGCGACGCTGCTCGTTCAATCGCCGTTCCAGAACGCGCGCGCGCTGGTCATCGTCGAACAGCCGAGCGGCGTCTATGACTATCAATTCATCGACATCGCCAATGGCTTTGGCCGCTATGCGCTGACGCTGAAAAAAGAGCAGGGGCCGAAGCTCGCGGTGCATTTCCTGATCATGCGCGGGCGGCTGAAGGACAGCGCGCCAAACGCCGCGTCCGGCATCGACCAGGGCAAACCGATCACCATCGCCGCGACGAAATGGATCGAGGTCACGCCGGTCAAGAACATCGTCACCGTGAAACTGGAGGCGCCGGGCAAGGCGCGGCCGGGCCAGGAGGTGGAGGTCTCGTTGCGGCTCGCCGACGACGCCGGCAAGCCGCTCGCGGGCGAGGCCACATTCTGGATGGTCGATCAGGCCGTGCTGTCGCTGGCGAAGGAGCAGCCGCTCGATCCGCTCGCCAATTTCATTCTCGCGCGCGAGACCAAAATGGCGGCGCGCGACACGCGCAACATGGCCTTCGGAATCATTCCGCTGGAGGAAGTTCCCGGCGGCGACGGCGCGGCGCTGGAGGAATGGGGCGCGGAGAACAACATCTCCGTGAGGAAAAATTTCACGCCCGTGCCGATCTATCTGCCGAGCGTGAAGATTGGCGCGGACGGGCTCGCGAAAATCAAGGTGAAGCTGCCCGACACACTGACCGTGTTCAAGCTGCGGGCCAAGGCGGTGAGCGGCGCCGACCGCTTCGGCTATGCCGGCGGGGAGATGCTGATCCGCCAGGAACTCGTGGCGCAACCGGTCTTGCCGCGTTTCGTTCGACCCGGCGACACGCTCGATCTTGGGCTCGTCGCGCGCGTCGTCGAAGGGCAGGGCGGCGCGGGCTCGGCGTCGATCATGGCGCAGCGACTCGATGTGAAGGGCGCGGCGAGTCAGAAAATCGAGTGGACGCAGAACAAGCCCGCGCGCGTTGACGTTCGCGCCGACGTTCCCGAGCAGAAGGCCGGCGCGCGAAGCGTCAAGCTCGGCTTCAAGATCGAACGCGACGCCGATCACGCGAGAGACGCGGTCGAGATCGACCTGCCGATCAAGCCCGATCGCGAGCCCGTCAGGCGATATGAAGTCGTCGAGATCGGCGCCGGCGAGAGCAAGACGCTTCCCGCCGTTAGCGACGGGCTTCGTCCCGAAAGTTTTTCGCGCAAGATCGTGCTGGCCGGCGACCCGGCCGTCGTGAAGCTCGTCGCGGGATTGAACGCGCTGGTCGAATATCCTTATGGCTGCACCGAGCAACGTCTGTCGCTCGCGCGCTCGGGACTGGCGCTCAAGGGCTTCTCGCCGATCCTCGCGGCGGCGGGGCTCGATGGGCGGATTTCCGACAATGTGAAGGCGACCGCTCAGGCGATCGAGCAATCCATCGACGGCGATGGGCTCGTCGCCTTCTGGCCGCGCGCGCAAGGCGACGTCGCGTTGACGGCCTGGGCCTACGCCTTTCTCGCGGAGGCCGAAAAAGCGGGCGAACCCGTCGACAAGACGCTGCTCGACCGTCTCGCCAATGTGCTGAAAAACTCGCTGCGTTCGGACTATCCGCGTCTGCTGCGCGGCGACGAATTGCGCGAGCGCGTCGAGGCGCTGACGGCGTTGGCCGAGGGCGGCAAGCTCGATGATTCCTATGTCGCGGAACTATCGCGGCGTGCGGATTTTCTGCCCAACATCAGCGTCGCGGAAATGACCAGCGCGGCGGCGAAAGCCGGCGATCCGCGCGTCGCCGCCTCGTTGCTCGACGCGATGTGGGCCAGGGTGAAGTTTCTGCAACGCGGAGGCGCGCGCGTCTATGGCGGACAGGCGGCCGATGGCGGCGTTTCGATTATCCCGCCGTCCGAGCAGCGTTCGCTCGCCGAGATGACGCGCGCCGCTTCCCTCGCGGCGCCCGGCGATCCGCGCGGCCTGGTGCTGCGCGAGGCGCTGCTGCGCCTTGGCGAGGGCGACGGCTGGGGC
>JBAUVQ010000180.1:0-4344 GCA_049583305.1 Methylocystis sp.
GCCTCGTCCCGCCCGCGCCGGCCGCGCCCGCCGTCGTGGCGTCGTCTCCCTCGACGCCGGCGCCGCATGCGTCCGTCGCGCCGGCTCGACTGTTGATCGACGTGACCGGCGTGATTAAACGCGACGCCGGCACCGGCATTCAGCGGGTCGTCAAAAAGGTTGTCCAGGCGCTTTACGGCGGCGACAGCTATGAGATTCCGACGCTCGCGGCGCGCGCGCTCGACGGGCGGCTGTACAGCGCGCACGAATACGCGTCGACGCTCGTCGGCGCGCCGCCGCGCGAACCGGACGGGCCGATAGAGCCGCGTCCCGGCGACCGCTTCCTGATGCTGTCCGACAGTTGGAACGCCTTCGACGAACTCGCGCCGCTGATCGCTCAAATCCGCGAAAACGGAGGCGAGATCGTTTCCTGCATCTTCGATTTGATTCCGGAGCTGTATCCTCACGCCTGCCACGACGCGACCGTGCCGCTGTACGACGCCTGGCTGCGCAAGGCGCTGCTGGAGAGCGACAGCTTTCTCGCGATATCGCGCACCGTCGCCGAGGAACTGGCGGACTTCGTCGAGAGCCGCGGCGCGCCGCACAGGAGCGGACTCAAGATCGGCTGGTTTCATTGCGGCTGCGACATGGCGCCCGCGGGGTCGCGGGAGCCTCGGACCAAAATCCGCGACGCGGCGACGGGGGCGTCGCCGCTGTTTTTGTGCGTCTCGACGATCGAGCCGCGCAAGGGTCAGCGCGTCGCGCTGCGGGCGTTTGGCGATCTTTGGCGCGAGGGCGTCGACGCGAGGCTGCTGTTCGTCGGGCGGCGCGGCTGGCTCGACGAGGCGGTCGTCGCGGAGATCGTCGGCCATCCGGAGTTTGGAAACCGTCTGTTCTGGTTCGACGACGTGGACGACGACGAACTTGCCTTTCTCTACGAACGCGCGCGCGCGCTGGTGCTTCCGTCCTTCGCGGAAGGGTTTGGCCTGCCGATCGTCGAGGCGGCGTGGCGGGGCCGGGCGGTTCTGTGCAGCGATATCCCGGTGTTCCGCGAAGTCGGCGGCGACGGCGCGATCTATTTTCGCGTCAATGATCCGCGCGCGCTCGCGGATTGCGTGAAGGACTTCCTCGCCGGGAAACGAGAGGCGAATCCGGCCAAGGTGTCGCGAACGACCTGGGCGCAAGCGGCGCGGCGCATCGTCGAGACGATCGCCCGCGACGACTGGAGCGCGCGCCTGCCGTGACAGCCGCGCGGAGCGGCGGGGGGCATTTCGCCGCCCGCTTTCCGCGCGCCGGCAAAGCGTGTTAAGGGAAGCGCCAATCGGCCACGTGGCGGCGGGTTTCTCGCATTCGCGAGGAAATGGCCTTTCATTAACCTGCGTTTCGCTTCGTCGGCGTCTTCACGCGTCGGGGAAGCGCCGCGCGCAAACAATCGAGCGAGCACAATGGCCTTCGAAAGCCTAAAAGCCTCCTGGCAGGGGTCCACACTCAAGATTTTTTACGACATCGTAGCGTTCGAGGCCGGGCAGGGCATGTTGCCCGTCAGCAAGAGTTTGATGGGCGGATGCATCGCCGCCTACGCCGTCGCGCAGACGCTCATCCATCTGCTCGATCACGAACTCATGCCGTCGCTGCTTTTCGGCGTCTCCTGCGCCGCGCTGGTCACCACCGGAAGCGCCGCGGTGCTCACGCTCTACAAGCGCCAGGACAAAATCATCCAGACCGTCACCGCGCTCACCGGTGTCGGCGCCGTCATCGCCTTCGCCTCGATCATTCTGCACTTCGTGTTCGCCGTGGCCTTGCCGCCGCCCCTTCCGACTCAAAGGCTGGTGAATTTCCTGCTGTTCCCGATGGTCTTGTGGATGGTGTTCGCCTTCGCCTTCATGTATCGGCACGCCGGGCTGAGAAACATCCCCGCCTTCGCGTTCGCCGCGACTTGCGCGATCATCATCGACTTCATTTTCGACACTCTCATGCATTGACGAGGACGAAATCCCGCGCGTCGTCGAGCAATCGGACGCGCGGGTCCGAACGGGCGGGCGCCTCGGTTAGGCGGCGCCACCTGTTGTTCCATTTCGGGACGCGCGAGAGTGAATTGCGCCGGGTCGTAAACTTCATGGAAAGCACGTTCTTAAATTAAGCGGCCATGAAGCATAATCGCTCATCTTAGCTTCACTACCGCGCCGAGACCTCGTTGTTTCCGGCCGGCGCGAAGCAAGGACGAGAGCAAATGGCCCAACCGATTTCCCGCGCCCGCGCGACCGCTCTTACGGCGACGCTGAGCGCCCTGTATGTTTCGGCCGCGATGGCCGCCGACATGCCCTTTGTGTCGTCGCAGCAGCCCACGCCGGCCAATCAGCCCGTCGAATTCGGAACGGGATGGTATTTGCGCGGCGATGTCGGCTATTCGAACATGCCCGTCCCGGTGGTGGTCGCCGATTTCGCCAATAATCTGGGCCGCACCGGCGCCGCCGCCGGCGGCATCGGCTTTGGCTATCAATATAACAACTGGCTGCGCACCGATTTCACGATCGATCGCGCCGTGTTTCGCCCCAGTTCCGCGCAGGCGCCGGAGTGGTGTCCGTCGGGCACCGTTCTCTATTATCCGTCGGCCACGGCGAACGTGGCCAGCCCGGGGGGCGCGGCAGGCTTGCTATACGACCCCAACGAGACCTGCACGCCTTACATCACGGCCCATCTCAACCGCACCACGCCGATGGTCAACGCTTACATCGACCTCGGCAATTGGTGGGGCTTCACGCCCTATGTCGGCGCCGGCGTCGGCATGAGTTATCTCCAATCGTCGTCCGCCGTGACCTACAACAGCACCGCGAACGGCCTGCCTTGGGCTCCGAACCTCGCTCAAGCCGGCGTGCCTCTCCAATGGGTCGCGAATCCGTTTCTAGTAGTTCCGATCACACCCACGCCCACCACCGGAGCCACGTCGACATATGCCGCGAACGTCGTCACGCCGGCGCGGTTGCTGCAATTCGCGCAACTCAATCCAAACCAATACATAAAGAAGGTCACCTGGAAGTTCTCCTGGAACCTGATGGCCGGCGTCAGTTACGACGTGACCCAGAACGTCAAGATCGACGTGCACTACCGCCTGCTGGACGCCGGCAGCTACACCGGCCTGCCCAGCATGTTGACCCTGGCGCCAGCTCCCACCAAGGATCTGATCTCGCAGGAGGTGCGCGTCGGCATCCGTCTGACCTCGGACTGATTCCCGTCTCGACGGCATTTAATCGAAGAGGCGCCCGCCAGATCGGCCGGCGCCTCTATTTATTCGCGCCGGGCGATGATAGGAACCGTCCCGATTTGTTTCTCCCACGGGCGGGCGCCTCCTCATGACCACGACCATCGACGTTCTCGGCATCGGCAACGCCATTGTGGACGTTCTCTCAAGCGCCGAGGACGACGCGCTGGTCGCGGCGGGCCTGCACAAGGGCGCGATGCAACTCGTCGACGAAAAGCGCTCCGGCGAGCTTTACGCCCTGATGGGGCCGACAACCGTGATCTCCGGCGGCTCCGCCGCCAACACCATGGCCGGCCTCGCCAGCCTGGGGCGCTCCGCCGCCTTCGTCGGCAAGGTGAAGGACGACGAAGCCGGCCGCGAGTTCGCCCACGACATCCGCCGCGCCGGCGTCGGCTTCGACACGCCCTTCGCCGGAGACGGCGCCGCGACGGCGCGCTGCCTGATCTTCGTCACGCCCGATGGCCAGCGCACGATGAACACTTTTCTTGGCGCCTGCCAGGCGCTCGGGCCTGATGACATCGACGAGCGGCTCGCGGCCAGCGCCAAGGTTCTCTACATGGAGGGCTATCTGTGGGATCCGCCGGGCGCCAAATCCGCTTTTCTGAAGGCCGCCAAGGTTAGCCGCGCCCGCGGCCGCAAGGTGGCGCTGAGCCTTTCCGACGCTTTTTGCGTCGATCGCTACCGCGACGAGTTCCTCGGGCTGATTCGCGAGGGCGTCGTGGATATCCTGTTCGCCAACGAGAGCGAACTGCACGCGCTGTATCAGACCGCCGATTTCGACACCGCCTTGAAGGCGTTGCAAGGCGAGGCGAAACTGCTGGGCGTCGTGACCCGCTCCGCGCTGGGCGCCGTGGTCGCGCAAGGCGCGAGCGTCGTTTCCGCTCCAGCCTTTCCGGTGGAGACGGTCGTCGACACCACCGGCGCCGGCGATTTGTTCGCGGCGGGATTTCTCGCGGGTTTCACCCGGGACCTTCCGCACGAACAGAGCGCGGCGCTTGGCGCGCTCGCGGCGGCCGAGGTCATCTCGCATTTCGGCGCGCGCCCGCAAAAAGATTTGCTCCAGCTCGCCCGCGACAATGGCTTGCTGGCGTGAGCAAGGCGCTTTC
>JBAUVQ010000181.1:0-21451 GCA_049583305.1 Methylocystis sp.
TGCCGGGCAAGCTCGCCGACTGCCAGGAGCGCGATCCCGCCAAGTCGGAACTGTTCATCGTCGAGGGCGATTCCGCCGGCGGCACGGCGAAGCAAGGCCGCAACCGCGAGTTCCAGGCGGTGCTGCCTCTGCGCGGCAAGATCCTCAATGTCGAGCGCGCGCGTTTCGACAAAATGCTGGCCTCCGAACAGATCGGCACGCTGATCACCGCGCTTGGCGCCGGCATCGGCCGCGACGAGTTCAACATCGAGAAGCTGCGCTACCACAAAATCATCATCATGACCGACGCCGACGTCGACGGCGCGCATATCCGCACGCTGATCCTGACGTTCTTCTATCGGCAGATGCCGGAACTGATCGAGCGCGGCCACGTCTTCATCGCGCAGGCGCCGCTCTACAAGGTGACGAAGGCCAAATCGACGCAATATCTCAAGGACGAGCGCGCGCTGGAGGATTATCTGATCGACGCGCTGCTCGACGGCGCCGTGCTGCGCAGCGCTTCGGGGGAGGATCGCGCGGGTGGCGATCTGCGCCGCCTGCTCGAGGACGCGCGCGGCTTCCGCCATGTGCTGCTCAGCCTGCACTCGCGCTACGACAACAGGGTCGTGGAACAAGCCGCGATCGCCGGCGCCTTGCAACCCCTGCCCGCCGACGCGGAAGAGGTGCAAAAGCTCGCCGACGAAGTGGCGCGCCGGCTCGACGCGGTGGCGGAAGAGACCGAGCGCGGCTGGCGCGGGGCGCCGCGCGAAAACGGCTATATCTTCCGCCGCACGCTACGCGGCGTGGAGCATGTGGCGATGCTCGACGCCGCGCTGCTCGCCTCCAGCGAAGCGCGCAAGCTGACCGAGCGCGCCCACGACCTGCGCGAAATATTCGCCGGCCAGGCGTTTTTGATTCGTCGAGGCGACGAAGCGTCGGTGTCGGGTCCGACCGCGCTCTATGAAGCGATGAACTCTCAAGGGCGCAAGGGCCTGACGATCCAGCGCTACAAAGGTCTCGGTGAGATGAACGCCGAACAGCTTTGGGAGACGACGCTCGACCGCGAGGCGCGCTCGCTGTTGCAGGTCCGGGTCAAGGAAGCCGCCGAGGCCGACGACATCTTCGTCAAGCTTATGGGCGACGTTGTCGAGCCGCGCCGGGAGTTCATTCAGGAGAACGCGCTGAGCGTGGCGAATCTGGACGTGTGACGGGTTTCTCTCGACGCCGCCGTAACAAACTCGCGCGTCCCTCCGTAACCACGGATAGGTTGTGCGCGTGAGCGCTTCCGTCGGGAGATTTCCATCATGATGACAAGACGCGGTTTAATCGCCCGTGGCGCGGCTGGCCTGTCGGCCCTGGCGTGGGGACGGCCTTTCTCGGCCAGCGCCGGCCCGTTCAAGGTGAGCCACACCGACGCCGAGTGGCGCAAACTCCTGACCGCCGAACAATACGACATACTACGCCAGAGCGGCACCGAGCGCGCCTTCACCAGCCCGCTGTTGCACGAGGCGCGGCGCGGCGTTTTCGCCTGCGCCGGTTGCGATCAGGATCTGTTTTCCTCGACGACGAAATTCGACAGCGGCACGGGCTGGCCAAGCTTTTGGGCGCCGCTGAACGGAGCCGTCGGCACGCAAGAGGACAACAGCCTGGGCATGACGCGCACGGCGGTCCATTGCAGCCGCTGCGGCGGCCATCTCGGCCATGTTTTCAACGACGGCCCTCGTCCGACCGGCCTGCGTTATTGCATGAACGGCGTCGCGCTGAGCTTCAAGCCGGCCGCCTGAGAGGCTCTTATCATGACTCTGTTTCTGCTCGCTTTTCTTGGCGGCGCGCTGACGATTGTCAGCCCTTGCATCCTGCCGGTCCTGCCCTTCGTGTTCGCGCGGGCGGATCGGCCATTCTTTCGCAATGGACTGCCGCTGCTGGTCGGCATGGCCGCGACCTTCGCGGCGGTGAGCGCTCTCGCGGCGGTCGGCGGCGGCTGGGTGGTCGAGGCCAATCAATACGGACGCTTCGCCGCGATGGCTCTGCTGGCGCTGTTTGGTCTCGCGCTGCTGTTTCCCACGCTGTCCGATCGAATGGCGCGGCCTCTCGTCGCGCTGGGCGCGCGCCTGTCCGAATCCGCGGATAAAGGCGGCGCGACGATCGTGTCCTCCGCGCTGCTCGGCGTCGCGACAGGCCTACTCTGGGCGCCGTGCGCCGGGCCGATCCTCGGCTTGATTCTTACTGGCGCGGCCCTCAATGGCGCGAGCGCGAAAACCTCGCTGTTGCTTGCCGCCTACGCCGGCGGCGCGGCAATGGCGCTGGCGCTGGCGCTGCTCGTCGGCGGGCGCGTCTTCGCCGCGATGAAGCGTTCGCTGGGAGCCGGCGAATGGATACGACGGGGTCTCGGCGCCGCGGTGCTGGCGTCGGTCGTCGTGATCGCGCTGGGTCTCGACACGGGCTTTCTGACACGCGCTTCGCTCGTCGGCACGAACTCGCTCGAGCAACGATTGCTCGACGCATTCCACGCCGCGAAGGAAGGGCGAGCGCGACAGTCCGATGTCGCGGACGCCGCCGCCGGCGCGATGCCCAAACCCGAATCCGCCGCTGCGCGCGGGACCCTGCCCGTCGAAGGCGTCGCGCCCTCGCTATCGGGCGCCGTCGCCTGGCTGAACTCGCCTCCCCTCACGCCGGAATTGCTCAAGGGCAAGGTCGTGCTGATTGATTTCTGGACCTATTCCTGCATCAATTGCCTGCGGTCGATCCCCTATGTGCGGTCCTGGGCGGAGCGTTACAAGGACAAGGGTCTCGTCGTGATCGGCGTGCACACCCCGGAATTCGCCTTCGAGAAAAACCTCGACAATGTGAAACGGGCGGCGCTCGATCTCAAAATCGACTATCCCGTCGCTCTCGATAATGATTACGCGATCTGGCGCGGCTTCGACAATCAATATTGGCCCGCGCATTATTTGATTGACGCGCAGGGGCGCGTTCGCGATCACCATTTCGGCGAAGGCGATTACGACGGTTCCGAAAGAGCCATCCGGCGATTGCTCGCCGAGGCCGGACGCGCGGACGCGGAAACCAGCGTCGTTCCCGTCAACGCGGCGGGGGTCGCGGCGGCCGCCGACATGAACGACTTGCGCTCGCCGGAGACCTATATCGGCTATAACCGCGCCGCGAATTTCGTGTCCCCCGGCGGCGCCGTCAAGGACGCCCGCCATGCTTACGCGGCCCCGCCGCCGCGTCTCAACGAATGGGCGCTGACGGGGGATTGGACCGTGCTCGGCGAACACGCGGTCCTCGACGCGAAGGGCGGCGGCATTGTCTACCGATTCCACGCGCGCGACTTGCATCTCGTGCTCGGACCGGGGCCGGGCGGCAAACCCATTCGCTTTGCCGTGACGATGGATGGCGCGCCGCCTGGCGACGCCCATGGCGCGGACATTGGCGCGGACGGCAAGGGAATAGCGAACACGCATCGCCTGTACAATTTCATTCGTCAGAGCGGCCCGATCGTCGACCACACGTTCGAAATCCGCTTCCTCGATCCCGGCGTTGAAGCCTATGCCTTCACCTTCGGTTGAAACTGGAAAAGCCATGTCGCGAACATCCGAAATCCCGACCGCTCGAAATCTTGTTCGTCGCGCGCGCCCGGCGGCGATCGTGATCGCGCTTCTGCTGGCCGGAGCGGGATTGAGCCTCTATCCTTCGAGCGCCGAGGAAGCGCGCGCGATCCCCGCGCCCGCAATCGACGAATCGACCGGGACGTCCTCGGAAACGGCGATTTTAGCGGGCGGTTGCTTTTGGGGCGTGCAGGGCGTCTTCCAGCATGTTTCGGGCGTGAGCAGCGCCGTGTCCGGATTCGCGGGCGGCGACAAGACGACGGCGCATTACAAGACGGTAAGTTCGGGAACGACCGGTCACGCCGAATCGGTGCGGATCACTTATGACCCGCGCAAAATCAGCTATGGGCGGTTGCTGCAAATCTTTTTTTCCGTCGCCCATGATCCGACTCAGTTGAACCGGCAAGGACCGGACTCGGGCACGCAATATCGGTCGGCCGTTTTTCCCGCCAATGCCGAGCAAGCCAAGGTGGCGCGCGCCTATATCGAGCAACTCGACAAAGCGCGCGCGTTCGAGGCTCCGATCGCGACCAGCATCGAGCCGTTCCGCGCCTTTTATGCCGCCGAGGGCTATCATCAGGATTTTTTGGCGCGCAATCCGGATTACCCCTATATCGTCGTCAATGATTTGCCGAAGATCGAGGCTTTAAAGCACCTCTTTCCGGAGAACTACCGCGACAAGCCGGCGTTGGTGTCCGAGTAAAGCGGTCGATCGGAGGAATCCGCGAGTTTTTCGATCTCGACGGGGGCCGTTCGGACAACTCGCCGCTCGAAAGAAAATCGGAGACGCCGGGCGAGCGGACTCCGCGCGCCCGGCTCGGCGACTGATTAGCCGACGGTTCCGCCCTTGGCCTCGCAGGCATCCTTCGACTTCTCGGGAACCCACCCTTGGCCCTTGCAGCTGTTCTGACCCTTGCAGGCGTTGTTAGCCGTCTTGCAGGCGCTCGTGCCCTTGCATGTGTTGATGCCCATGCAATGAACGCTCTTGGCGGCCTTCTTGGCGGCGGCCGGCGCGACGACGCTTCCACTCAACGCGAGAGCCACGGCGGTCGCGGCCAGGGTCGCGCCGGAAAGGATATTGATTTTCATCTTGTTCTCCTGGGAATGTTGATAGACCGGAGCACGTCATGAACTCCGAAGCCCCTCCCGACCCATTGTCTGGAAGTAGCTTACGGAGCGTCATTCGTTCGTTTATCCCGAGACGTTACAAAGACGATTGCGTCCAACCGCGCGAAACTGGATTTCCATGTTACACCAGCGCGCCGCCTCGGAGCCTCGACGCTTCGATTCGATACGAGGACCGCGCGCCGTAACAACCCCAAGGTTTGCCGCGAAGGACGGAGTTAAGCCGTGGCGTCCGATGGAATAGAGGATGAATGGGCGGCGTCGATGCGCGCGGCCATCGGGGGCGACGCCGCGGCTTACCGCGGGTTCCTCGCGTCCCTGGCGCCGGTCTTGCGCGCGTCGATACGTGGGAAATGCATACGTCTTGGACTGGATGGCGGCGAGGCGGAAGATATCGTGCAAGAAACCTTGTTGGCCATTCACCTCAAGCGTCAGACCTGGGATGTCGATAGACCGATCGGTCCTTGGATCATGACGATCGCGCGCAACAAGCTGATCGACGCGCGCCGTCGCCGAGGAAGCAGAGTGACGCTGCCCGTCGACGAGTTCGCGGACATTCTCGCCGCCGAAGGAGGCGACGCCGCGACGGACAGGGGCGATCTCGATCGATTGCTTGGCAAGCTCGGCGAACGCGAACAAAGCTTGGTGCGCTCCCTGTCGATCGAGGGATGTTCGGTTCGCGAAACAGCGGAGCGGCTCGACATGAGCGAGGGAGCGGTTCGGGTGGCGCTGCATCGGGCCATCAAGGCGCTCGCCGCTTTGTATCGGGGTGAACGCCGATGAATACCGACAATCTAATCGATGCGCTGGCCGCCGATCTGACGGTCTCGAAGTTTCGATTCCGACAACTGTTCATGGGCGCGATGGCGGTGGGCGCGATCCTCGCCGCCATCATGTTTTTATCCTTCATCGGCATCCGTCCGGATTTTGGCCAGGCGTTGGCGACCCCGCGCTTTCCATTTAAATTCGTGGCGACCCTTGTTCTCACGATCACGAGCACGGGGCTTCTCTGGCGTCTGTCGCGTCCGGGAGTCTCCCTCGGTCCCTGGGAATGGGCGTGGCTTGCGGCGCCGGTTTTGCTTGTCGGCGCGGAAATGGTTGAGCTCGTCGTTATTCCGGCATCCAATTGGTGGCCAAGGCTGATCGGGACGAACGCCGCGTTTTGCCTCGTTCTGATTCCTTTTCTGTCGATCGGTCCCCTGGCCTGCATTTTGATGTTTTTGCGACAAGGAGCGCCAACCCGACCGGGGTTGGCCGGAGCGGTCGCGGGACTTGTGTCGGGGGGCGTCGCGGCGACGCTTTATGCGTCCCATTGCATTGACGATAGTCCGCTGTTCGTCGCGACCTGGTATCCAATGGCGATCGGTATCGTCGCCTTGGTCGGATATCTCGCGGGGTCACGCGTGCTCCGATGGTAGTTTAGAGACGAGCGGATCGCCGTCGCTCGAACATGGGCGGAGGGTTCCGAATTCCACCCGCCGCCGTCTCCAAAGACGCGCTCCGGTCAAAAAGTGGTTGGAATCTATCACGGTAACGGATTTATACTACGCCGTCGCGCGCGAAGCGTCGAAACGGCACCTGGCGTCGACTGTCTTCGTCGCCACCTGGAGGCGCTATGAAGTTCTGGAGGCGCTATGAAGTTCAAGGGCATTCTGGCGATCGTCATCGGAATATGCGGCGCATTGAGCGCGCCGGGGCCTGCCGCGGCCGGTCAGACCAATGTGGCCGTGGCCGCCAATTTCACGCGAGCGGCTCAAGAAATCGCGACGTTGTTCAATTTGAAGACCGGTCATGTCGCGGTGATGAGCTTTGGCGCCACGGGCCAACTCTATACGCAGATCATGCAGAGCGCGCCGTTCGAAATATTTCTGGCGGCGGACGAAGCGCGCCCCAAAAAGGCGGTGGACGAAGGACTGGCGGCGGCGGACAGCGTCTTCACATACGCGATCGGGAAGCTCGTGTTGTGGAGTCGGGATCCCGCCTTGGTCACGGGTCCGGAAACGCTCGACAAAGCCGCCTTCGCGAAACTGGCCTACTGCAATCCCGTCGGCGCGCCATATGGGGCGGCGGCGGTCGAAACGCTGAGGGCGCTTCGCCTTTACGACAAGCTGCAATCAAAGCTGGTCCAGGGAGAAAGCGTTTCGCAGGCGTTTCAGTTCGTCGACACCGGCAACGCGGAACTTGGATTTGTCGCCTTGTCGCAGTTGGTCGAAATCGGCGGCGGCTCGCGCTGGATTGTTCCGCCAAATCTTTACACGCCGATCCGACAGGACGCGGTGCTGCTGAAGAGAGGCGTGGATAATCCGGCGGCGATCGGCTTCATGACCTTTCTGAAAGGCCCCGACGCTCGCGCCATCATCGAAAAATACGGCTACGGCGTCGATGCCGAGCATCGATAGCGTCATGTTCGGGCTCTCCCCGGAAACATGGGTCGCCATCCGCCTGACCGTCGAACTGGCGACGCTCACGACGATCATCCTTCTCGTGGTCGCGACGCCAATCGCCTGGTGGCTCGCGCGTTCTCGCGCTTGGTGGAAGGAGCCGGTCGCGACCGTCGTCTCCTTGCCGCTCGTTCTGCCTCCCACCGTATTGGGCTTTTATCTTCTGCTGGCGTTGGGACCGAACGGGCCGGGTGGGGCGATCGCGCGGCTTTGGAACGCCCGCACGCTCGCCTTCACCTTCGAGGGCCTCGTCATTGGCTCCGTCGTCTATTCGATGCCCTTCGTCGTCCAGCCCATCCGCAACGCGTTCGAGGCCATGGGCGACCGCCCGCTCGAGGTCGCCGCGACATTGCGGGCTTCGCCCTGGCGGGCGTTCTGGACCGTCGCCGTTCCGCTGGCGCGGCCCGGATTTCTCGCGGGAGCCGTGCTCGGCTTCGCCCACACCGTCGGAGAGTTCGGAATCGTGCTGATGATCGGCGGCAACATCCCCGGCAAGACCAAGGTGCTCTCCGTCGCGATCTATGATTACGTCGAGACCATGCAGTGGCGCGAGGCCAATATTCTGGCGGCGGCCATGGCGATCTTCGCCTTTATCGTCATTCTCGCGATGACGCTGCTCGAAAAGCGCGTCGCGCGGGCGGGCCTGTGATGGGCGCCGAGACGATCGAGGCGGCTTTTCGCGGCTCCGTCGGCTCCCTGAAGCTCGACGCGGCGTTCGAAATACCGGCGCGTGGCGTTACGGCGCTGTTCGGGCCGTCCGGTTGCGGCAAGACGACGGTGCTCCGCTGCATCGCGGGGCTTGCCCGGCTCCGCGCGGGCTTCTGTTCCGTCGCCGGCGAGATCTGGCAGGACGAGATCTTCTTCCTGCCGACGCACAAACGCCCCATAGGCTACGTTTTTCAAGAAGCCAGCCTGTTCGCGCATCTCTCGGTGCGTCGCAATCTGCTCTATGGCGCGGCAGAGTCTCGGATCGGGGAGTCGCGAGCGAAAATCGGCTTCGAGGAAGTTGTCGACCTGCTCGGTCTGGCGCCGCTGCTCGGCCGCGAGCCGCGACGCCTTTCGGGCGGCGAACGCCAGCGGGTCGCCATTGGCCGCGCGCTTCTGTCGCGGCCCCGGCTCCTGCTGATGGACGAGCCCCTCTCCGCGCTCGACGGGCCGGCCAAGGACGAAATCCTGCCCTTTCTCGAACGGCTTCACGAAAGCCTGTCCCTGCCGATCATCTATGTCGCCCACGACATGGACGAGATCGAGCGCCTGGCCGACCATCTCCTGATGATGGAGGCGGGGCGTGTCGTCGCCGCCGGACCGCTCGCCGCGTTGCAGAGCGATCCAAGTCATCCATTGTCGAAGAGTCGATCGGCCGCCGTAAGTCTCGACGCGGTCGTGGAGGATATCGACGCGCAATACGGCGTCGCCTCTCTCCTGGTCGCGGGCGGACGTTTTCTCGTTCCGATATCGGGCGCGAAAATTGGCGACTCGCGAAGAATTCGCGTTCTCGCGAGCGATGTCAGCCTGGCGGTCGAAGCCGGGCCGCGAAGCTCGATCCTGAACGTTTTGCCCGCGCGCGTTTTAACGGCCGCGCCATCGGGCGAACACGAAATGACCGCCGTACTGGGACTGGGGTCCGAGGGCGAGGGCGTCCGGCTGCTCGCCCGCGTCACCCGCCGCTCATGGGATCTGCTCGAATTGCGGACGGGGATGAATGTCCTCGCTCAGGTCAAGGCCGTGGGCTTCGCGCCCGGACGAACGGCAAGCGCCCATCCATAGGGTGGGCGAGCGTCTTCGGCGCGCCGCCCGTGCTATAATATCCTTTAAAAGATATCGCGGACCCCCTCATGATTCAGATCACGCCTTCCATCGCCATCGACGAAAACGAGCTGCATGAGGATTTCATGCGCGCCTCGGGCGCGGGCGGACAAAACATCCAGAAGGTGGAAACGGCGGTTCAGCTGCGCTTCGACGTCGCCAATTCTCCGAATCTGCCGGCGCCGGTGCGTTCGCGACTAAGCACGCTGGCTGGCAGACGCATGACCAAGGCGGGCGTGCTTATCATCTCGGCGCAACGCCACCGCACACAGGAGCGCAACCGCGCCGACGCGCTGGACCGGCTGCTAACGCTGATCCGCGAGGCGGCCGCGCCGCCGCCTCCGCCGCGCCGCAAGACCAGGCCGACCTTGGGCTCGAAGCAACGCCGCCTCGCCGGCAAAAAGCTGCGCTCCAATGTCAAATCGCTCCGCGGCGCGCCGGAGCTGTCGTAGGCGCGACGGCGCCGGAAAGCGAGAGGCGACGCTCGCGCCAGTTTCCAACCCAGATCACGATTCCACTCGGCGACATTGGTCATGCTTGCCGAGAGCCAAAATCACGTTCCGCGAGCGTTCCAGGGCCCGCGCGAGCGGCCCCGCCGCGGCTGCCGCTTCTGCGTTCCCTGGAATCAACGGTCATCAACCCACCCAATGAACTTCGGGCGCCTTTCGAGGAACCGTCGGTGGGGCGGCGGCTGGAATCCCGACGATGATCGGAGCTATGAGAACATGGGAACGCGGAATGCCGAGCGCGTCCTTGCCCGTCGGCGTGTCGAGCCAAGCTTGCGCCAATCCAATCCAACAGGAACCAAGGCCCATGCCATGAGCGGCGAGCATGAGGTTCTCCGCCGCCAGCGCGCAATCCTCGGCTATCCATGGACCTTGCTCGATCGCCGCGATCGCGATCAATACCGGCGCGTGGTAAAATACATGAAAGTCGGGCTTGCCGAGGCTCTCATAGAGATGCGCCGGCAAAGCGTGAGGCCGGACGCTTAGCATGTGGGCCTTGGCGTCGCGTGAAATCCGGTCGAGCAGCGGTCGGTCCCGAACGACCGAGAACGACCAGGGCTGTTGATTGACCGCGCTCGGCGCCTGGATCGCCGCGTCGATCAGGCGCGTGATCGTTGCTTGAGGGATGGGATCGGGTCGATAATCCCGAACGGAGCGGCGTCCAAAAATCGCTTCCATCACTTGCATGACCACAATCCCGTTTTTGATGGCCGACGGCCGAGGTTGAGAGAGGATCGACCGAGGCTGTTTCACAGGCGTGAATCTATTCCATTTCGCTCCCAGCGAGTAGGCGGTTGTTGCGCCCACGCGCTCTGTGAGCAGGAAGGATGGCATTGATGGCCCTCGGCCCAGATTTGTCCCATTCAATATTGCATTTTTGACCCTTCGCTCGGTTCAAGTTGAGCTTCCCGCGACGGCGGCCTATCATCGCCCCAAGGTCGCGCCCCAGGATCTGGAAAACTCGCGCGCGGTCTCGGCGGCGCGGCCGGATTGGCCGGAGTCGTCAAACCGTCACAGACGAAGGCGACATCTTCTCGAGCGGAGGGAAAATGTTCACCGAATCGCCCGGAGCCTCTTGTCCAAGCGCGGATCAACAGCGCGCCATCGACGAGGCGACGAGCGCCGCGTTGAAGCATCATCATTTCGATCCGACGCGGCTCTTGCAGATACTTATCGAAACGCAGGATCGCCTGTCATGGCTTCCCCCCCGCGCGATATCGCAACTCGCCGCGGGCCTGGGCGTTTCGCGCGCGCGCGTTGAAGGCGTCGCCGGATTTTACAGCTTTCTGTATTCGCGGCCGGTCGGGCGCTACCGCGTGCTTTTCGCCGACAATATCATCGAGGAAACGCAGGGAAGTCGAGCCCTCATGGAGGATCTGTGCCGACAGCTTTGGGTGGAGCCGGGAAAGCTTTCCGAAGACGGCCTCGTTAGCGTCGACGTCACGTCCTGCATCGGGATGGGCGATCAGGGTCCGTCCATCCTGGTCAATGGAATGACGATCACCGGCCTCACGCCTGAACGCATCGGCCTGATCGCCGAGCTGATCCGCGATCAGGCGCCCGTCGGCGATTGGCCGAGCGAATTATTCGATGTCGCGGACAACATTCGGCGCCGCGATATGCTTCTCGACAGCGAGATCACGCCCGGCGACGCGCTACGCAACGCCATGGCGCGAGGTCGCGACGGCCTCATGGCCGCGATCAAAGAATCCAATTTGCGCGGTCGCGGCGGCGCGGGTTTCGCGACATGGCGGAAATGGGATCTTTGCAGGCAGGCGCCCACGCCCGAGGTGGGAGGCCGCGTGATCGTCTGCAACGCCGATGAAGGCGAGCCTGGCACCTTCAAGGATCGGCTGCTGCTCACGCGTTTCGCCGATCTCGTGTTCGAGGGAATGACGCTAGCGGCCTTCGCGATAGACGCGAAACAAGGCTTTCTCTATCTGCGCGGCGAATACCGTTACTTGCGCGAACATTTGGAGGCGACTCTGGCGCGCCGCCGCCGGGAGGGGCTGCTCGGGCCTTCGATCCTCGGCGCCAAGGGCTTCGATTTCGATGTGGAAATTCACCTTGGCGCGGGCGCCTATGTCTGCGGCGAGGAGACCGCGCTCATTGAGTCGCTCGAAGGCAAGCGCGGCACGCCGCGCATTCGCCCGCCATTTCCGGTCACCCACGGCTATCTCGGAAGGCCGACGAGCGTCAACAACGTCGAAACTCTCGCGCTGGCGACGCTGATCGCCGCTCATGGCGGCGAATCCTTCACGCGACTTGGGACGCCCCAGTCAACGGGGACAAAGCTGCTGTCCGTCTCCGGCGATTGCGCGAGAGCGGGCGTCTATGAATTTCCGTTCGGCGTGACGATCGCCGAGGTTCTGGACGCCTGCGGCGCCGCCAACACGCAGGCCGTCCAGCTTGGCGGCGCGGCGGGGATCACGTTGGCGCGAAACGAATTCGATCGCCGTATCGCCTTCGAAGACGCGCCGACGGCCGGGGCCTTCATGGTCTTTGATCAGAGCCGGGACATGTTCGCGGTCGCGCGCAACTTCGCGCGCTTCTTCGCTCACGAAAGCTGCGGCTTTTGCACGCCCTGTCGGATTGGCACGGCGCTGCTGCGGGATTGTCTCGAAAAGCTCGCGGATGGCTATGGCTCGCCTCTCGATCTCCTGGAAATCGAGCGGCTCGACAGTCTCCTGCAGGCGACGAGCCATTGCGGCCTCGGGCAGGCCGCGGCCAATCCCGTGCTCGATGGATTGCGCAAGTTCCGTTCGGCCTATGAAGCGCGGCTGTTGCACAAGGAATTCCAACCCGCCTTCAACCTCGACGCCGCGCTCGCCCGCGCCCGCCAGATGACTGGCCGCGACGACGCCTCCGCCCACTTGCCGTAAAGGACGCGGATGAGCAAAACATTCCTTTTGGATGACCAGCCCATTCCTTTCGAGGAGGGACAAACGATCCTCGCCGCCGCGCGCAACGCCGGCCATTACATTCCGCACCTCTGCTGGCGCGAGGATTTCCCGCCGCATGGCAGCTGCAAGCTATGCGTCGTCAAGATCGACGGCCGGATCGTTTCGGCCTGCGCCACGCCCGCGCGCGATGGGCCGCGGGTCGAAAGCGCGAGCTTCGAACTGCTCGACTATCGCCGAGAATTGGTGACGATGCTGTTCTCGGAGGGTAACCATTTTTGCCCCTCCTGCGAAAAGAGTGGAAACTGCGATCTTCAAGCGCTGGCTTACGATCTCGAGATTCTCGCGCCGCGGCACAATCGATTTTTCCCAGACCGTCCGGTCGACGCTTCGCATCCCGACATTCTGCTCGACTTCAACCGCTGCATTTTTTGCGAACTTTGCGTGCGCGCCAGCCGCGACGTCGACGGCAAGGACATATTTTCCTTGAGCGGGCGCGGCATCGCCAAGCATCTCGTCGTCAACGCCGAGTCTGGACGTCTCGCCGACACCAATATCTCGCCTGACGATTTGGCCGCCAATATCTGCCCGGTCGGCGTGATCCTTCATAAGCGCCGCGGCTTCGCGGTTCCGATCGGCGAGCGGCTCTATGACGAGGCGCCGATCAGCCAGCGCGATATCGCCGACGCGAGAGGGGAGCCAAAATGACCGCGAAACCCAAACTGCGCGTCGCGACGGTCTCGCTCGCGGGTTGCTTTGGCTGTCACACTTCGTTCCTGGATATCGATGAGCGCTTCTTCGAGCTATTGGAGCATGTGACCTTCGACCGCTCTCCGCTGACCGACATCAAACATTGTGGTCCTTGCGACGTCGGCTTGGTGGAGGGCGGCGTCTGCAACGCCGAGAACGTCCATGTGCTGCGCGAATTCCGCGAGAACTGCAAAGTCCTGGTGGCCTTGGGCGCCTGCGCCATCAATGGTGGATTGCCGGCGGAACGCAATCATCTCGATCTTCAGGATGTATTGCTCGAGGTTTACGAAACGGGTCATGCGCTGGATCGCGCCCACGCCGGCGTTCCAAATGACCCAGAACTGCCGCTCTTGCTCGACAAGGTCTATCCTATCCGGGAGATCGTGCGTGTCGATCATTCCCTGTGCGGCTGCCCGCCGTCCGCCGATGCGATATGGACGTTGCTGACCGGCCTCATCGCCGGCGCCACGCCCCATCTTCCGTATCGTCTCCGCCATTTCGATTGAGGCGACGCCATGGCATCCGATCTCGAAACCGCCGCCGATCCGAAAAAGCTCCGCCGCATCGTGATCGATCCGATTTCTCGGGTCGAGGGCCACGGCAAGATAACGCTGTTGCTCGATGACGACGATCGCGTGCGGCAGGCGCGGCTGCATATTGTCGAATTCCGCGGCTTCGAAAAATTCGTGCAGGGTCGGCCCTATTGGGAGGCTCCCGTCATGGTGCAGCGGCTCTGCGGGATTTGCCCGGTCTCCCATCAGATCGCGGCGGCCAAGGCGCTCGATCATGTCGTGGGCGCATCGCCGCCGCCCGCGAGCGCCGAGAAGATGCGTCGCCTCATGCATTATGGGCAGATCCTTCAGTCGCACGCGCTGCACTTCTTTTTGCTCAGCTCGCCGGATCTGCTGTTCGGCTTCGATGCCGACATCGATATGCGCAACATCGTCGCGGTCGTCGAAAAATATCCCGAGGTGGCGCGCCAGGGCGTCGCCCTGCGCAAATGGGGTCAGGAGGTCATTCGCATGACCTCCGGCAAGCGCGTGCACGGGACCGGCGCGATCCCCGGCGGGATCAACCGCCTGCTTACATCGCAAGAGCGCGACGAGCTTCTCGCGGACGCCGATCAGATGGTGGCTTGGTCGAAAGACGCCGTCGGACTGATAAAACAACTCGTCGCCGCCAATAGGCAGGAGTTCGAGCGCTTCGGGGCCTTCCGCTCCAGCTTCATGTCGTTGACTCGCGCGGATGGCGCGCTGGAATTCTATGACGGCGCGTTGCGGGCGCGCCGCGCCGACGGCTCCACGATTTTCGATGGCTTTTCCGATCAGAATTACGACACACTGATCACCGAGGAAGTCAAATCATGGAGCTACATGAAATTCCCTTACCTCACGGATCTTGGCCGCGAGGAGGGCTGGTATGCGGTCGGGCCCCTGGCCCGCGTGCAAAACTGCGATTTCATCTCGACCCCGCTCGCCGAAACGGAACGCCGGGAATTTCTCGACGCTGGCGACGGGTTGCGCCACGCGCCGCTGGCCTATCACTGGGCGCGCATGATCGAGATGCTTCACGCGGCCGAACTCATCCGCGAACTTTTGGCCGACCCCGACCTTCTTTCCGGGGAGCGCGTGGGCTCCGGCCCGCGCGGACGCCGGGGCGTCGGCGTCATCGAAGCGCCGAGAGGCGCGTTGATCCATCATTATGAAGTCGGCGAAGATGATCTGATCACCATGTGCACGCTGATCGTCAGCACGACGCACAACAACCGCGCGATGAACGAAGCGATACGCGAGGTCGCCCGGCGGTATCTCGACGGGCGACGCCTCACCGACGGGCTGCTCAACCGCATCGAGGTCGTCATACGCGCCTTCGATCCTTGTCTTTCCTGCGCCACCCACGCTCTGGGCAAAATGCCGCTGATCGTCGAACTCCAGGACGCCGAAGGCGCGACGGTCGATCGTCTGACGCGCGACGGACGATGAGCCGGAAACGCGCACGCTGGCTGGTCTTTGGCGTCGGCAATCCGAGCCGAGGCGACGACGCGATCGCCCCCGTTCTCATCGAGCGCCTGGAAGAGTGGTGGGCGTCGGCGCGCGAATTGTCGGTCGAACTCACGCTGCTGACGGATTTTCAGTGGCAAGTCGAGCACGCGCTCGATCTTAGGGGCGTCGATCTCGTGATTTTCGTTGACGCCAGCCTGACCGCCAGCGCGCCCTTTCGGTTGGAGCCACTTGTCGCGCGTTTCGACGTCACCTACACCACCCATGCGCTCTCTCCGGCCTGCGTGTTGGCCGTGGCGGAACGCTTGGGCCAGACTCTCCCCGAAGCCTGGCAGATGTCCATTCCCGGTCGAAACTTCGAGCTCGGCGCCCCGCTCAGCGCGCCGAGCCGTTCCCATGTCGAAGCGGCGATTGAATTTGTGCAAGCGAGCTTGACCACTGGCCGACTTGATCCCGGAGAATACGCACATCGGGCATGAAATTCCGCGCGATGCTCCATTGGGCTCGAAGCGCGGCCGCGGCTACGACGGACGCGACAGCGCCAAGGAGACTATGGACGGGTAATTTCGAGGAAGATCGGAGCGTTTCGCGCCGGCGCCTGTTTGGCCTGATCAACGGTGTCCTTGGATTTTGCGCCTCGTCTCTTCAAGCTCAGGCGAGCGGCGTCCACGCCCATTCGCGTGAATTCTCGCCTGACGGAAAGCCGTCGCGCCCGCGCTTTGGCGGGCGCCGCATCCAACTGGCCGTAATCGCTCGCATAACCGATGTAGGTCTCGACCTTCGGGAAGGCCGTCAGAATTTGCGCGATACTCCACAGTTGACGCCGCGAGCTTGGCCGCGGCGTCGTTCGGTCGACGTCGAACTGGACCTGATCGAGATTGAATCGAGCGGCCCTCGTCGCCGGCATCGACTCGCCGCGAAGGAAGGCGCGTAGCGCCGCCTCGACCCCATCCGAAGGACGACTTGCATCGATCGCGCGGGGCGAGGGAGCTCCACCGAAATCATTGGATGGAGCCGGCGCGACCACGCTCTTTGGCGCATTGGTCAAGTCCGGATTCGCGCCCGCGGTCGCCAGCGCATCCGTGGGCCGCGTCGTGGCGGACGCATTGTTCTCCGTCGACGCGGGCGCTGCTCGCTTTCCCGATTCCTCTCGTGGCGATCGCGCCCAGAAGCTCAAGGCAACAACCGCCGCGAGAGCCACGATCACCCCCGCCAAAGTCGCGCGTCTTCCCAAAAACAAGGCGCCAATGGGCAAAATCCCGCCCGCGTCGGCATGGAGATGGCGATGATGAAGGTCGGGATAATGCGGATGCGCGTGCGCTAGCCGTTCATGGCTGTGCCAATGCGAATGCGGCTCGACGATGGGCCCGTCATGCCGGTGTTGATGATGCGCGTCATGGACGTGACTATGTTCATGTTCGAGCGCCTCGTGAACATGCGCGTGCTCGTGGCGCTCCGAAAGATGCATCCATAATCCGAAGCCCATCAGACCAGCCGAAACCGCGAGCTTCAACGTCAGCGGCTCGTGCAGCAATAGGATCGCCGTCAAGACGCCGATGAACGGCGCGAGGGAAAAATAGGCGCCCGTTCGCGCTGTTCCCAAATGCCGCAACGCGAACACGAAGAGCACCAAACTGACGCCGATACCCAGAAATCCGATAATTCCCGCGCCGGCGACAAAGGGAATGGAAGGAACCGTCGCTCCGCGTTGGAACGCGAGACCGACGTTGACCGCTCCGGCGGCCGATCCTTTGATCATGGCGATCATCACTGGATCCGACGACGAGAGCTTGCGGGTGACATTATTGTCGATTCCCCACGCGAGGCATGCGCCAGCGATAAGCAGGGACCCGAAATCCAGGACGATTCCGTTTCCATCCCACGAAAGGGCCACGGCGCCGGCGAGAATGGCCATCGCGCCAAGAAAAAGTCGCCGATCGACGTTTTCGTGAAACCACAGCCAGGCGATCGCCATCGTGGCGAGACCCTCGAGATTAAGAAGAAGCGAGGCCGAGGCGGCTTCGGTTCTGGCGAGGCCGAGCATGAGCAGAAGCGGACCTACGAGGCCCCCGAAAAAGGCGACGACGGCCAGCCACGGAAGGTCCGATCGCCGCGGCGGAGCCTCGCCGCCGGGCAAACCGATAATTCCGCGTCCGAGATGAACGACGGCGAGACCGACGCCGGCGCCAAGATAGAGCAAACCGGCCACCATCTGCGGGTCGGTTTCGCTGAGCAGCAGTTTTGAAAACGGCGTCGAGGCGCCGAACAATACGGCCGATGCGAGCGCCAGCGGAACGCCGGGCAGGAGGTGAGAATGGTCGTTGTTCGACATCAGGAGACGAACTTATAATGTTTGGCGAGTCCGTGGGCCTGATTTTCCAACAAAGAAGGTCAATCGACCAAAAAATGGAGCGCTGACGATTCCTGGCGGGCAAATCCCCCTGTACCCTTTCCAAGGTTCATGATGAGTAGCGCGGGGCCTTCCGAGTGTCTCGCCCCGCGCGGGATGGGAACCCGCGGAAGCCGAGAGCATGGCGTTAGACGGCGAACCAATAGCGCGTCAAATGGAAGAAAATCGGCGCGCCGAATATGATCGAGTCGAGTCGATCGAGCATGCCGCCATGGCCTCGAATCGCCTCGCCCCAGTCCTTGACGCCGCGGTCGCGCTTGATCGCCGACATTACGAGACCACCGAAGAAGCCCATCAGCGACGCGGCGAGCGCCATGCCGCCCGCCTGTAGGGGCGTGAACGGCGTGAGGCCCCAGAGCGCGGCGCCGAGCAGCGTCGACGAGGCGATGCCGCCGACGAAGCCCTCGACCGTCTTGGACGGCGACAGAGTGGGCGCGATCTTGGTCTTTCCAAACAGCTTGCCCCAGACATATTGCAGAACGTCGCTGCCTTGCACGACGATGATCAAAAAGGCGACGAGCGACGCGTTTCGGCCCGCGAATCCTGGAATGTCGAGCGTCAGCAGCGCCGGCAGATGGCTGACGCAGAACACGCAGGTCATCAGCCCCCATTGCAGTTCGGCCACGCGCTCGGTGAAGGCCCGCGTGTCGCCGCGCAGCACCGCCACGATCGGCAGGAAAAGAAAGGCGTAAACGGGAATGAAGATCGAATACAATCCGTACCAGTCGGCGCCGATGAGCGCGTATTGGATCGGCAAAACGAAAAAGAAGCTCGCGAACAGCGCCCAATGATCGCCGCGTCGCGTGCGCATCAGCGTGAGAAATTCGCGTAGCGCGAGAAAGGAGGTCGACGCGAACAACGCCAGGACGCCGAAGCGGCCCAGCAGGAAAGCGAGCGCGAGCACGCCGACCATGACCCACCAGGAATATATCCTGTCGCCGAGATTTCGCAGCGTCGCGTCGCGCTCGCCGCCGGCGCGCCACGCCAGCACGCGATCGACCGTCGTCGCGAGGACGAGAACGGCGAGCACGCCGACAAAGAGATCCCGAGAGGCCTGATCCATCACCGCGCGGCTCCAGTTTCGGGCGGACGCAGTTCGAGAAGCGCCGCCCGCGCGCGACCGATGAATGCATCGCGATCCTCTCCCGGGAGGAGCCGTATCGGCGCGCCGAAGGTGGCGCGACACAATAGCGGCACCGGCAGGAATTCACCCTTCGGCATGACGCGCCCGATGTTGTCGATCCAAACCGGCACGAGCGGAATCTCCGGCGCCGCGCGGGCCAAATGGCAAAGGCCGCTCTTGAAGGCAAGCAGCGGCTCCGGCGTCGTGTTGCGCGTGCCTTCGGGGAAAATAATGAGCGAGTCGCCCTCGATCAGCGCTTGCTTCAGCGGCGCCAGCGGGTCATGCCGCGCCTGGACCACTCCGCCGCGTTCGATGAGCACTGCGTTGAAAACTTCCGTCACGAAAAAGCGGCGCGCCCGGGTCGCGTTCCAATAATCGGCGCCCGCGACGGGTCGCACTTTCGCCCGAACGGGCCGTGGTATCGCGCTCCAGATCAGCACGAAATCGCCATGGCTCGCATGATTGGCGAAGTAAATCCGCTGCTCGCCGCAGGGCGCGCAGCCCTCCCACACCCCGCGCACGCCCGTGACCAGGCGCGCGAATGCGAGAATGAGCGCGGCGGAGGCGCGGCGAAGAACGCCGCTCATCGACGAAACCCGGCGTCGGCGAGAGTCGCACGGGCCAGCAGCGCCACGCCAGCCGTCGCCCCGGCCTGACGCGCGAACAACGCGCGCGCGCCCCGGACGCGGTCCGACGCCTCTCGCCCGGGCCGAGGGGATTTCACGAGTCCGGCGAGCCGAATGAGTTGGGGCGCTTGGAGAATGGCCGCCCGGCAATCGCCGCGCAACCTCACCCGCGGCCGCGCCGCGCCGATGCGCTCCGAGGCCTTTTCAAAACACGTGGCCCGTCCCGTGACGATCAGCCAAGCCGCGACTGCGGCTGCCGAGCGCGAGAAACCGAGCGCGCGGCTAACCGGCACGCCGTCGCCGCGCAGGGATATTCGCCGCGCGGGCGAGCAACGCTGACTCGGGCGCGACCGGATCGAGCGTGGCACGACCCAATCGGCGCCGGACACGAGCAGCTGCGTCGGAATCGTGATCGCGGCGGCGTCGCGAACGATGCGTCCGGCGGCGTCATACAAGCCAAGAAGCATGCGGACGGGGATCGGGCGTGTGATCAGCGGATCGGATTCGTAACTCGCGACACGGCTTTCATCATGAGTGAGAAATCGCGCCTTGACATAGCTGTTCACGAAAAAGTCGCCGCGCAACTTGAAAAACAGCGAGAGAAACTCGCGCGCGAAGGGAATATAGAGTTTGATGTCGAAGGCTGGGGATGCGAGCGACAAAGCGCGAATATCGGGCGCGTAGTCATGCGCCCAAGCGACCGCGAGAGCAGCGCCCACGCTTTGCGCGACAATGGCCATATCTTGGATCGCGACACCGTCTTCCAACGTTATGACGCGGACGAATTCGTCGATATCGCGCACGCAATCCGCGAAGCGATGCGCCGGCGCATCCTCGACGCGCGAGCGACCGTGGCCGCGCGCGTCCCATGCGTAAAAGGCGAAGTCCGGCATATCAAGTTCGTCGACGAGATGCGCGACGCGTCCCGAATGCTCGTGTCCGCGATGGAACAGCAACACCGCCCCACGCCGCTTTTGCGTGGTCGCCGGCCAATGGCGGAAAAACAATTGCACGCCGTCATGGGTGGTAAAGCGACGTTCGATGCAACCGCGAGCGCTTGGCGACGAAGGCGTCTCGAGCAATTGTTCCACGACGACTCCAGGGAGTTTTAAGAGGCCTTCGCCGAGGCCATCCCCGCGCGCACGCGGTTGACGATCGTGAGGATGAGCAGAGCGATGATCGCGGGCTGCGCCCAACTGAAAAAGCTCGGCAACTCGCCCGTCATGCCGAGCCAAAGGCCGAGCGCGCCGAACAGCAGGGCGCGATCGCTCTTCCCGAGCGGTCCATCATATCGGCGCGGCGCGCCGACCATTGGGCCAAGCGCGCCCGCGAATTCGCTGCAACCGGCGAGCACCGTGATCACCACGATTTGCGCGGCGCTCGCGCGCGGCGCATAGGCGAACGGCAGGATGAGCGCGGCGTCGGAAATCACGTCGCACAACTCGTTGAGATAGGCGCCGAGGACCGATTGCTGATCATGTTCGCGCGCGAGCATGCCGTCCATGGCATTGAGAGCCATGCGGAGCAGAAGCCAAACCGGCAATAACGCGAACAAGCTCGAGTGTTCGCCCCCCGCCAGGGCGAGCAGAAAACCCAATAGAAGCGAGCCCGCCGCCGCCGCGAGAGTGACGGCGTTGGCGGTCGCGCCCCGCTCGTACGCCCAGCGCGCGAGCGGGCGAAGAAGCGCCTGAAAATACGGTTTGATGTCGTATAATGTCATGGCCCGACGTCGCTGGATACGGACGGCTTTCGAGCAACTTAGCATGAAATGATTACGAATTTCCGCTGGGCGATACGTTTGCGGGAGGTGAGAATCGGCTTGGCCACTTGCTGATTTCGATTTCAATGAGGGCCAACGGGCGATTCCACGCTTTTCCGCTCCATTTTGGATTTTGCTTCCGCGCCCCATCTCGCTTGAAACAAAAATCCCGGGCGCCTCCAGCGAAGTCGGGCCGGCGCTGCTTCGTCGACGATTTCACGGCGATCGGTTAAGGCCGGCCGGGATCAATTGGATAATTTGGCGGGCGCCTATCGCGATGTCGCGCGGCTGGCGCCGCGACACGACGACATCGGGCGGTCGGCCATCCGCCAAACCCCTGGGCGGCTCGATATGATTATAAAGCGAGGCTTTCCCGCGTCCCCTCGCGCCAAAATCTCTTCGGGGGGCTGTCATCTCC
>JBAUVQ010000182.1:0-18377 GCA_049583305.1 Methylocystis sp.
TCGCCGGCGCCACGCCCTATCTGCGGCTGTTCGCGCTGGCGCGGGGCGGCGCGCTGCTCGCGAAGGCCGCGGCCTCCGGCGAACCGAGGCGGATCGCGATCGCGCGATTCTTCTCCGACAACATCGCGGTCGCGGCGCCTGGCCTCGCGAAGGTCGTGATGGCGGGCGGGGCGTCGGTGCTCGAAGGCGGCGCGGCGCTCGGGGCGTAATGGGCGCCCTCCGTCACTCCGCGACGATCGGCGCGTCGGTCGGCGGCGTCGCGGATTGCGGCGTCCCCTTGGCGAGGATTTCCACATCGGCGTCCTTGGTCGACTGCACCTTGAAAATGTTTTGGTAAGTTTTGCCGTCGTGGCGGGCGATCGCGACATATTCGCCTTCCGCCAGCACGAGCGACGGAAAGGCGCCGATCAATTCCCGGATCACGTCGCCGCCCGGCGTCAGCACCGAAAAGGACGTGTTGGCCAGCGCCTCGCCACCCGCCGCGTTGACCAGTTTCAACGTCATCGTCGCGGCGCGGTGGCGTAGCGTCGCCTCGATCAGCTTGCCGGCGGGCACGCGCAGGTCGGCGGTGACGACGGAGTTCGTCGCGTTGTTTTCGCCCTGCGCGCCCTGCGTCGTGTCGAGCAAGGTCGAGACGATGTGATAGGCGCCTTCCGGCAAACAGATCGTCTCTCCGCCGCGCGCGTTCGCGAGCACCAGCTTGGCTTCCGAATTGCCGCGCTCCGGAACGTAAATCGAAATCGAAAGACGCTGCGCCGGAATGATCGCGTCGCCGAGTTTGTCGACGAGTTTCAACCCGCCGGCGTTGAGCGTCAGGCGCTCCGTGACGGCGCGTCCGTCGACGACGATCCGGCGGGTGGCGCCGGCGAGGCCGAAGGCCGCGTGAACGATGTAGTTTCCCTCGGGCAGGCCAATGGTCGGAGCGGCTTCGCGCGACTCGGCGACGAGCTTGTGCTGGCCATTGGCTTCCGTTTGTTCCGCGAAGACGCGCCAGACGATGCCGGATTTGATCCCTTGCGCGTCGCCCTGCGACAGAGAAGCGAGAAGATGCACGGCGCCGCCCGGCGGCCCTTCGGCCGCGGATTTGGGCGCGTGCGCGCCTTTCGTTGGCGGTTCGGCGGACGCGGGCGCCGCGCCGAGGAGAGCGATCGGCAGCAGCGTCGAAAGGAGAACTGTTCGGAAAATTGTCGGCATGGCCGCACATATGGCGCCGAATTGGGCGATTTGTCGACGCTCGCCCGGGATCATCGACCCGGTCCGAAAATTTCCTCGATAATGGCGACTTCCTCGCGAAGGGTCGCGACCTTGCCCTTGAATCCGTCGCGGCGCGCCCGAAGACACTCGGCTCGAAACGCGGCGGCGTCGCGTGGACGCGCGCTAGGCGCGTCGAGCGCGGGGACTCCGGCCGCCGCCGCCGCCAGGACCAACAGTCCGCGCGCGACGGCGAGGGCGGGCGCGGCCGGATCGACCGGAGACAGCAGGTCGAGAAAAGCCGCCAGGGCGTCGCCCTCCCAAGCCAGCGCCCGGAGTCTCGGCGAGCAGTCCTTGTAGCCGTGAAGCGCGAATATCGCGGCGGGGGTTTGGGCCGCGCCAGCGATTATGGTCGTGGCGCCGTCGGCGAGCCCGGCCCGCGCCTCGAACACGGCGAGTTTCGCCGCGAGGCGCTGGACATCCGCGCCGCCTTCCGTCCCATCGAGGAAAATTCCATCCGGCGGAGTCTCCAGAAGCGCTTCGAGCGCCTCGTCGAGGGCGGGCCCGAGTCTGGCGTATATCCTCGGGCGCGGGCTCACGGCGCGCGCCTCGCCCAAAAACGCCAGAGCGCTGGCGCCCGGCGCGGCGCGCAAATCGAGCAACAAGGCCGTGGAGCCGAGGCTCAGCCAGGCCTTCGTTTCGGGCCGAGGATCGTCGGGCAGGATCAGGCAGGATCGCACGGGCGGGTCTTTTTTCCAGCGCCACGGGAGGTTGTGGCGTCATTAAGGCGGAATTTACCATAAATCGCCACACTCTGTTTAGTGAAGCGGTGCCGCCGCGGTTGGCGTCGAAAGGATGCAGTCGCCCATGATCGTCCGTAACTTCCTGCAGTGGGCCCGGACCGCGACCGCCGCTCAACGCGCCGAGGGCGCTGGCGCTCTGGCCCGCGCCTATCTTTACGCGGAGATGGACGAGCGCGCCCGACGGGAGTCGGAGATCGCGCTGATGTCGCTGCTCGACGATCCTTCGCCTCTGGTGCGCCGCGCGCTCGCCGACAATCTCGCCAGCGCCGTCGACGCGCCGCATTCGCTGATTTCGGCGCTCGCCAACGACCAGTCCGATATCGCGGCGCCCGTGCTGTCGCGCTCGCCTCTGCTCTCCGAGGCCGAACTCGTGGACTGCGCGGCGATTGGCGACGCCTTCGCCCAAAGCGCCATCGCCTTGCGCGCCCGCGTTCCCGTCAGCGTCGCCGCGGCGCTCGCCGAGGTCGGCGCGCGCGAGGCGGCGATTTCGCTCGCGGTCAATCCTGGCGCGGAACTCGCTGAATTCTCGATGCGCCGCATGATCGAGCGCTTCGGCGACGACGGCGAAATGCGCGAGGCGCTGCTCTCGCGCCCCTGGTTGCCGGCGACGGTTCGCAGCCAATTGGTCGCCGCGGCGGCCGAGAGCCTCACCGCTTTCGTGGTCGACTGCGCCTGGCTTTCGCCCGAGCGCGCCGAACGGCTGTCGCGCGAGGCGCGCGACAAGGCCAATGTGATCATCGTCGCGGACACGGCCGCCCGCGACGGACGCGCGGGCTTGCGCGAACTCGCCGCGCATTTGCGTGTTTCAGGTCAACTGACGCCCAGCCTCGTGTTGCGCGCGCTGTTGTCGGGCCGCCGCGATCTGTTCGAGGCGGCGCTCGCCGAGCTTTCCGGCCTGCGCGAGGATCGCGTCGCCGGCCAGTTGCGCGATTTTCGCGGCGCCGGCTTCGCCGCGCTCTATGTCAAGGCGGGCTTGCCGGCCAAATTCCTGCCGGCCTTCCGGGCGGCGCTGGAGGCGCAGCGCGAATTCGGCGATTCGCTCGAGGACAGCGGCGAGGCGCGGCTGTCGCTGATCATGATCGAGCGGGTGCTGACCGCCTGCGAGGAACTCAATGGCGGCGAACTCGACCGGCTGATGGCGCTGCTGCGCCGCTTCGAGATGGAGGCGGCGCTGGAGCAGGCCCGCGCCGAGGCGCCGCGACTCGCCCAGCCCGAGTTCGAGTCGGATTTTCACACGCCGGTGATCGACATGGAGGCGTTCGAGGCGGCGCTGTCCGAGGCGGCGTAGGGCATGAGCTCGATAGGGCCGGCGCCGGACATTCCATCTCGCGCGAGAATCGTTCCCAATGAGGCGCTTAGAGCCCGCGATGCGGCGGCGTCTCTATTTCCTCCCACGAAACCCGCCGAGCAACTCGCCGACACGCTGGTCGACGCGGCGATTATTGGATAATAAGGGCATGAAACTCGAAGCGCGCGACAAGGGGCCAACGCGCCTCGTCGCGGGGAACTGACGAACCGGGCGTCTCATGCGCCCAGTGGCTGGGAAAGGCTTTTCTGATGAATAACGGCGGGCGGTTCAAAACTGTCATCCTCGCGGCTCTGGCCTTCACCTTGATGGGCGGCGGGGCGCATGCCGCGCAATGCGGCAACGGCCCGGGCGGCTTCGAGAACTGGAAGCGGCAATTCGCCGAGGAGGCGCGGGGACGCGTCGGCGGCGCCGCGATTTCGGCGCTGATGTCGACGAATTACAACGCCGCGACGATCTCCGCCGACCGCGGCCAAAAAAGCTTCCACCTGTCGCTCGACCAGTTCATGGCCAAGCGGGGCGGCTCGGTGATCGCCTCGCGCGGACGCGCGCTCAAGCAGAGCCATGCGGCGCTGTTCGCCTCGATCCAGCAGCGCTATGGCGTCCCGCCGGGACCGCTGCTGGCCATTTGGGGCATGGAGACGGGTTTCGGCGCCGTGGCGGGCAATCAGAACGCGCTGTCGGCCATAGCAACGCTCGCCTATGACTGCCGCCGCACGGCCTATTTCACCGATCAGCTCTACGCGGCGCTGACGCTGGTCGACCGCGGGATGATCACCGCGAATACGCGCGGCTCGATGCATGGCGAAATCGGCCAGACGCAATTCCTGCCGAAAAACATCCTCGAATATGGCGCGGGCGGCAGCCTGGAGACCCCGGCCGGCGCGCTGAGCGCGACCGCGAATTTCCTGCACGCCCACGGCTGGCAAGCCGGCGCGGGCTACCAGCCGGGAGAACCCAATTTCGCGGCGATCGAGGCGTGGAACGCGGCGACGGTCTACGAGCGGGCGATCGCGATTATTGGGAAGAGGATTGATGGGGGGGAGTGAGTTTTCATGCGCTTTCGCGCACCTTGATGCCTGAAACGTGTATCTTGGCCCCGGCCGGCACAGAGTTCGTTCCTCCCTTGGCGTCTTGAGCCCAAGAGTGAGTTTGTTCCGACGGCCCCGGCGTACTTTGGATTGTCGCCACGGCTGGCCGGCGTTTTCGCCGTCTGGCCCGGAGCACGTAGGAGAGAGTGCGTAATTCCGGGGTTGTCACGCCGGCCGCCGTGTTTTCAGGAGGGCGTGATGGAGACGCTGCATCGCCGGTGCGCGGGACTCGACGTGCACCAGAAGGAGATAGTGGCCTGCCGGCGGATCGTTTCCGGCCGGAAGGTGCGATCGGAACTCGAACGGTTCGCGACGACGACGCCTGGGCTCGTGGCCTTGTCGAACTGGCTTACGGAAGCCAGGATCACGCATGTCGCCCTGGAGGCGACGGGCGTCTACTGGAAGCCGGTCTGGCATGTGCTTTGCGGGGATTTCAAGCTGATCTTGGCCAATGCGGCCCACATCCGCAACGTTCCCGGCCGCAAGAGCGACGCGAACGACGCGACTTGGATCGCCGATCTCTTGGCGCACGGACTGGTGCGCGCGAGCTTCGTGCCGCCGCAACCCATTCAGGAATTGCGCGACCTGACGCGCACCCGGCGTGAATTGACGCGCGAGATCGTGCGCCACACGCAACGCATTCAGGCCGTGCTGGAAGAAGCCAACATCAAGCTGACGTCGGTCATTTCGGACATTCTGGGCATGAGCGGACGACGCATCCTGAAGGCGATGGTTTCCGGCGAGAGCGATCCGCGGCGTCTGGCCGAGCTGGGCAGCGCGCGGCTCGCCTGCCCGCGGGAGGCTTTGGCTGCGGCGCTCGATGGCCGGGTTCGCGATCACCATCGTTTCCTGATCGGCCAGCACCTGAAAACGATCGAACAGATCGAAGCAACGATCGGCGAATTCGACGCGCGGCTGGAGGCCGCGCTGGAGCCCTTTCGCGACGCCGTCGAGCGATTGAAGGAAATCCCCGGCGTCAGCGACAATGTGGCGGCCACGCTCGTCGCCGAAATCGGCGCCGACATGAGCGCCTTTCCCAGCGCCGAGCATCTCGTTTCGTGGGCGGGCCTGTGTCCGCGCCTCGACGAGAGCGCCGGCCGCAAACGATCGCGGCGGCTGCGAAAGGGCGCGCCCTGGCTGAAACCCGTGCTGGCGCAGGCCGCCCTGGCCGCCTCGAAAGCCAAAGGCTCCAGCTTCAAGGCCAGATACCACAGCCTCAGGGGGCGGATCGGCCCCAAGAAAGCGCTCATCGCCGTTGCCGCCGCCATGCTGCGAACCGTCTACCACATGCTCAAGGACGGAACTTTCTACCAAGACCTCGGCCCCGACTACCGAAAGCCCAGAAACCCCCAACGTACGGCCCAAAATCTCGCAAACAGGATCCGCGCTCTCGGCTTTCACGTCGATCTCAGGATCGCCGCATGAGCACTGAGTTTCAGGAGAGGGCTACCCGCGAATTGCGCCCGCGCCAACTCGATATGAGAGTGGCGCGGGTTGCCGACAAAGTAACGCTGATTTCGCCTGCCAGGGTCTCCAGGTGGAGGCCCGCTTGCTATTGCTGTGAGGCGGAGGTTAGCGCGCTGGAGAACGCTTGACCAATTTGGCCCGCCGTATGAAGAGACGTATTCTTTTGCGGACCGAAAGTGATTAAAAGATCATGTGTTCGGGTTCGCCCAGAGCTAAATAATGGAGAGTTACCCGTATTCGCTGAAACGCGAACAAGTTTCCATGTCGGAGTGACATTTCCGGTTGAGACAACGATAAACTTTATTTCGATGGAAAGCTCCGAGGGTTCAAACGCCGTCTTGGAACCAGAACCGCCATTATTGGTGGCTCCCGATGTCCCGCTAGAAGGCATTTGGTCGGAATAAATGGACCCTTCAGTCTTCAAGGCGCCAACAAGCCAGTCTTTGAGTCCAAGATCACTTTGAATAAGGAGAGAGGACGAACTCGGGGTCGAATTTTCAACGAAAATATTTGGCGCTCCGTCACATAACGCCGACGGGCCTTTCTTTTTGGGTTCTTTCAATTTTGCCACGGACCAGTACGCGTTGAACTTGTCGACACGGGTCGCGGTTGATGAAATCGTCCCTCCCAATCCGAGGCTGTACGATTGCGGAGTGCTTAAAAATGGATAAGTCGCGGTGCTTAACGCGGAACCAGACGGAGATATGTATTCACCGCCAAAATTTGTTATTGCCGAGTGAAGCGGCGTATTAAATGCAACACCAGGATTAACCGCGCTTGATTCGTCTACCTGCAACTGCAAAGTCATTTGGGCGCCCCAAGAGTCCGGGAGCATATTTGCTTTCGAAATAATCTTTCCAGTTGTATCGTCTCTGGTAATGGCCGTGTAATCGGTCGCCGCCTTAGCCGCGTCTTTTAGATCGCAATATATCTTTCTTCTGATCTCGTACTCAAGTTCTTGCGTTCCAGTTTTCCCATCCCAAACTTCCCCAATCTGCGGAACGGCTAGGCCGCAAGCGCCGAGCGAACCAAACGCAATTACGCCGGACAAAGCTTTAGAAGTTCGGCTAATTCGCATCCGCCTCCCCCACAATTGCGGCCAACGCCGCGCCGCCGCCAGAGCCGCGCGCTTGCTAACTTCATTCGTCTATGGATTCACTCGGTTCACTGTTTGGCTGCATCTGCCTTATTGATCGCATCAACAGTCTGTCGAGAAGTATAGATCGTGCTCTTAACCCCGTCATTAGGAGTAATATTCATCCCTTCCGCTACAAAGCCACGCGCGATGCACCGAGTGCAGACCGGCGGTTTGTCATTTGTGCAGTATTCAACACATGCGCTTGCGTTTGACGGCGCAAAATTTAATACGGCGGCGCAGAGCGCCAAACCATATTTAAGGAGTAATTTCATGATTAGCTCCATCGCTGTCCATTGCGATCAACGTTCGAAGGCTAACCTGATTCGGCGGATTAAACTGTTGCAAAAATGCAACGTTAGCCTTTTTTCGATTTCCCCGCGCTCAACGCGTCGATCATCGCCGTTGTTAGCGATGGAGCGGAAGCCTTCATTTTCCCGCGCGGCGTTTCGCGTTAGGCGAGCTTTGGCGGCGACTGCTGACTCGGTGTCATCGACGCGCGCTCGTCGTCCGCCAACCGCCCACCACCCGCATCCGACCCTTGACCTCCGCCCCGCCCTCGCCTAACTTGCGCGCCACCAAAACCCAGAGAGCGCGCCACGTGACCCACCGCCTCCTCGTATTTTTCGCGCCAGCGCCGGACCGGGCATAGCCCGGTTTCCGCGACTGGCGCTTGACCAAAGGCCCCTCGTGGGCCTTTTTTGTTGCCCAAAATTCGCCAAGCCCTAAAAAGAACCGCGACAACGAAAAAAAACGGAAAGCCAAGACGATGTCGAAAGAGATGACCGGCGCTGAAATGGTGGTCGAGGCCCTGAAGGATCATGGCGTCGACGTTCTCTTTGGCTATCCCGGCGGCGCCGTCCTTCCGATCTACGACGTGCTGTTCCAGCAGGAGACCGTGCGCCACATCCTGGTCCGGCACGAGCAGGGCGCCGCGCACGCGGCCGAGGGCTACGCCCGCTCCTCCGGCAAGGTCGGGACGCTGCTCGTCACGTCGGGCCCTGGCGCCACCAACACCGTCACCGGCCTCACCGACGCGCTGATGGACAGCATTCCGCTGGTCTGCATCACCGGACAGGTTCCGACGCATCTGATTGGCTCCGACGCCTTTCAGGAATGCGACACGGTCGGCATCACCCGCCACTGCACCAAGCATAATTATCTCGTCAAAAGCATCGACGATCTCTGCCGCGTGCTGCACGAGGCGTTTTACGTGGCGTCGAGCGGGCGTCCCGGCCCCGTCGTGGTCGACATCCCGAAGGACGTGCAATTCGCCCGCGGCCTCTACGCGCCGCCGCATAATGTGCATCACAAGACCTATCATCCGCAGCTCGACGGCGACGTGAGCCTGATCCGCGAGGCCGTGCAAATGATGGCGGCCGCCAAGCGCCCGGTGTTTTACACCGGCGGCGGCGTCATCAACTCCGGCCCGGTGGCGGCGGCGACGCTGCGCGAACTCGTCGCGCTGACCGGCTTTCCCATCACCTCGACGCTGATGGGTCTTGGCGCTTATCCGGCGTCTGGCGAGCAATGGCTCGGCATGCTCGGCATGCACGGCACTTTCGAGGCCAATAACGCGATGCACGACTGCGATCTGATGATCGCGGTCGGCTCGCGCTTCGACGACCGCATCACCGGACGGCTCGACGCCTTCTCGCCCGGATCGAAGAAAATCCACATCGACATCGACCGTTCCTCGATCAACAAGAACGTCAAGGTCGATCTTCCCATCGTCGGCGATTGCGGCCATGTGCTGGAGGCGATGGTGCGCGTGTGGCGCTCCGAGGCGATGCACGCCGAAAAGCAGCCGCTCGACGCCTGGCGCGCGCAAATCGATCATTGGCGCGCCCGCAAGTCGCTCGCCTATCGCAATTCAAAGACGACGATCAAGCCGCAATACGCGGTGCAGCGGCTCTATGAACTGACCAAGGACAAGGATGTCTACATCACGACGGAAGTCGGCCAGCACCAGATGTGGGCCGCGCAGCACTTTCATTTCGACGAGCCCAACCGCTGGATGACCTCGGGCGGCCTCGGCACGATGGGCTACGGCCTCCCCGCCGCCATCGGCGCGCAGCTGGCGCATCCGCGCTCGCTCATCATCGACATCGCCGGCGAGGCGTCGATCCTGATGTGCATCCAGGAACTCTCGACCGCGATCCAATATCGGCTGCCGGTCAAGGTGTTCATCCTGAACAACGAATATATGGGCATGGTGCGCCAGTGGCAGGAACTGCTGCACGGCGGGCGCTATTCGCACAGCTATTCCGAGGCGTTGCCGGACTTCGTCAAGCTCGCGGAAGCCTTCGGCGCCAAGGGCCTTCGCTGTTACGATCCCGCCGGCCTCGACGCGGCGATCCAGGAGATGCTGGATTACGACGGTCCCGTGCTGTTCGATTGCGTCGTCGAGAAGGGCGAGAACTGCTTCCCGATGATCCCCTCGGGCAAGGCGCATAACGACATGCTGATGGCCGATCTTTCCGACGACGCCGGCGTCGATCTCGGCGCGATCATCGACGAAAAGGGCAAGATGCTGGTTTAAGGAGAGTAGGCTGTCATCCGGCGGAGGAACTGACGATGGAAGACGAAAACCATTCCGTAAAGTCAGCGGAGCAACTCGGATGATACCAAGTCGCGGGCACAGGGATGGGCGTTGTGCTCCTGGATACGGCGACCGACCGGTCTTGGGTGTTCAGACATCACTATCAACCAGGGTATTGGAAACCCCTTCCTTTCAACGAGGACGCCGCACCCGCGCCTGTGCAAGAGCCTCGTCCGCGAAAATGAGAGCGAGCCTTGAGCCGCGTGGAGGGAAATTATGACCGAACCCGACAGTCTCGTTTTGCAACTGCTTCGCGGCATACGCGAGGACATTGGCCGTGTAGACAAAAAAATCGACGATCAGGGCGACGCGTTGCGCTCGGAGTTTCGCTCCGAGATGCACTCTCTTCGCGCCGACGTCGCGTCCGATATTCTGGCCGTCGAAAAGCGGCTCGGCGAACAAATCGTTGGATTGCGTCGCGCCGTGGTGGAATATCACTCTTCGGCGATCGGCCATGGCGTTCTCATCTCCGAATTCGAGGAACGACTTCGTCGCGTCGAGCAGCGTTTGAACGCGATTCATCCGGAAACGCATTAGATTCCGGCGCTCTCTTTAGGAACAATCGATCCATGAACGCTCCCGCATCCCCGCCTTCTCCCTATTCCGCCGCGACGAAGCAAGGCAAAACCGAGCCGCACACCCTCTCCGTCCTGGTGGACAACGAGCCGGGCGTGTTGGCCCGGGTCGTCGGGCTGTTTTCGGGACGCGGCTATAATATCGAAAGCCTCACCGTCGCCGAGGTCGCCCACGCCGAGCATCTCTCGCGCATCACGATCAGAACCTCCGGCGCGCCGGAGACGATCGAGCAGATCCGGCATCAGCTGGAGCGGCTGGTGCCCGTGCGACAGGTCACCGATCTCTCGGTGAACGGGCGCGGCCTGGAGCGCGAACTGGCGATGGTCAAGGTGCGCGGCCGCGGCGACAATCGCAACGACGCGCTGCAACTGGCCGAGGCCTTTCGCGCCCGCGTCGTCGACGCGACGACCGAGAGCTTTATTTTCGAGCTGACCGGCAAGCCCGAAAAGATCGACGAATTCGTCGATCTGATGCGCCCCATCGGCCTCGTCGAGGTCTCGCGCACCGGCGTCGCGGCGATTTCGCGCGGGCCGGAGCCGATCTGAATGGACGGCGGCGGCGGCTGGATATACAATGTATATCCAATCGGAGGGACTGGTTATGCGAGCCCGTGTCGCCAAATGGGGCAATAGCGCCGCCGTGCGCCTCCCCAAGGCGCTGGTCGACGAGATGAAGCTGCGACCGGGGCAGGAGGTTGAAATCACGGTGAAGCCCGTCGTGTCGCCGCCGCGCGTCACTCTCGCGGAAATGGTCGCCGAGATGATCCGGCTCGGGCCGGAAAACGCCCCGCCTTTCGAGGATTGGGGAGATGATCGCGGGGCGGAGATTATCGAGGATGACTACACCGGCCGAAAAATCGAACATCCGAGCCGGTGATATTGTGTGGGCCGATTTTCGGCCCATTCGCGGCAGCGAGCAGGATGGCGTGCGTCCCGCGCTGGTGCTCACCGATATCGACTATCACGAGCACGACGCGAAGGCGATTGTGTGCCCGATAACAAGCAATGAACGGCCCTGGCCGACCAAGGTGGCCGTGCCGGAGGGTTCGGGCGTGCGTGGAGCCATTCTCGTCGATCAGGTTCGCTCGGTGGATCGCGCGGCGCGCGGATTTAGGCCCGCGGGCAGGGTGCCCGAGGCGACGCTCGCCGAAGTTCGGCGGCGTCTCGCGGCGCTCGTCGGGATCGATGCGAACGGCTCGCCGGGCGAACCTGACGCTCCATAAGCCGGCGCGGGATCGAAATTGAACGGCGCCGGGGACGAGCGTCGCCCCGCCGTTTCCTTTGACGCCGGCCCCTCGGCCGATTAGAAGGCGGGCAACAACATTCAAACGGGGACGACGACAAGATCGTCCCATAAATCGGGAAGCTGCGGAAAATGCGCGTTTATTACGACCGGGACGCCGATATTAACCTGATCAAGAGCAAGAACGTCGCCATTGTCGGCTATGGCAGCCAGGGCTTCGCCCACGCCCTGAACCTCAAGGAAAGCGGCGTTCCGAACGTGGCGGTGGCGCTGCGCAAGGGCTCGACTTCCGCCGCCAAGGCCGAAGGCGCCGGGCTCAAGGTCATGGAGGTGGCCGAGGCCGCCAAATGGGCCGATGTCGTGATGATGCTGACGCCCGACGAATTGCAGGGCGAAATCTACGCCAATGACCTCGCGCCCAATCTGAAGCAGGGAGCGGCCCTGCTGTTCGCTCATGGCCTCAACATCCATTTCAACCTGATCGAGCCGCGCAAGGATCTCGACGTGGCGATGGTCGCGCCCAAGGGCCCCGGCCACACCGTGCGCGGCGAATACCTCAAGGGCGGCGGCGTCCCCTGCCTGATCGCCGTTCACCAGAACGCCTCCGGCAACGCCCATGAGCTGGGCCTGTCCTACGCCAGCGCCATCGGCGGCGGCCGGGCCGGCATCATCGAGACCACGTTCCGCGAGGAATGCGAGACCGATCTGTTCGGCGAGCAGGTCGTGCTGTGCGGCGGTCTCGTCGAACTGATCCGCGCCGGCTTCGAGACGCTGGTGGAAGCGGGCTATGCGCCGGAGATGGCCTATTTCGAGTGCCTGCACGAAGTGAAGCTGATCGTCGATCTCATCTACGAGGGCGGCATCGCCAACATGAATTATTCGGTGTCCAACACCGCCGAATATGGTGAGTATGTCACGGGACCGCGCATCGTCACTCCCGAAACCAAGGCGGAGATGAAGCGCGTTCTCGAAGATATTCAATCCGGCAAATTCACCCGTGATTGGATGCTTGAAAATAAGGTTAATCAAACTTCGTTCAAGGCCACGCGCGCGCGCAACAATGCCCATGCGATTGAAGAGGTTGGAGCGCGTCTCCGCGGCATGATGCCCTGGATCGGCAAGAACAAGCTGGTCGACAAGGCCCGCAATTAGCGCGTAGTGTATTCGTAACGCCTTGACTCTCGATGATTTGTCGAAAGTCAAGGCGGAAGCGGCTTGTGTATTAAACCGGCGCCTTGGGGGAGCCGGAGCGCTTTGGGAATGCCGTCATGGGTGCGAAAGCGGGGCCATCAGCCCAATTGCCCGACGGCGAAATTCGCTGCCGTCTAGGCGAGATCGCGCATTTTCGCTTGACCGGCCAGTTGGGGCGGATGGCGAAGCACTTCGCGCCCGACGTGGTCGTGCATTTCAATTGCACGCAGCTGGGTTTGTTCAGTTCGGGCACGTCGCGCGGTCGGGACGCTTTTATCGCAAGCATGCGCCGGTCGGAGATCGATTACGAGGCGCTCGACGGCGAGATCGTCGATGTGTTGGTCGAGAACGGCCGGGCGGCGGTGCGTTGGAGCACCTGCTGGCGTCATCGCGGAACCGGCCGAGTCTACGTCATCGACATGGCCTATTTTCTCAAGTGGCGCGGGAGCGAGATCGTCGAATTATACGAATATCTCGATTATCCCTCGCCGCCGGGGATCGGACGCGACGCGCTCTCCACCTTCGACCGGATGATGCGCCCCACCGGGCCAGGGCTGAGCCGCAAGGAAATCGTTTCGCGCGTCAACGAGCTGGCGAATTTCGCGTCGGCGCGAGGGCCGGATGTCGCTCTGATCCGTGAATACTACTCGCCGGAGATTGTCTGCGAATTCGTCGGTCAAAGGACGCGAATTCCATATGCCGGGAAGCATGTGGGCGTCGAAGCGGTGATAAACATCGTCCGCGCCATCAACGTCGACTTCGAGCAACTGGACTACGAGCTGTCCGACATTCTTGTCGACGGCGGACGACTCGCCTGCCGCCGCACCGTTCATTGGCGTCATCGTGGCACGGGCCGGCGCGGGGTGGTCGAACTCGCGGAGTTCGTCAAATTCGAGGACGGCCTGATCGTCGAACTCATCGAATACCGCGACAGCGTCACGATCCTCGAAATGCAGGGCGCGCTGGAAGTCTGGTGATGGCGCCCCTGCGCTTCCACACGCTCGACGTGTTCACGCGCGAAAGATTCGGCGGCAAGCCGATGGTCGTCTTCGACGACGCGGATGCGCTCGCCTCAAACGACATGGCGGCTCTCGCGCGCGAGTTCAACCTGCCCGCGGCCGCGTTCGTGCGCCGATCGCGCGATCCGGTCAACAGCGCGCGGATACGTGTTTTCTCGCCTCTTGGAGAAGAGCGCTCCTTCAGCGCGCAGGCGGTCATCGGCGTCGCCATATCGCTCGCGCGATCCAGGGCGGCCGAGATTTTGGCGCGGCGCGAGGTGATGGTCGTCTTGGAGCTCGCGGACGAGATTTTATCCTGCGAGGTGATCAGGCGCGGGGACGGGGTGTGTTACGCGCAATTCGCGCCGCGCCACGTCGCGCGGCGGGCAGGCGAGGCCCCCGGCGTGGAGGCGCTGGCGGAGGCCCTGGGGCTCGCGCCCGCGGACATCGGCTTCAACGCCCACGTGGCGAGCGTATACAGCGCCTTCGCGCCCTTCGTCTTCGTGCCCGTCGCCTCGCGCGCCGCGCTGGAGCGCGCGAACCCGGCTCCCGCCCATTTCGGAAATATTCTCTCCGCCGCCGCCGGCGTCCATGTCTATTCGGACGAAACGATCGCGCCGGACAGCACGATTCTCGCGCGCGTCTTCGGTCCCGGAGGCGTCGAGGACCCCGCGAGGGGCGGCGCGGCCGCGGCTTTCGCCGCGCTTGCCGCCGACTTCGAGCGCCCCGAGGATGGGGAACACCAGATTTTCATCGAACAAGGGCATCAAATCGGCCGTCCTTCGCGATTGACGTTGAGCATGAGCATCGCGGCCGGAGCCCTGACCAATGTCCATATTGGCGGTCAGGCTGTGGAAATCGCCCACGGAGAGCTGACGTTTTGACGGAGGGTGCGCTGATTTTGCGAGTGGATCGGCTGGCCTGCCGCCTGGCGCCGCGCCATTGGGAATTCGATCGCGACGCCGGCGGCGAGATCGCCGCGCATTGGCGCGATCGGACGAAGATCAACCCCTCACTCTACGACGGGCGCGTATTGCTCGCGAGCCGCGTGGAGACAAGGGTCGACGCCGACAATCTAACGGTGCTCGAAGTCGATTTTTTCGAAACGCGCTTCTCGCGCTTCCTCGCCTGGCGCGATTTCGGCTTTCCCGACCGCGAAGTCTACAACTGCTTCTCGATGCCGGCGCTGCGCTCGATCGACGGCGGCTTTCTACTCGGCGAAATGGGGGCGGGTCATTCCTCCGCCGGCCAGTTGTATTTTCCGTGCGGCACGCCTGATCTTTCCGATATTGTCGGAGAGACGGTCGATCTTGGCGGCAGCATTGTTCGAGAACTCGCCGAGGAAACAGGCGTTTCCATCACAAGGCGGATGTTCGCGCCGGACTGGCGCATCGTTTTCGACGGCCAGCGCGTCGCCTGCGTGAATATCGTGGATTGGCCGGAGCCGGCGCATCTGTTGCTGGCGCGCGTCGAACGCCATATCGCCGCCGAGGAAAAGCCGGAGCTGGCGGGCGCCCGCGTGGTCCTGCGGCGCGAGGAACTGGCCGATCGGCGAATTCCGGGTTTCATGGCGGCGTTCCTGGAGCGGGAGCTTCGCGCGTGACCGGTGCCGGGCCGCGGCGAATTTCAGCTGAATTTCCGGCGAGGCCGGTATAGATTGGGGCTCATGATCAAGAGCCAGGGCGCCAATGCGAACCAGATGGCGCCGCCCGATCCGCGGTTGCCGGCGATCCGCGCCGCGCTGGACGACCGTTGCATCGTGCTGATCGGGATGATGGGCTCCGGCAAAAGCGCCATAGGCCAGCGGCTCGCGACGCGACTCGGTCTGAAATTCGTCGACGCCGACGCCGAGATCGTCGCCGCCGCCTGCATGTCGATCCCCGAGATTTTCGCGAAATACGGCGAAGGCTATTTTCGCGACGGAGAGCGCCGGGTGGTGGCGCGTTTGCTGAACAGCGGGCCGGCGGTTTTGGCGACCGGCGGCGGCGCCTTTCTCGATCCGCGCACGCGCCAGCGCATCGCGGAGCGGGGCGTCTCCCTGTGGTTCGACGCCGACCACGAAACCCTGTTCAAGCGCGTGCGGCGCAAGGCCGACCGCCCGTTGTTGCAGACGGCCGATCCCTCGGGGACCTTGCGTCGACTGATGGACGAACGCTATCCCGTCTATGCCCACGCCGATATGAGAGTCGTCTCGCGCGACATGCCCCAGGACGCGATGGTCGAGGAGACGCTCGACGTCCTCGCGGAACGCCTGCCGGGCCTTATGCTCGACGCCCGTCACGCCACGAAGGAAACCCAGCCGATCATGACTCATTTCCCGCCGCGCCCTCAGCCGTCCGACGCGCCCTTGCATAGGGAGCACGTGCGGGTGGAGCTTGGCGCGCGCTCTTACGACATTCTCATCGGCGCGGGTCTCCTCGCCGAGGCGGGCGAGAAAATAGCCGCCGTCGCGCCCGGCGCGGCCTGCGCCATCGTCACCGACGCCAATGTGGCGCGGCTGCATCTGCCCGCGCTCGAGGAAAGTCTTGGGGCGGCGGGCGTTCGCTTCAGCACGATAGTCGTCGAGCCGGGCGAGGGCTCCAAATCGCTCGCGGTTTTCGGCCGTGTTTGCGAGGAGGCGCTCGCGGCGAAAATCGAGCGGCGCGATGTGGTCGTGGCGCTCGGCGGGGGCGTCGTCGGCGATCTCGCGGGCTATGTCGCCGCGAGCCTGCGGCGCGGCGCGCGCTTCGTGCAAATTCCGACGACGCTGCTGGCGCAGGTCGACAGTTCGGTCGGCGGCAAGACCGGAATCAATTCGCCGCAAGGCAAAAATCTGATCGGCGCCTTTCACCAGCCGTCGCTGGTGCTCGCCGATGTCGACACGCTGGCAACGCTGCCGCCGCGCGAGTTTCGCGCCGGCTACGCCGAGGTGGTCAAGTATGGGCTGATCGGCGATCGCCGCTTTTACGAATGGCTGGAAGCGGACGGCGAGGCGGTGTCTCACGGCAAGCCCGAACAAATCTGCGCCGTCGCGGTGAGTTGCGAGAGCAAGGCGAAGATCGTTTCCAGAGACGAGACCGAGCAGGGCGACCGCGCTTTGCTCAATCTCGGGCACACATTCGGCCACGCGCTGGAGCGTCTCGTCGGATATGACAGCGCGCGTCTCGTGCATGGGGAGGGAGTCGCGATCGGCCTCGCGCTGGCGCTTCGCTTCTCCCAGCGTCTTGGCCTGTGCGACGGTCAGGACGCGACGCGCGTCGAACGCCACCTGTCGAGCCTCGGCCTCCCGACCCGCGTCGGCGACATTCCCGGCGCCGACTTCACCGCCGACGCCATCATGGACGCGATGTATCAGGACAAGAAGGTCGAGCGCGGCGCCCTGACCTTCGTCCTGCTGCGCGGCATAGGCGACGCCTTCGTCGCCAAGTCGATCGACGCGGCCGACGCGCGAGCTTTTCTGCGTAGCGAAGTTTAGCGTAAGAGACATGCGCGAACCGCGCCCGTCCATATCCCGGAGGCCGGATTGAATTACGTCGACATCGGAACGGCGTCGCTGATCGTGCTCGCCTGCGTATTGCTGTCCGCGTTCTTCTCGGGTTCCGAGACGGCTTTGACGGCGGCCTCGGCGGCGAACATGCACGCGCTCGAAAAGGACGGCGACAAGCGCGCCGCGACGGTCTCGCGTCTGCTGCGCCAGCGCAACCGCATGATCGCCGCGCTGTTGTTCGGCGGCACGCTGGTCAACATCGGCGGCTCGGCTTTCGCGACCAGCGTGTTCGTGTTGCTGGTCGGAGAGAACGGCGCGGTCTACGCCACTTTTCTGATGACCATTCTGCTGCTGGTGTTCGCGGAAGTGCTGCCGAAAACGCTGGCGATCAACCAGCCCGACCGGATTTCGCTGCGCGTCGCGCGCTCCGTGCATTTGTTCGTTTCGATCTTCGGTCCGCTGCTGGCGGGCGTCGAGCATTTCGTGCGCTGGTTGCTCGAACGGGCGGGCGTCGAACTCGGCCACGGCCGAAAGGTGCTGTCGCCCTACGACGAGCTTATGAGCGCCGTCGACATCATGCACGAGGAAGGCAATGTCGAGCGCAGCGCCCGCGACATGTTCGGCGGCGTGCTCGATCTACAGGTCATGCATGTGTCGGACGTGATGGTTCACCGCACCAAGATCAGGGCCGTCGACGCCGATCTGCCGCCGGGCGACATCATCCGCGAAGTGCTCGCGTCGCCATACACGCGCATGCCGCTGTGGCGCGAGCGTCCCGATAATTTCATGGGCGTGCTGCACTCCAAGGATCTCTTGCGCGCGCTTGACGCCGCCGGCGGCGTCGCCTCGAAACTGTCGATCGACGAGATCATGCTGCCGCCGTGGTTCACGCCGGAAGCGACGACGCTCAAGGACCAACTGGAGGAGTTTCTCAAGCGCAAGACGCATCTCGCCTTCGTCGTCGACGAATATGGCGAGGTCATGGGCCTCGTCACGCTCGAGGATATTCTGGAGGAGATCGTCGGCGACATCCGCGACGAGCATGACATCGCCGTGCAGGGCCTGCGACCGCAAAAGGACGGTTCGGTGCTGGTCGACGGCGCGGTGCCGCTGCGCGATCTCAACCGCGCGATGGAGTGGGATCTGCCCGACGAGGAGGCGACGACGATCGCCGGCCTCGTCATCCACGAAGCCGGCGCCATTCCCGAGGCGGGCCAGGTCTTCCGCTTCCACGGGTTCCGCTTCGAGGTCCTGCGCAAAATCCGCAACCGCATCACCTCGCTGAAGGTGACGCCGGAGGAGGGCAAGG
>JBAUVQ010000183.1:0-5399 GCA_049583305.1 Methylocystis sp.
CGGCTGTCCCGCGCGCACCAGCGCCGCGTCGCCGCGCCCGCCCAGCGCCAGCACGAAGGCGTCGAGCAGGATCGACTTGCCCGCGCCGGTCTCGCCGGTGAGCGTCGTCAGCCCGCCCGAAAAATCGAGGTCGAGCGCGTCGATCAGCACGATGTCGCGGATGGAAAGGCGAACGAGCATGGCGCGCTTAGGGTTTTGGCGGAATCGGGAGCCGTGTTTATCCGACTTTCCGGCGCGGGAGGAAACAGTTTTCGGCGGGACGCGTCAGGTCTCGAAAAGTCACTCCGAAACGCTCACAATCGCATCAGCGAATGCACGATCCAGCCGTGCAGCGCGGCGGTCGCGACACTGAGAACCAGCACCGCCATCGTGAACACGTCGGCGTGGTCCTTCGGACATTTCATCATGCGCGGCAGGCCATGATAAAACACATAGATTCCATAGAACCCCAGAATGTCGAGCCATCGCAGACCGGGGATCAGGCCGAATACCGCCGCGAGCCAGGCCGGCGCGTAGGAATAGGCCGCCAGCGTCAGCGCGCGCTTGTCGTCCGCCTTGCCATCGAAATGCGGCGTGATGCTGGAAATGACGAAGGCCACCAGATAAAGCAACGGCAGGCTGAGGGTATATTGAACGGCGGCGCGGAGGAGGCCCGCGCCCAACGAGAGATGATCGACATCGGTGGGACCACGCCCGAAGCCGAAGAAATAGCCGCCGAGAAAACTGGCGAATGGCGGAATCAGCGCGAGATAGACGATAAAGTCCCGGTACAGCTCGAAAACGCTTTTGTTCTCGGCTTCGATTTCGACCCATTCCGTGTCGGGCGTAATAATCAACCCCTTGATACGTCGATATAAATTCATAAGACGCTCTCCGCATCCGCCGCCGCGCGGACATTAGAGTGACGCCGACGCGCCACGAAGGCAAGCCGAGGCGAGCGAAGCCTTGGGCACATGGGACTTGCGGCACGGACTGCGCTATGCGAGGGAGAGTCTCACATGGCCAGCTTGCGGCCGTTCGAGCGAGCGACCTGGTTCCCCCAGCGCGATAGGCCGCATGAAAAAATACCTCGAATATCTCTGGCCAGCCCTCGGCCTCGTCGCCGTCCTCGCCTCCTTTTATCTGCTCTACCACGAGTTTAAGGGCGAATCGGTCGGAACGGAGGTTTGGTCCGCGCTCCACGCCATCTCCACGCGCAACTACGTGCTGGCCGGCGCCGGCACGATCCTGGCCTATTTCGCGCTCGCCTGGTACGACCGCATCGCCCTGCTGCACCTTGGCGTGAAACACATTTCCTGGGTGTTCATCTCGCTGTGCTCCTTCACCACCTACGCGCTGTCGCACAATATCGGCGCGAGCGTTTTTTCCGGCGCGATGGTGCGCTACCGCGCCTATTCGACCAAGGGGCTGACCGCCGCGCAGGTGGCGGTGCTGGTCGTGCTTTGCTCCTACACCTTCGGCTTCGGCAATGTGCTGCTCGGCGGCCTGCTGCTCACTTACGATCCCGATTTGATGCAGCGCCTCTCGGGATTCCTGCCGGACATTTTCACCCATCCCCACGCGGCTCGCGGCGTCGGGCTCGCGTGCCTTGCCGGCGTGTCGCTCTACATCATTGGCTCGCTGAAGCATTTCAAGCCGTTCAGGGTCGCCGGCCACGAGATCGTCTATCCCCGCCCCGACGTGATGGTGCAGCAGCTGTTCGCGGCGCCGCTAGAGCTGATCGGCGCGGCCGCGATCATCTATTTCGCGCTGCCCGAGGTCGGCAATCCCGGTTATCTCGTCGTGCTCGGCGCCTTCCTTCTGTCCTTCTCGGCGGCGCTGGTGTCGCACGCGCCGGGCGGGCTCGGCGTGTTCGAACTGCTGTTCATCAAGCTGATGCCCGATGTCGCGCGCGTGAAAGTCCTGGCGGCGCTGCTTGTCTGGCGTTTGTTCTATCTGATTATCCCGCTGCTGTTCGCGATCGTGGTGGTGGTGATTTTCGAACGCGGCAAACTCGCCGACGCGCTGCGGCGGAGGCGCGGCGGGCCGCCGGCGGCGACATAGAGTGTTTTCGAGCGAAGTGGGAACCGGTTCGCGTGAAGAAAACACGATAAAATAAGGACGAAAACATGGAAAAGCCGGCCCCAAGAATTGGAGCCGGCTTTTTGTTGCAACGGCGAGAAACGCTTCCCCGTTACGCGCGATATTGCTGCAGCCTCGTCGTTCGCAAGCCGGCGAGGCCATACTGATCAATAGACATTTGCCAACTCAGGAACTCGTCGACTGTCAGCGTGTAACGGCTGCAAGCCTCGTCGAGGGACAAAAGTCCGCCGCGAACGGCCGCGACGACCTCCGCCTTGCGGCGAATGACCCAGCGCCTCGTGGTTGCTGGAGGCAGATCGGCGATCGTCAGGGGACTCCCGTCGGGGCCGATCACATATTTGACACGCGGACGATACGTCTCGGTCATATCGTTACTCACATACTCGAACAAACACGTAGTAGGCTGTTTGTAGGCGATCGACTTTAAGATTTGCCTAAACACACGTATTCAAGGCGCTTTCTAATTTCAACGCATTGTTAGGAATTGGAGACCGATTTGCGACGCAATTAGCGGCGGATAGCCCGCGACGTTCGGATCGCAAGGCCTTTACTTACTGAAATATTTATTTTGGGAAGGATTATGTTGCAAATTCATACGGGCGGCGGCGAGGCGTCATCGCCCCGGCGCATTATTCAGCCTTTCGGCGTCGCGAAGTTCAAGTCTTTGCTTAACGAAACTTCAAAGCGGACTCTTCACGGGGCGCGTCACCGCATGGCCTCGACCCGCACGTGCGCGACGCCCGCCTTGCGAAAACCAAGCGCGTCCGCCGCGCTCGTCGACACGTCGATGATCCTGCCTCCGGTGAACGGCCCACGATCGTTGATCGTGACGACGACGGAGCGGTGATTGCCGAGGTTGGTCACCCGCGCCTTCGAGCCAAACGGGAGGGTGCGATGCGCGGCCGTGAGGCCGCCGACGTGGCCGCCATTCGCGGTGCGGCCCTTGAGCCCGTAATAAGAAGCCTTCCCGGTCCAGGTCGCCGCCGTCGCGGGCAGCGCAAGCGTCAAAAGCGCGGCGAGGCTATAAGCTAATTTTTTCAAAAACATCTCCTGTGTCTGTTTACGATAGCGCTCGAACTGTCACTGTCAACGTTCGAACTCGATGCGATCATGCAGCGCTAAAGCCTAGATGTGTCCAAACCATGGCGCCAACCGTGATGCATCGCACTCGTCATTTCGCCACCCGCACCGCAACGGAAATTAGATATATATTTATTCGACACAACAGCGCTGAACTATTCAACTGCTGTATGCGCCAGATAAGCATAGAAGCACATTGAATTATTCACCACGGATCAACTTGCTCGATCCTCATCGAACGGGCCCGCGGCAAGGTCTTCGTCCCCCTGGCGAAATCCTCGGCGACAAGGAAGAGTCAATCCGATGGGGGCGGCCTCACCAGTCGGCGGCGACTGAATATCGAGCGGCGACGTCGCCTCATCTGGCTGAACTTAACGCCGCCGAGGCCGCCTTCAGCGTCGAAAAGGAGTGGCGCGGACGGGGCGTCGGCGCCGCGCTCCTCGCGAGAATCGTCGAGGCGGCGCGGGAAGCCGGCGCGCGCACGCTCGATCTCTGCTGCCTCACGCATAATCGGGCGATGCAAGGCCTGGTGCGGGCGCGCGACTCGCGCTCCGGCGGGACGCGGGCTCGGTCATCCCAAACTCCGTCGTGGCGATGCGGCTTCGACGCCGACGGCTTTCGCGCCGTGCTCGATATGACCGCATGCCCACGTCTTCCCGATTTCGCGCGGCGGGTCGCTTAGGCCGAAGCCGCTCCGCCGGACTCAAGCTTTCTTCTTGACCGGACGACTCGCGAAATACAGCCCCAGCGCGAGCACGCAGGCCAGCGCCAGCAGCACGAAGGGCGTCCTGGACCTCGGCGCTCCGCCGACCGAGAAGGGGTAGCGCGCCACCCAATGCTCGCCGTTGGGTCCGTCAACAGTCACGACGCCAATGAAATTTCCGGGCTCTTCGAACTTATGGACGAAACTGAACGTCCCCTTGGGGTAGATCTCCGGCGGCAAATAGGCCACGGTCGGCCCGTCCGCGGGCGCGCCCTCGGCCGTCTCGCCGGTGTCGCGCAAAATGCGAAAATCCAGCTTCATCTGGCGCAGTTCGTCCTGCGCGAGGTCGAACACCAGCGTCGTCTCGCCGAGGTCGGGAAAATCCTCGCAGAATTTGCGCGGCGACGCGGCGAACTGGTAGCCGGAGAAATACAGAAAGTCCGGCCCGACCTTGAGCACGCACATCTCCTGATCGTAGCCGAGGGCGCCGCGCGCCTCCGCTCGCGGCGCGGCGAAGGCCAGCGCCAGCCCCGCCGCCACGGCGAGGGATAACAGAGTGCTGCACGGTTTCATCGGAGTCCCCCCATAGGCGCCGCCCGAATATAACTAGCCGCTCCACGATCGATAACCAGCTTCGTTCGTCAAGCCTCCGCCCGAAGCGGGCGCATCAGCAGCGCGTCGATCGCCGCCTCGACGCTCATCCGACCCGCGAGGATCGCGTCGACGGCTTCGGCGATCGGCATTTCGACACTGCGCGCGCGCGCGATGTCGACCAGCGCCGCGGCCGTGTAGGCGCCTTCGGCGAGCTTGCCGTGACTCGCGTCGCGCGGCGTCTCGCCGCGGCCAAGCGCCTCCCCCAGCGCGAAATTGCGCGATTGCGCGGAGCCGCAGGTGAGCACGAGATCGCCAAGGCCCGACAGACCCATCAGCGTTTCCTGCCGCGCGCCCCAGGCCGCCCCGAGCCGAGCGAGTTCGGCGAAGCCGCGGGCGATCAAGGCCGCTTGCGCGCTGGCTCCCAGCCCTCGCCCCGACGCCATGCCGCAGGCGATCGCCAGCACGTTCTTGGCCGCGCCGCCAATCTCGACGCCACGCAGGTCGGTCGAGCGATACAGCCGAAAGGATTTGGTCGATAATTGCTCGGCGAGGCGCCGCGCGGTCTCCTCGCGAGCCGACGCCAGCGTCACCGCCGTCGGCAGGCCTTTGCAAACGTCCGAGGCGAAGCTCGGCCCCGAGAGCACGGCGACCTCGACTTGCGGCGCCTCCTCGGCGATCACCTCGCTCATGAATTTGTCGCCGCCGCGCTCTATGCCCTTGGCGCAGACCACGAAGTCCGCGCCGCCGCGCAAAAACTCCCGCGCCCGCTTCGCGACGCCGCGCATCGCCTGGGCCGGGACGACGCCCAGCACGATATCCGCATCCCGCAGCTCGGCGAGATCCGTCGTCGGCGCCACCGCCGGCGCCAGCGGCAGTCCGGGCAAGTGGCGGCGGTTCTCGCGGTCGCGCGCCAGCGCCGCGACGTGCTCCGCGTCATGCC
>JBAUVQ010000184.1:0-2268 GCA_049583305.1 Methylocystis sp.
TACTCTTAAATTTTCTCACCAAAATCTTGAATGAATTGTCGAATTCATCTGCTAGCAAATGCTCCCGCTTTACATGATACGTATACAGAATACTTCTCCACGGATCATAAATATGATCATATTTCAAATTCTCTTTCATACTATCATATACAAGCGCCCACAAAAGCGCCCTTAGCTGCTTGGTTAACTCTTTAGGCAGTAATTGGACGGGCAGCGGCTCGACTCCCTCAGCCTGCTCGAACGTTAATTGTTTGCGATCTGCGTAAGGGTCATCTTGAGTCATTTGAAATCAACGAGGTAAAGGCTGCCCGAAATTAGGACTAGGATTCTTTGATGGCGCAGACGCTACAAACTTAGCCGCAAGTTACTCATCCCGGGATGACGCCAAGGCGCTGCAACAGCCAATACGTCCCCGCCAGCGCGATCAGCGCCGACAAGCCGTAGACCAGTTTCTCGTTGCGCTTGCCGCCGGTTTGGCGGTCGATCATCAGGAAGGTCGGCATCAGCATCAGCACGATGGCGATCTGGCCGATTTCGACGCCGATGTTGAAGCTGGCCAGCGCCGGCACGATGGTCTGCTGCTGGACGTTCAGTTCCTTCAGGCCGCTGGCGAAGCCGAAGCCGTGGATGAAGCCGAAGAAGAACGTGTCGCGCCAGCGCTTGTCGGTGTCGCGCGAGAAATAATTTTCCACCGCGACATAGATGATCGACAGCGCGATGGCGGATTCGGTCAGTTGCGTCGGCAGCGTCACGATGTCGAGCGCGGCCAGCGACAGCGTGATCGAATGCGAGATGGTGAAGGCCGTGACGATCTTCACGACCGGCCAGACGCGGGTCGCCCACAGGATCACCGCGATCAGGAAGCAGATGTGGTCGTAGCCGGTCAGGATGTGCTCGATGCCCGCAAGGCCGAACTTTTGCATCAGCTGCCAGGTGGTCTCCAGCGGCTTGGTGAGATCGAGCGGCGGGCTCTTGACGTTGAGCATGGTCTCGCCAGGGTTCTTGGCGCCGAGGAGCGTCACCACCTGCTTGCCGCGCGGGCCTTGCGCCTGCAGCAGCTTGGTCGCGTCGTAGATGGTGAAGTCGCCGGCGCAACTGAACTTCAGCACGACCAGCGCGGAGTCCGGGGTCTTCGGATCTTCGCCGGCGTTTTCGACCTTGCCGACGCAGGTGCGGCCGTTGGCGTCGTGCATGGCGACGCGGCGCGCGACGAACTTGCCGATCTCCTCTTCCAGCACGCCGGGCGGCGACAGGTCGACGCTGGCGCGTTCGTTCATCGTCTCCTGAAACATGCGTTCGAGATCGGTGGCGAGAAAGCCGACTTCGACGGCCCAGCCGCCGTCTTTCGGCGTCAGTCTGGCGGTCGAAATGTCGGGCGTGTGGGCGCTGGCCGGCGCCGCGAGGCCGAGCGTCAACAATAGAATGGCGGCCAGTCTCGTCCAGATCAGGCGCATGGATGCGTTTCCCCCCAGAGCTTAGGCTTCTTTTGGCGTCACCATGCCTCAAGCCGCGGATGGGAGCAAGATTGGCGCGTTGCCGCGACGCGCGGCCATCGGCTATGACTGTCGTGGAGTTAGCAGCGGGGAGTTTTGCCATGCAGCGCGTGACCATGACCATCGACGACCAGCTGATGGACAGCCTCGACGCCTATATGCGCGCCTCCGGCCATCAGAACCGCTCCGAGGCGGTGCGCGATCTCGTGCGCGCGGGACTGATGCAGCAACCGAAGATCGACGACGGCGCGCGGCGCTGCATGGCGGCGCTGGTCTATGTCTACGACCACGAAACGCGGCAATTGTCGAAGAAGCTGCTCAACGATCATCACGATCACACCGATCTTTCGATCGCCACCGTGCATGTGCATGTCGACTCGGGCAGCTGCCTGGAGGTCTCGCTGCTGCGCGGCCAGAAGGCGGAGGTCGAGCATTTCGCGCAGCACGTCATCGGCGAGCGCGGCGTGCGCTATGGGCGGCTGGTGGTCGTGCCGGCGAGCGCCGAGGGGCCGGCGCATGATCATGGGCATGAGCACGGGCATGAGCACGGGCACTGATCGCGGCGACTCGGGGCGCTCCCTTCTCCCGCCCGCGGGAGAAGGCGGCCCTTGCGTAGCAAGGGTCGGATGAGGGGCGCCGCGGCTGGGTTGGAACTTCCCCAGAGCCCTCATCCGTCACGCCTTCGGCGCGACACCTTCTCCCACAAGTGGGAGAAGGAAGGGCCGCCGAATGATTCAGCTTCTGTAAATTAAATCATGAGGGCGAATCCTTCTCC
>JBAUVQ010000185.1:0-10063 GCA_049583305.1 Methylocystis sp.
GCCCGGCCCTCGGCGTGGATCGAGGAGGGGTTGCCGAGCGCGCCTAGCGCCGCCAGCATCGCCTCGCGCGCGACCGGGCGCAGGGGCGCCGTGGCGTTGTAATCGAGATAGACGCGCGGCCCGGTCACGACCGCCGGGCGGCGGAAAGGCCGCGATCGAGATCGTCGATCAGATCGTCGCAATCCTCCAGCCCGACCGAAAGCCGCAGCATCCCCTCGCCGATGCCGAGCGCGGCGCGCGCCTCGGGCGAGAGGCGCTGATGCGTAGTCGTCGCGGGATGGGTGATGAGGCTCTTGGCGTCGCCGAGATTATTGGAGATTTTGACGACTTCCAGCGCGTTGGCCAGGGCGAAGGCCCCTTCCTTGCCGCCCGCCACGTCGAAGGAGACCAGCGTGCCGCCGCCAGTCATCTGGCGCCGCGCCAGCGCCGCGTGCGGATGGTCGTCGCGGAACGGATAGAGTACGCGCGCGACGCCCGTTCGCTCCGCCAGAAAATTGGCGATTTTTCCAGCGCTCGACGTCTGTTGCCCGACGCGCAGCGGCAGCGTTTCCAACCCCTTGAGCATGACCCAGGCGTTGAACGGCGACATCGCCGGCCCGGTCTGGCGCAAAAAATTTTGCACCGTCTCGTCGATCAGCGTCTGCGATCCGAGGATCACGCCGCCAAGACAGCGGCCCTGCCCATCGATGTGCTTCGTCGCGGAATAGACGACGATATCGGCGCCGAATTCGAACGGCTTTTGCATCAGCGGCGTCGCGAACACATTGTCGACGACGAGCTTCGCGCCGACTTCGTGCGCGAGATCGGCCAGCGCCCTCAGGTCGTAGACCTCGAGCGTCGGATTGGTCGGCGTCTCCAGAAAGAGAACCTTGGTCTCCTTGCGCAGCGCCTTCTTCCACGCCGCGAGATCGGCGCCGTCGACCAGCGTCGTCTCGACGCCAAACCGCGGCAAAAGATCCTCGACGACATAAAGGCAGGAGCCGAACAGCGCCCGCGCCGAGACGACATGATCGCCGGCCCTAACCTGCGACAGCAGGCTGGCGGTCACGGCGGCCATGCCGCTGGCGGTCGCCTTGGCGGCCTCGGCGCCCTCCAGCAGGCACATGCGCTGCTCGAACATCGACACGGTGGGATTGGCGAAGCGAGAATAGACGTAGCCGGGCTCATCGCCCTTGAAGCGCGCCTCGGCGGCCTCCATCGTCGGATAGACGAAGCTTTGCGTCAGAAACATCGCCTCGGACGTCTCGCCGAATTGCGAGCGCAGGGTTCCGCCATGCACGAGTTGTGTCGCGGGCTTCAGGGAACGTTTGGAATCGGTCGCCGAGGACATGGTTTCTCCATAAGGAACGAAAAACAACGGGTTTCCTTTGGGAGACCCGGCCTTTTAGCGCCTTGTTTAACGTGGCGGCAAGCCGGTCGGCTCAAATAACCACGGGCTCAGTAAAGGGCAAGGAGGGCGCGCGTGTCAACGGCGCCGCGCAAAGCTAGGCCGCCATCCGGAAGCTCGGTTGCGCCCCAAGCACGGCGTCGTCGACGAAAGGCGCGTATTTCACGAAATTCTCGCGAAACATCTCGACGAGCCGACGCGCCGCCGCGGCATAGTCGTCCCTCGACGCCCAAGTCCCCGCCGGATCGAGAATCGCGGCCTCGACCCCGGGAACGGACCGCGGCACGGACAGGCCGAAATGCGGATCGACGCGATACCCTGTCCTGGCGAGCGAGCCGTTCAACGCGGCGCTCAGCAGTTTGCGCGTGACCTGGATCGGCATGCGGCGGCCGACGCCATAACTTCCGCCCGTCCATCCCGTGTTGACGAGCCAGCAATCGACCTGATGCAGCGCGATCAACTCGCGCAGCAGGGCGCCGTATTCGGAAGGGTGCCGCGGCATGAAGGGCGCGCCGAAACAGGTGGAGAATGTCGCCCGCGGTTCGCGCACGCCTTTCTCGGTGCCCGCGACCTTGGCCGTGTAGCCGGACAGGAAATGATACATCGCCTGCGCGGGATCGAGCTTGGCGATTGGCGGCAACACCCCGAAGGCGTCGCAGGTCAGCATCACGATGTTTCTGGGGTGGCCCGCGCGCCCCGAAACCGACGCGTTGGCGATGAAATCCAGCGGGTAGGCGATGCGCGTGTTCTCGGTTTTCGAATCATCGGCGAAATTCGGCCGGCGCGTCACCGGATCGAGCGCGACATTTTCCAGCACCGTGCCGAAACGCTCCGAGGTCGCGAATATTTCCGGCTCCGCCTCGCGCGACAGGTTGATCGCCTTGGCGTAACAGCCGCCCTCGAAATTGAACACGCCTTCCGCGCCCCAGCCATGCTCGTCGTCGCCGATCAAGCAGCGGGACGCGTCCGCCGAAAGCGTCGTCTTGCCGGTCCCCGAGAGTCCGAAAAACAGCGCGCTGGCGCCGTCCTTATCCGCGTTGGCCGAGCAATGCATCGGCAGGACGCGCTCGGCCGGAAGCAGGAAATTGAGATAGCCGAACACCGCCTTCTTGATTTCTCCGGCGTAGCTCGTGCCTCCAATCAACACGATCTTGCGGCTGAAGTCGACGGCGATCACGGTCCGGGAACGACACCCGTGCCGCTCGGGCTCGGCCCGGAAGGAAGGCAAGTCGAGAATCGTCAGATCCGCGACAAAACCATCGAGTTCGGACATCGATGGGCGGATCAGCAGATTGCGAATGAACAGGGAGTGCCAGGCGTATTCCGTGTAAACGCGCGCCTTGAGCCGATGCGCGGGCGCGGCGCCCGCGTGGAGGTCTTGCGCGAACAAATCCCTGGCGCTCGCATAAGCGATCATGTCGTCGCGCAGACGATCGAATTGTTCGGGACTCATCGGGTGACTATTGTCCCACCAGATCGACGCATCGGTGAGCGCATCGCGCACGATGAATTTGTCGCCGGGCGAGCGACCGGTGTGCGCCCCGGTCTCGGCGACGAGCGCTCCCCCGCTCGCGATCTCCGCTTCGCCCCGCCGGATGGCCTCTTCGTAGAGGCGCGGAGCCTCGAGATTGCGAAAGACGTTCGGCTTGTTCTCCAAAACGGAAAGAACGGCCGCGCTTCCCAACTCGTCGGGGTCAATTCGAGGCATGGCGGGCTTCCTGGGATATTCGGATATCGCCTCATCCGCGCTTTCGCGGAGGCTTGAACCAAGGTTCAACGAATGATCGGAGCCTAGGTGTTAAGATTAGGTTGATTTATGGCGCCGGCAACCTCCAACCATTAATTTTCCGACGCGGGACGGGCCTTCGCCGATTGACGGCGACGACGAGCGCGAGAGCTTGCCGGCCCCTCGGACCAGAAGAGGCGATCCGCTAATGCCCGCCACCTCCCGGGCTGCTCATCTTTATGCTGCGGAACAGCTCGGGGTTTTCTGGCCCCTCGACTTCCAGCATGCCGAGCGCGCCCTTTTGCAGGCGGGCGAGACTATGGTCCACGAGCAGATAGGTTCCCGGCGCGCGCAGTTTGAATTCCACGATCGTCGCGCCGCCGGCCGGCACCAGCGTCGACTGGATATTGGTCATCGGCTCCGAGGCGCCCTCGGGATAGACCTTCTCCAGGATTTCGCCGATCACGTGAAAGCTCGATACGAGGTTCGGCCCAGCGTTGCCGAAGAAGATGCGCACCGTCTCGCCGACTTTGGCCTTGAGCGCGCGCTCCTTGGCGAGCGCGCCGACGCTGCCGTTGAACACCACATAGTCAGGCGTCTCCTTGGCCATGCGCTCGACGGAGGCCTGATGCATCCCTTCCTTGGCCGGATCGCCGGAGAGATAAAAATCGCCCTGCACGACATAGAATTCCCTGTCGACCTTGGGCCATCCACCGCGCGGCTCGACGACCATCAGGCCAAACATGCCGCGCGACAAATGGAAGGGGATCATCGGCGTCGCGCAGTGATAGATGAAAGCTCCTGGTGTCGTCGCCCTGAACCGAAATACGCTCGTTTCGCCCGGGAGTGTTTGCGTGACCTTGCCGCCGCCGCCCGGCCCGATGACGCCATGCAAGTCGATACTGTGACTGACCGAACTACTGGTCGAATTCTTGAGCGTCAGCTCGACGTCGTCGTCCTGGCGCGCGCGAATCATGGGACCGGGAACGGTGCCGTTGAACGTCCAATAGGCGAAGCCGACTCCGTCGGCCATCAGGCCCGGCGCCGGCTTGGCTTCAAGCTCGACTTTCACCAGGGCGCTGTCCTTGCGGGCGATTGGCGGCGCGACCGCGGGCGAGGGAAGGCGCGCGAGTCCAGCGGGCAATTTCGTGGAGGCCGGCTCAGCCAGGGCGCGCGCGACGAAGGCGAAAGGCTGTTCCGCGCGAGAGATTTCCAGCAACATCGCGACCGCTCCGATCGCCAGGAAAACACTGGCCAGAATCCCGCTCCATCTCCTCGAAAGATGCAAAAGATACAAATTCGCGCCCATGGCCGTTTCTCCCCCAAGTTGTTTGGTCTCTTGTCGATCCCCTCGTTTTCGTGGTGTTTCCGACTATTTTTTCAGCCCGCCCTCGCGCGGACCAACCGTCAATTTGCCTTTCATCCCCGCCTCGAGGTGCCCTGGCAAATCGCAGACGAATTCATATTCTCCAGGACGTTTGAAGGTATAGACCCGCCGCGCCACGCCACCCGCGTTCGCGGAAAGGCGCAGGCCCAACGCGGGGAACGCGAGACGGTGCTCCGTTTCGCCTTGGCTGTTGTCGAGGACGATGGTCACGGAGCGCCCAGCGAGGACGCGCGTTGGCGGAACGGAGAAGGCGAACTCCTTCGAGACGATGCGCAACTCGTCGGCGGTCGGCGAAGATGTCGCGGGGCTCCGCGCCTCGGCGGCGAAGCAGAATGTCGACCCCCCGAGAGAAATAAAGGCGACAGGCAGCGCGGCGCGAAGGAGCAAACGAGGCGAAAGCGCAATCATTCCACGCCTCCTACTGCTCCCGCAATGGAAGCTAAGCTATTAGGCCGACACGTTATTTACCTTTGGAGTTTAGGATCAAACCGAGACGGGTTGCAAGCTTTCATATTCTTCATCAATCGCCCGCCGCAACTCCCGCCACACCGGATCGATCCACGCGATCGCGCCCCAATTGAACTCCGCCTTGGCGATGTCGGCGAGGGTCTCGTTGATCGGTTCGCTCCCGCCTTCCTCCAATTCCCACGAGAACAGCCGCGGCGGCGCGGCGCCTTGCCAGGCGTCCCAATGCTCGTTCGAGTAGTCGGACACGCCCCGCAGCGCCGCGAGCAATTCCGGCGTGAACGGGGCGAAGCGTCGATGCAGCGGTCCGTCCGCCGGCTCGGCCGCGTAGGCGCTCCGCACCGCGAAATAGCGGATGTGCTGCAGCTCGTGAGCGAGGCAGCATCCCATGCGCGCGTCGCTCATTTGGGGATCGTAATAAATCTCGACGCGCCCGTCGGGCCACGCCTCGCCTTCTTGCGTAAAGCTCTGGCCGAGAAAGTCGAAAGCCTCCTTCGCCGGGCTCAGCGTCACCTTGCTCGCGTCATAGCCGAACTCCCGGCAAAGCGCCGCGAGCCTTCGCTGCTTGGCCAGGAATTCCGGGGATCGCGCGATGTCGCCGCCGGGCGGCTCGGGGCGCGCGGGCTCGACCAGCCGCGGCCCCGCGAAAAACCGTCGCCACGGCGACATTGGCGCGTCGCGCTTTACTTCTCTCATCGCTCGCGATCCTCGTCGTGGGTTATAACCCACTCGAACTCGGTGTGGGACGCCGCGACGCGCTCCCACCAGCGCCGGCCGTCGCCGGATCGCGGCGAAGCGTCGTCGACCCTTATTCGCTCGAAAACGCCGGGATGCGCCTTTAAGCCGCCCAGAACCGCTCCGACCATCTGGCGACCGAGCCCCGGCTTCAGCGAGTTTATCTCCTCGAACACTAGCGTCGGCGGGTCGTAGGCGCCGGCGAGCAGCAGCGCGACGCCCGACGCCTCCTTGCCGTCGGGGCGCGTGATCATTTTTCGCGACGACGAGGCGACGATCTCGCAAAAGTCAGGGCCGTATTTCTTGGCCTCGACGAACAGCCCGAGCGCGCGCAAATCGCGGCAAATGGCGTCCGCGATTTTATCGATCGCCCGCTCGCCTTGCTCGTCGACGCTCTCGCCGCGCCGGAGCCACGATATGTCGCAAAGGCCCAATTTGCTGGCCTCCCTCTTATTTCCCAGATAATAGCGCCCGAACGCTCCCGGCTCCATCTTCGCGAAAAAGCCGCGCCGACTTCCGCCGAGGCGCGAACTTGTCAGTTCGGCCGGACGCGGGCAAATTGCAACTTCGACGAAACGGCTTCCAACATGGGTCATGCTGATGCGGGCGGATAACGGGTTTGCGATTGTTTTGGTTTTGGTCCTGGCGGTTTTTGCCGGGAGTCCCGCGCTGGCCAAGGGCGGGTGGCATTACTACGACCCCGATTGTCCTGTTGATCTCGGCGGGAAGAAAATGAAATTCGTCGCGTCGCAGCCGAAAAGCACGGTCGAGCGCTTTTGCGACGCCATCCCCGACACGGGCCCGGCGGTGATCGCGCTCGATGCGCCGGACAGCGAATTGCGCGAGATGATCTGGGACATTCGCATCCTCCGCGACAAGGGCAAGCCGGAGGGAGAGGAAGACCGAGACGCCGATTCCGTTTTTCGACTGCCGCCGGAAAAGCACGGCAACGGCATGGTCAATTTCGACGCCTACCTTAGGGACGCCGGCGATTACATCCTGTTGGTCGAACTGGTCAGCGCGGACGGACAAAAGAAACTTGTCGGCCGCCATCATTTCACGGCGGGCGTGTGGGAGCCGATGGAGATTTACACCGTCGCCGGCTTCGCGGCGGTCGTGCTCCTCGGCGGCGCTTTCGCCGCCTATCGCTACCTCGGGGCGCGCGGCGCGAAAGGCGCCTGAAAAAGCGGCGGCGTCGGACCGCGTCCTTCGCCGTCTCGCGCCGTCTCGGCGCTTGCTCTCGGCGTGAATGTTATACTATAACATTAGCATGTCCGACGCCGCCCCGGCCCCCGCTCCCTCACGCGCCGCGATGCGCGAAAATGCGCGCGCGATCACCGTCGATGCGCGAATTGGCGCGCGGGCGGCGCTGCGAATGTCGGCCTGGGGACGGTTGGCGATGGTCTCGATCGTCGCGCTGGCGCTCTGGGCCGGCGTCTATTGGGCGCTCAATTGACCTGCCGCCCCGCGCCAAAAATCATACTTGAAAACGTGACGCTTGGCTATGACCGGCGGCCCGCCGTGCATCATCTTTCCGGCGAAATCGCTCCGGGCGATCTGCTCGCGGTCTGCGGCCCCAACGGCGGCGGAAAATCGACGCTGCTCAAAGGGTTAGTGGGCTTGCTAACGCCGACGGGCGGGCGAATTCTTCGCGGCGGAGCGAGGGCCGGCGACTTCGCCTATCTTCCGCAGGCGGCCGAGATCGACCGCACATTTCCCATTTGTGTTCAAGACTTTATCGCGCTAGGCGGGCTGCGCCGCGAGGGCCTGTTTTCCGCCTTTGGCGCGGACGAGGATGCGCGCGTCGCAAAAGCCGTTGAAGCTGTTGGACTTTCCGGTTTCGAGCAGCGCGGGCTCGACACGCTTTCCGGCGGGCAGACGCAGCGGACGCTGTTCGCGCGGCTCATTGTCGAGGATCGCGCGGTGATCCTGCTCGACGAGCCGTTCGGCGCCATCGACGCCGCCACGACGTTGGATTTATTGGCGTTAATCGCGACGTGGCGGTCGGAAGGTCGTACCGTGATCGCCGCGCTGCACGAGTTCGACATCGTGCGGGCGGCCTTTCCAAACACGTTGCTGCTGGCGCGCGAGGCGATTTTCTGGGGCGATACGGCGCGGGCGCTCTCCCCGGAAAACCTGAACAAAGCCAATAACATGGCGGCGGCGTACGACGCCCGCGCCCCGCTCTGCAAGCGCGACGAAGCGGGGCATTCTCATGCTGTATGACCTGCTGGCGGCGCCCTTCGTCGATTATCAGTTCATGCGCCGCGCGCTGGTCGGCGCGCTGGCGCTGGCGCTGGCGGGCAGTCCGCTCGGAGTGTTTCTGGTGCTGCGCCGGATGTCGCTGGCCGGCGACGCCCTGTCGCATGCAATTTTGCCTGGCGCGGCAATGGGTTATCTGGTCGCGGGCCTGTCCTTGCCGGCGATGACTCTGGGCGGGCTGGCGGCGGGGCTCGTGGTCGCGCTCGCGTCCGGCGCCGCCGCGCGCTTCACGGCGCTGCGCGAGGACGCCTCGCTCGCGGCTTTTTACCTTGTATCTCTGGCGCTTGGCGTCACCATCGTTTCGCTGAAGGGCTCGAACGTCGATCTGCTGCACGTGCTGTTTGGCTCGGCGCTGGCGCTCGACGACGCGACGCTGCTGCTGCTCGCCGGCGTTTCGACCATCACCTTGTTCGCGCTGGCGATTTTCTATCGCGCGCTGGTCGTCGACACGCTCGATCCCGTGTTTCTGCGCCGCGCCAGCGGGTTTGGCGAGTTCGTCCCGTTCTTGTTTCTGGGGCTGGTCGTGCTCAATCTCGTCGCCGGATTTCACGCGCTCGGCACGTTGATGGCGGTGGGGCTGATCATGCTGCCCGCGGCGGCGGCGCGGCTCTGGACGCGCGATCTTTCCGCCGCCATGCCGCTCGCGGGAGCCTTTGGCGCGCTCGCGAGTTATGTCGGATTGGTGCTGTCATTTTATTCCGGCGCGCCGGCCGGACCGGCGATCATTCTGGCGGCGGGCGCCGTTTATTTCGTGTCGCTGGCTTTTGGCCGCGCCGGCGGGCTGATCCGCAACCTGCGCCCGCGCCGGCATTTCGAGGGGTAGCCGATGGATTTTAAAGTCGAATCTGGCGGCGCGTCTCCTTCTCCCACTCGTGGGAGAAGGTGTCATGCGGAGCATGACGGATGAGGGTTCCCGGGAAGTTTCCACCAAGCCGCGGCGTCCCTCATCCGACCTCGCTTCGCGAGGCCACCTTCTCCCACAGGTGGGAGAAGGACGCGCCCTTGTTGTATTTGTTTTTGAATTTACTGCCTTTCTTTCTCTTCGCCTCCCCTGCGTTCGCCCAATCCCCTCCCTTACCCGTCGTCGCGAGTTTCTCGATCATCGGCGATTTCGTGCGCGAAGTCGGCGGCGACGCGGTGGAGCTTTCCACCATCGTCGGGCCGAACGGCGACGCCCATGTCTATGAGCCGACGCCCGGGGATGGTCGCGAGTTGGCCAAGGCTCGGCTGGTTTTCGTCAACGGGCTGGGTTTTGAAGGCTGGATCGATCGGCTCATCGCGGCGTCCAAGACTCGCGCGAGAATCGTCACGGTCAGCGCCGGCGTCGCGCCGCGCCGCAACGAGGCGGGGCTCGATCCGCACGCCTGGCAGGATGTCGCCAACGCCCGGCGCTATGTCGAAAACATCCGCGACGCGCTTGAAGCCGCCGATCCTTCGCGCGCAAAACTGTTCGAGGCGAACGCGGGCGCCTATCTCGCCAAACTCGACGCGCTCGACCGCGAGGTCGTGGCGGCGCTGACGGCCATTCCGAAATCGCGTCGAAGAATCGTGTCGACACATGACGCCTTCGGCTATTTCTCGGCGCGTTACGGCGTGGCGTTCATCGCGCCGCAGGGCGTTTCGACGGAAGCCGAGGCGAGCGCGCGCGACATCGCCCGCATCATCGACGCGATCAAGCGCGAGAAGGTCGGCGCGGTGTTTTTGGAGAATATCGCCGACCCCCGCCTCGTCCAAAGCATCGCCGCGCAAACCGGCGCCAAGGTCGGCGGCACGCTCTATTCGGACGCGCTGTCGGATGCGAAGGGGCCGGCGGCGAGCTATATCGAGATGGTCAGGCATAATGTAAAAGAGCTGACGGAAGCGCTGGACGATGGGGGTTAACTCCTTCTCCCACTTGTGGGAGAAGGTGGCCCCGCGAAGCGGGGTCGGTTGAGGGATGTCGCGACTTGGTTGAAACTTCCCGGCAACCCTCATCCGACCCTTGCTACGCAAGGGCCACCTTCTCCCGTTCCAGGGGAGAAGGAAGGCGCGCTCGACCGCCCGCGCGAGGAGACAACCTTTGACCCACAAAATTCCCGTCACCGTCATCACCGGCTATCTC
>JBAUVQ010000186.1:0-9219 GCA_049583305.1 Methylocystis sp.
GCGTCGTCCTTCTTGGCCGCGCAGCCAGCCTTGGCGTTGCACTTATGCTTCTCGGCGTGGTGCTTGTGATGATGGTGATGATGCCTGGCGGCCGCCGGCGCGACGCCCGCGAGAACCAAGGCGACCGCCGCGACGGCGATCGTGGAACCGGAAACAATATTAGTCTTCATTCGTATCTCCCAAAGTCCGATCACATGACCCGCGTGGCTGGCGGCCGCAGCAAGACCTGTCAGCACAGGTTTGGCTAGATATACCACCCGCCCGCCGATTCGCCAGCCGTTTCCGCGACGCCATGTCGCGGGGCGCGACGGAGCGGCTCTCGGCCGTCATGGGTGGGGAAGCGCGTCCGATCGGATCGTCGGGGGCGATCCGCCGCGAGGAAGCGCCCGAAACGCGCGCCGATGTCGCGATGACCAAAGGGTCGCGAGATTTATCGTTGCCCGCGGCTAGTCGTCGGCCTGGACGAACAAATTCAGGAAGGCGTCCTTGTTCTCCCGCAGTCTCTCCAGATGCAGGTTGGCCAGTTGGACGAGGCGACGGTCGCCCAAGGGCGTCATGACAATGAGCGAGCGGCGACGGTCGGAAGGGTCGATCCGTCGCTTGACCAATTTGGCCAGCACCAGCCGCGAGACGAGTTCGGCCGCGCTGTGGTCTCGAATCATCAGTTGCTCGGCGAGTTCTCCGACGCTGATGTGGTCGTTGGGGCGATGGGTTTTTACGACGAGCAGGGCCTGATACCATTGCGTCGTCACGCCATGATCGGCCGCGGCCTGTTCGCTGAAAGCCAAAAATCGTCGCAGCGCGGATCGGAAACGCGCCAGCGCCGCGAGTTCCTCGTCCGTGGGAACCGTCTCGCGCGCGTCAAAAGCTTTGTCGGTCGTGCTCGTTGAAATAGCCGCGGCCCCCGTGAAATTCTCGCCCTGGACATATGGGGCCGGCGCGCGTCGCGAAACGGCGACGTGGCGACCGCTCCGCATGTTTTGACGCCGGGCGCCGATGGTGTCAACGGACCGTTCACGATCTCCAGGACGATCGACCCGCTCGCCATGAAACGCCGGGCGATCCATCAATGCGTCGCGTCTCGATATATGTGGCGCTGTTGCTCGTGTTTCGTCGTCGAAACGCGCGACGCGGGCCGGAACGACAGGCCGCGTCGGAATGGGCTCGCCGGTCGCTGGCCCCGATAATCACGCGCGCGCCAACCTCCCGACCTGGCCTCGGCGAACAAAAATCTCGACATTAGCCGCGGCGAGGCGCTAGACAACGCGGGGGCTCGACATCGAGCGCGGACCAAAAACATGGCGGCGACGCCGAAACCGAACGGATAAAGAGCAATGTCCAGCAAGCGACGCGACTCGCGGCCCCGCCTCCGTTCCACCGCCGTCGGCGTGGCCATCCTTGGGCTCGCGTTCGCGATGATCGGCGCGGCCCCCGCCAAGGCGTTCTGCGTGTTCGGATGCGAGCCGACCGAAGTCGAAGTGCGCAAGGTGTTCGAGAACCTCATCAAGCAGAAATTCGACCCGGACGCCAAAATTGTGGAATTCGTCATCGACCGCTTTTGGCGCTTGGATGTCACAGGCGCCAACGGCAAGGGCCTCGACTTCTTTTTCCACGCCAAGGTGGAGTTTCCCAAGGGCGCCAATCCCGACTGCAAGCCCGAGGGGTCGGATAATCATGTGAAGGAAGGTTGTTCGGCCAGCACATATTATTCGACGACGATTCAAAACCAGATGATCAACGAGCGCCAATTCATCGCGCCCGGGAAAATCGTCGATTTCAAGGACGAAACCCGTTTCGACGAGGTCGCGAAGGGATGGAAAGCGCAAGACGGCGACGTTTACTGAGCGACCGCGTTTTGGCGCGGGCGGGCCGCGCCGCCGCCGGCTATTTTCGCTTCCAGTCGGTCACCGCCTGCTTCGCGTCCGCGAGGTCGGATTCGGACATTTCAGCCTCCAGCGCCTTGCGATTCGCCTCGGCGACGTCGCGCGCCGTCGCCTCGGCCGCGGTTTTGAAGTTGGCGATGGCGAGACTATACCATTTGTAAGCCTCGATATAATCCTCCGGCACACCGATCCCCGCCTCGAACATGGCTCCCAGATTGACCATGGCCGGCGCGTATCCATGGTCCGCGGCCGCGTGGAAAAAGTTTGCCGCCTTGGCGGGGTCGCGCGGGAGACCGAGCCCGTTTTGCAACATGTAGCCGATGCTACTCTGGGCGGCGGGGTCGCCGCCGATGGCCAGAGGCTCGAGAATTTTCAGCGCGGTCGCGTAGTCGCCGCGCAGGTAGGCGTCCATGCCCTCTTCCAAGGGTTTCGCGACCGCCTGAGCGCAAAGGCTCGCGGACAACGCGAAAGCAAGGAGCGAGAATTTGATGCGTCGTTCCATGAGGTGTCACCTCTTCCGCGGCGCGCCGGATCGCCAGGGGCCGCGAACGGCGCCCGCCGCTCCGATATCGGCGCGCGGGAGCCGTCGCCGAACAAGCGAAAAACATTTATCGCGCAATGAATAGCATGCAGAAGTAACTCGCGGCTTAATCACCCGAGCGGCGCCGCTGTTCCTTCTCCGCGCGGCCGTCGCGGGCTCGTTCGCCCGACGCGGCGATGATCCCTCACGCCAGCAAGCGACGCCGCAACTCGGCGAACGCCGCCGTCAGCGCATCGAGGTCGATATCGTCGAGCTTCCACGCGCAAACGGCGTCTTCCGCCAGTTCGGCGTCGGTCTCGACCCGCAAGGTCTCGCGCTGCATCCACTCCGCGTCTTCCCTGCCCTTGCTCAGATATTCCTCCGCGGCGGTCATCGCATATTGCCGCATCGAGCCGATCAACATGGATTGAAAAACGTAGCTCACGGGACGCCTCCGTTCCGGGTCGATTTTGGTTTGCCCGTTTGATTTCCCCGCCAAAAAAGCCCGCGAGGGAAACGCGGGGCCAAACGCCCCGCTCCTTTTGTCTCCCCCGCGCGCCGCCTTGGCGTTTCTTCTCGAATGAATCGCAGGCCGAGATCTCATCCGCGGAGCATGCCGCCGAACGACCGCGCGCCTCGTCTCCAGATACGTCAATGACTGTTTTGCATTCCTGCCACCGCGATCGGGTCGCGACTTTCGATCATGGCGCTTGCTCCGTGAGCTTGGGCGAACCGCCTGGCGCCGCCCTTGTAATTGCGCCTCGAAGTCGCTTCCCGTATCGCGATGGTTAATAAACGCGTCGGCTCGGGGTTTGTTCCGCGAGGCTTCATGACGGATTGTCGCATGGGTATCATCCGCCGAGGAATTTTGCCTGCCTACCCCCAGCTTGGTCCGCGAGCCCGAAGTCGTCGTCACGTATCGCCGCAATAGTAATGCTCTCGGTAGACGTAATAACGCGCCAGCTGCGCCATTAACTGGGCTTTGCGCACGATAGAAATGGCAAGACCAAGCTATCACAATCGTATTTAATGGCTTAGTCATAGTCTAATAGCGATCTGACTATGCCAACATTGATACAATACCTATCACACCAAATTTGCATTTCAATTAATAGCCAAGCTTGATTTTTATCATTCCGATTTTAGTTCCCGTTTCAAGCGAAAAGTGGTCAAGGAGAGCAATCATGGGCGATCTGTTGCATTACGCGATCGTGTTTCTGGTGGTCGCGTTGGTGGCGGGATTTCTGGGATTCGGAGGAGTCGCGGGAACGGCCATGGAGGGCGCCCGACTGCTCTTTTGGGTCGCCGTTGTGCTTTTCGTGGTGTCGGCGGTCGTCGGCTTCCTCCGACGATCGTGAGAGGGTTCGGGCGCCCTGGCGTTCGACCCGACTCCAAGCTGAAATGGAGAGAGTCATGATGAACTGGGACTTCGTGCAGGGCAACTGGAAACAGGTCGCCGGCAAAGTGAAACAGCAGTGGGGCAAGCTCACCGACGATGACCTCGCGAAAATCGCTGGAAAGCGCGAGGAACTCGAAGGAAAGCTGCAAGAGCGCTACGGCTTGACCAAGGATGAAATCAAGAAACAACTCGACGATTTCATGACCCGGCACTGACCGGTCGGCAAGCATGGCGAGGCAGGCGGCCGGCGACGAGCAGAGGCTCTCGCCGGCCTCTTGTTTGGACGGCGGGCGTTCTCTCCGCCCGTTGCTACACGCCCAGCTTCTTCTGCAAATTCGTCGAGGACGTCGTGTATTGGAACAGCAGTTTTTTGTCCGGGTAGACGTAATGATGCGCCCGTTGCGCCGCCAGCGCGCCTTCGTGGAAGCCGCACAGGATCAGCTTGAGCTTGCCCGGATAGGTGTTGATGTCGCCGATCGCGAAAATGCCGGGGTGGTTGGTCTCGAATTTCTCCGTGTCCACGGGAACGAGATTTTCGTGCAGATTTAGGCCCCAGTCGGCGACCGGGCCGAGCTTCATCGTCAAGCCGAAGAAGGGCATCAGCCGCTCGCAGGGAAGCTCTGTCTCCACTCCGTCATTGCCCTTCAGCGTCGCGCTGGAAAGGAGTCCGTCGGCGCCGGCGACCTTGGTGATCTGCCCGAGCTTGAACGAGATTTTGCCTTGGTCGGCGAGGTCGTGCATCGCCTTGACCGAATGCGGCGCGGCGCGGAAGGCGTCGCGGCGATGCACCAGCGTCAGGCTTTTCGCGACGGGCTGGAGGTTGAGCGTCCAGTCGAGCGCCGAGTCGCCGCCGCCGACGATAATGACGTCCTTGTCGCGAAAGTCCTCCATGCGCCGAACGGCGTAGAAAACCGACTTGTGCTCATAGGCTTCGATGCCGGGAATCGGCGGCTTCTTCGGCTGGAACGAGCCGCCGCCGGCCGCGACGATCACGACCTTGGACTTGAGCTTTTTGCCGGCGTCGGTGGTGACGACGAACTCGGGCTTGTCCGCCGTGCCGACCGATTGCAGCGTCTCCACCATCTCATTGAAATGATAGGTGGGATGGAAGGGTTCGATCTGCTTCAACAGATCGTCGGTCAGGCCCTGCCCGGTGACGATCGGCAGGCCGGGAATGTCGTAGATCGGCTTTTCCGGATAAAGCTCGGAGCACTGTCCGCCGGCGCGCGGCAGGATGTCGATCAGATGCGAACGGATGTCGAGCAGCCCCAGTTCAAACACCGCGAACAGCCCCGCCGGTCCGGCGCCGACAATGACGACATCCGTTTCGATCGTCTCGCTCATCTTCAATCCCTCGCCGCCTGACGTACGGTTCACCCTCGGCGGGCGTGGCCGCCGCGCCTTTAGTCGATATGCTCTATAGCAATCGCACGTTATCGCAACCCGCTTTCGGCGGTTGCCCGTTCATGCGCGCCGGACGCGGCTTCACGCGCGCGAGCCGCCCGTCCATGCGCGAAAATGCGCGCCGAATCCGGCCTAGCCCTGCTGCGCCGGCGTCCGCACGACGAGTCCGTCCAGCTCCGGCTTGACGGTGATTTGGCAGCAGAGGCGGGAGTTGGGCTGCACGTCGAAGGCGAAGTCCAGCATGTCCTCTTCCATCTGCGAGCGCTTGCCGGCTTTCTCGACCCAGGCCGCGTCGACGTAAACATGGCAGGTGGCGCAAGCGCAAGCGCCGCCGCATTCCGCCGCGATCTCCGGAATGTCGTTGCGGCGCGCGGTCTCCATGACGGTCGAGCCGGTCTCGCCCTCGACCGTGCGCGACTGGCCATGTGAATCGACGAAGGTGATCTTGGCTTTCGTCGGCGCGCCGCCGCCCGGCTCCGCGCCGTAGCGGGTGGTTCGATCGTCCAGGCTGGTCTTGACCATGGTCTTTATATCTCCCCGAGTGACCGCTTCCTTTTTACCGCGGTCGGCGTCGCCTGAATGGCCTCGTCCGCGCGGGCGCGAATGGTTGCGCGGTCGTCGTTGTCGCGCCGACCAGTTACCATCCACCCGCGGCCCGCGCCAGCCCTTTTGCGGCGGCGGGCGCGGTATGTTTCGCGCGCGTCAAATCCTCGCTCTGGTCCAGACGAGCAGACGATCCATGGCCCGATTCAGCGCGGCGTCGAGCGCGCGGACGGCGTCGGGGCCGAGCGTGTGCGGCGCGGGCGCCTCGCCGACGAAAATCGCCTCGCCGCGTCTCGCGCCGTCGCGGTCGTTGGAGAGACGCGCGACGATTTCGACGACGGCGATTCCCCTTGACGCGTCGATCTCGAAGCGCCGCAACTCGCTGGTGAGTTCATAACTCGCGACGGCGCCGGGAAGGGTCGCGTCGACGCCGCCGGCGCGAAGCCGGTCGATCAGCCGGGCTTGGGCGAGGCGCGGCAAGCGATCCGACCATTGCGCGTCCGAAAGAACGGCGAGGTCGCCGTCCGCGCCGCGAACGACCAGGCGGTCCGAGGCGACGGGCTGCAAGGCGACCGGCTCCGCGACGGCCACGACGCCAGTTGGCGACGCGAATCGCGACCGCGCGCCGCTGGAGGCGCCGGAAAGATCGAAGGTTTCGCGCGGCGCGCTAGCGCAGCCCGCCAACACGAGGGCCAGTGAGACGAGGGCCGCCGCCGCGCGTTTGCCCGGTCGGCTCGTGGATTTCAGCTTTGATTTGCCCATGTTTCCCCGGACGGGCGACCGCCGCCGCGCGGACCGCGGCCAGGATTCGCTTGCGCGGCGCGAAGTTAACCGAAAAGCTTTCGCGCGGAAAGGAGCGTGGGCGGCGGAGTGGAGAGTATCCTGTGATCAATAGCTCCGGACCGGCCTCACGCTGGCGGACGAAATCGAAGGATTGGCGCACCGGAGACCAAGGGCGGCGAGCGGTTGCCGTTTGACGGACGTCGTCGGTCCCATATGGAATTCTGAATCCGACTCGTCGCGGTTGTTTTCTGTTTCGAGAACCCGCTCCATCGTTCGTCGTTCAACCGCGCTCCCGACGCCCAATCTCCACCGCGATGCGTCACGCGGCCGTCTATCTCGGCTTGGCGTCCCAAGTCAGGGCGCTCGGCGATCTAAAATCCAGCTCCCAATTGAATTTGCTCAGAAAATTATATCCAAGGATGAATTGCGTCCGGCGACCCAGGGCGTCTCGCAGCGCGCCGAAATCATAGACCAGGGCGTAGACGTCCCGCAGAACGAGGCCGCCCGGCAAATCGATTTCCTTGATCTTGTAGACTTGCGGCGCGAATTTATTGCCGCCGGCTTCGCTGGCCTTGCCCTTCTTCTTTACGAGCGTGAACAGGTTTTTGTGCTTGTCCACGAAGCGTTGATCGACGGCGCAAATTTCCGCGCCCGTGTCGAAAAGCCCGACCGCCGTCGCATGGCCCGCGCGCAGGTCGATGCCGACAAGGTGGTCGGGTCCAAGCAGGCGAAAAGGCTTGGCGTTGGCGGGTGCGGGCGCGTCCGCGGGAAACACCAGTTCGCGGCGCTCGAAATCCAGATTGAAGCGCGCGCCCTTGAAAAAATTCAGTCCCAGAAGGTCGTCGCCATCGCCGGCGGCGCAGCGCGTCACGAGATATTTCGACCGCGCGATGTTGTTGCCTTGCGTGGCCTTGAGCTCCACGTTCCTGGCTTCGACGTCGTCGCAGCGCGTCGTCTGGCCCGACGCGCCGGTGGAAACGCTTTGCGCCACGGACGGCAGATCCTTGTTCCAGTCCGCGAGCGTGACGCGGGCGGTGGAGGCTCCGGTGTCGAGGCGCATCGACCCCATGAAATTGCCGAAGCGGACGGGAAGATAAACGCGCCCGCCGTCGTAATCGGCTTGGGTCACGGTTAGCGCAATCGTGGAGCCGGCGTCGCCGGCGGCGGCCGGACCCGCCCCGCACAACAGGTTGATCAGAAGAACAGCCGTCCACGGAAAATGCTGCATTGGCGTGCTTTCGACTCGGGCGCCTGATCGGGTCGCGCGGTCGCGGGGCCTGAAAGGCGGAGCCCATCCCTTAGCATCGGCGGGTGACAAAATCGACGCGGCGATTCCCTTGGGCGCGCGGGGCGAGGTTGCGGGAGCCGGATTTTAACGCCTAGAACAGGAGGGCCGCTGCCGCGAAAAAGGTTCCGCCTTATGTCCGAACAAGACTCCGCCGCCCTACTCCTTCGCATCGCCGAGGCGCTGGAGCGGCTCGCGCCGCCGACGCCGCGAGCGCCCGATTTTTCCAGCGCCGAGGCCTTCGTCTGGCGCGCCGCGAGCGCGAGCTTTGTCCCGGTGGAAAAGGTCAACCGCGTCGGGCTCGAACTGTTGGAGGGGATCGACCGGCCGCGCGATCTGCTGCTGGCCAACACGCGGCGCTTCGCGCTGGGCCTGCCGGCCAATAACGCGCTGCTTTGGGGCGCGCGCGGCATGGGCAAGTCGTCGCTGGTCAAGGCCGCGCATGGCGCGCTGGCGGGCGAGGGGCGGCTGAAGCTCGTGGAAATCCACCGCGAGGACATCGAGACCCTGCCCGCCCTGCTGGCGGCGCTGCGTGAAAAGCCGTTCCAATTCATCGTCTTTTGCGACGACCTCTCGTTCGACGGTCCCGAGGCCAGTTACAAATCCTTGAAGACGGCGCTGGAGGGCGGCGTCGAGGGGCGCCCGTCAAACGTGCTGTTCTACGCCACCTCGAACCGCCGGCATCTCGTGCCGCGCGACATGATGGAGAACGAGCAGGCTACGGCGATCAATCCGGGCGAAGTCATCGAGGAGAAGGTGTCGCTCTCCGACCGCTTCGGTCTTTGGCTCGGCTTCCATAATTGCGGCCAGGACGATTATCTCGACATGGTGTTCGGCTACGTTAAACATTTCGGGCTGGAGGCGCCGGACGAGACCATTCGCGCCGAGGCGCTGGAATGGTCAATCACCCGCGGCGCCCGCTCGGGCCGCGTCGCCTGGCAGTTCATTCAGGATCTGGCGGGACGGCTGGGGAAGCGGCTGGACTAAAAAAACGGCCGCGCTTTCGGGGCGCGGCCGCGAAATTCGGATGAGCGTTTGCGCTTAGCGGATCACGTAAGGCAGCAGGCCGAGGAAGCGCGCGCGCTTGATGGCCTTGGCCAGTTCGCGCTGCTTCTTGGCCGAGACGGCCGTGATGCGCGAGGGAACGATCTTGCCGCGCTCGGAGATGTAGCGCGAGAGCAGGCGCGTGTCCTTGTAGTCGATCTTCGGCGCGCCCGCGCCGGTGAACGGGCACGACTTGCGGCGGCGGAAAAACGGACGGCGGGGAGCCGCGCCAGCGGCGGCGGGGGCTGTGGTGGTCATTATATCGCCTCTCCTTCGGGTCTCGCGCCTTCGTCACGGCGGGGACGGCGCTCGGGCCGGTCGCCGCGGTCGGGTCTGTCGCCGCGCGGGGGGCGACGGT
>JBAUVQ010000187.1:0-27321 GCA_049583305.1 Methylocystis sp.
CCGCGGCATGGACCTTCGCCGCCCCCATCTCGACAAGCGCTTTGGCGAAGGCGAGGCCGAGACCTCGATTGGCGCCCGTCACCAGGGCGGTTGATCCCGCGACCTTCATGGTCGACTCCTCTTTTGCTCTCGGTCCTCGCACAGGGCCGGCGCCGGCGAATAGGCCTGGCTAAAGCTCGCGCAGACCGTTCGGCGCGCTCGTCGCCCGCGCCAATGGCGAAGCCTGTTCGAGAACTAAAGCATCCTCGAAGGCGACACCGTCCAAGCGCCGCCCCTTTCGAGGAAAATCCGAAGCTCTCGCTCATTCTCCGCTTCGGCGGCGGAGCGATGCCGTTCCAAGGCAAAGCGCGGGTGGCTCGCCGGGTAAAAAACATAGCGCGATCTCGAAGGATTCAACTGGGGCGCCATCGGGGATTTTGCGCAAGTGAGCCTTGAGTTTAGAGAAGGCCTTCCCGACGGGGTTCGTATCCGCCCTCGAGGGCGGCGGATAGCGCAGCTCGACACCGAGCGTCTTTGACCGCATCGTCACAATAGTTAAGCTAAAGAATGGCGATGCTCGAATCGATGTGGCTCAGCATTAATGTGCCGTGCTTGCGTTCAAGGCGCCAGCTTGAGCTCGGAGAGAACAGTGGGAACAAGCTCCGAAACTGTCGGATGTACGTGCACGGCGCGCCGAAGCGTCGTATAGGGGGCCTTGGCATACATGATGTCGAGAATGCCGTGGACGACCTCGTCGCCACCGACGCCGAGGATGGCGGCCCCAAGAATCTGGTGGCTGTCAGCGTCAACGACAATTTTGAAAAACCCTTGAGTTTCCCCCTTCTCGACTGCGCGCGCCACCCCACTCATTGGCCGCCAACCAACTAGGATGCGCCTTCCCGACTGCCGCGCCTCAGCCTCGGTCATACCGGCGCGGCCGAGCGGCGGATCAACAAAAAGCGCGTAGGCGGGAAGCCGGTCGCTGACGCGCCGGCAATCGTCGTCGAGGAGGTTGGCCGCGACGATCTCGAAGTCATTATAGGCGGTATGGGTGAAGGCGCCCTTACCATTGCAGTCGCCGAGCGCCCAGATACCGGGCACGGTGGTGTGCAACTCATCGTCGACCACAATGAATCCGTTCTTGTCGATTTCGACACCGGCCTTCTCGAGGCCGAGATCGTCGGTATTCGGTCGCCGACCAACCGCCAGCAACGTATGCGAGCCGATGACCTCTGGATCACCAGACTCGCACTCCACCATGACTGCGGTATCCGCGCCGCGCGGTGCGAAGCTGATGCATTCGGCGCGAAGACGAATGCGTATTCCCTCAGCCTCAAGAATGTCCTTCACAGCCGCGGACACATCTTCGTCCTCGCGTTGGATCAAGCGCGATCCCTTCTCGACGACGGTCACCTGGCTGCCGAAGCGCCGGTAGATCTGCGCAAACTCGAGGCCAACGTAACTGCCGCCGATGACGACGAGGTGATCCGGCAGGACGTCGAGATCCACGATGGATTCGTTGGTTAGGTAGCTGATCTCGTTGAGGCCCGGCATGTTGGGCACGAGCGCGCGGCCGCCGACATTGATGAAGATGCGGCTTGCTGACAGCAATTCCTCTCCGACCCTGATTTCGTTCGGAGCTTCGAAATGCGCATGGCCTTTGTAGACGGTGCAGTTGGCCATGCCTTTCAGCCAAGCCTCGAGTCCCGCGCGCGATCCGCCGACGACCGCGTCCTTCCGCGCCTTGACCCTCTTCATGTCGACGCCGACCGGCTCGCCGATTGTCAGCCCATACTCCGCGGCGCGGCGCGCAACACGAGCGGCATAGGCGCTGGCGACGAGCGACTTCGTAGGCGTGCATCCCGTGTTGACGCAGGTTCCGCCGATAAGCCTGCGTTCGATTAGGGCGACGCTCATGCCGTCTCCACTGAGGCGGCCGGCCAGGGATGGCCCAGCCTGTCCCGCTCCGACGATGATCGCGTCGAATGCCCTGGTCACCAGACCGACCTCACAATCAGAATCTTCCCTCGATCGTAATCACATCCTTGTGGAATGCGATCGGAAGGCCTTTGATGACCGGCCCATTTAGCTAAATTTCGTCACAGATCAATGGCGATATCGTCCTGGGGCTGGCAGCAGCAAATTAGCACGTTTCCGACCGGGGGCGCCTCAAGCGGGTCTGGCCGGTAGCCAACCGTTCCCGCCAGAAGGCCCGTTTCACAGGTATGGCAGACCCCGGTCCGGCACGCCCACCGCACTGGTATGTCGCACGCTTCAGCAAGCTCGAGAACGTTTTGGAACGCTGGATCCCAGCGGATATTCAGGCCGCTCCGGGCGAACGAGACCAGCGGCCCCGCGCCAGGAGGCCCGGCTGGCAGGTGAGGCTGCCGGTGCGGCGCCTCCGCGACGCCTGGCGTAACGGATGGACCAGGACCGAAATTCTCGGTGTGGATGCGGCTTGCGCTGATCCCCCAGCCTGCGAGACCAAGTGTGACATCATGCATGAAAGCGGGCGGCCCGCAGATGTAAAAGTCGCCATCGCACGGCGCCCCGAGCTCCTGGAGCCCACGTATGTTCAAACGCCCCCGACAGTCAAAATCTCGACCTGACTTGTCCTCGGGAGCGGGAGAGCTATACCAGATGTGGCTGTGACCGTGGACCAACGCTTTTAGGAGATTGCGGGTCTCCTCGGCGAAGGGGTGCTCGCGGCGGTTGCGGGTCCCATAGAGCCACCAGACTTCCCGCGGCGACGCGTCTGCAGCCAACGCGTGGAGCATGGCGAGCACGGGCGTTGCCCCGATGCCTCCACTCACTAAAACAACGGGCCTCTCGCCTGCGCGAAGCGTGAAGGCGCCCCGAGGCGCGCTCACGTCGAGAATGTCACCAACCTGCAGCTTGTCCTCGATGAAAGCGCCAGCCACGCCGTGGGCTTCGCGCTTGATACTCATACGATAGCGCTCGCTGCTAGGTTCGCTCGACAGCGAATAGCTGCGGAACAGCGCGGGCGCATTTGGTGAAGGACGTAACCGCACAACGACGAATTGGCCGGGTGGGGCTTCGGTAAGCGAGCGCCCATCAATGGGCTCAAGCATCAGCGAGATCACATTGCTGCTCTCGCGAACCTTTTGCGAAACTCGCAGAGGCCGGAAGCCCTGCCACGCCGGAGCCGCTCCCGACACCGCAGCGAGTCCTGCGTTTCCTGTCGATGTACCGCCGCTCTGCTCTTGTTCCAGCAAAGCCTGGAAGGAGGCGCGCCAACCAGGGCTCAGCGCTGGGATGCGTAGCGCCCGCTCCAGTTGGTCGCGAGGGTGACCTGGCAAGTATAGCAGAGCATTGATCTCGAAGACGGTCATGCGCTCGGAACTCGCTGCGACCTGCACAATCTCGTCGCCGGATTCCACCTCGCCTTCCTTTAAAACACGGAAGTAGAAACCGGGCCGTCCGTGTGCGACCAGCAGCGCGGCCATCTTCGGTTCGTTCATTCGGATGCCTACGCGGTAACAAGTCACGCGCGGCTGGGTGACCTCGAACAAAGCCTCGCCGATCCGGTAGCGATCGCCAATGCACACCTCTTGGTCAGACAGGCCGTTGACGGTGAAAGTCTCACCGAACTGCCCATAGGTGAAGTCGTCTCGTCCGAGTTGTCGCTCCCAATAATGATAGGAGTCGAATTGATAGACGAAGACGGCCCGGTGTTCGCCGCCATGCCCGGCCAAGTCGCCTTGCGCGTCGCCATCGATATTAAGCCGCCGAACCATCCGCGGCCCCTGCACCGGACTTTTCCATACGCCGCTATAGACGGTCCTGCCTTTCCAGGCGACATTCCGCGGCATGCCGATATTCACCGATAGCAAGGATGGCATCCCACTCCTTCCACGCTGATGGCCGTCGGCGTAGTGCGCAATGGCTCTGAGGTTCTCGCGCATATTATGTTAGCGCGGGGCATGGGAACGTAAACGTCCCAACTCGCCGGGAGCCCGCGACTTCGTGTCCGCGCGCGACCCCGTCGCCTGTGAAGAACGCCGCCCGTGGTGCGGCGCGACGATTTTCCGATGTGTCCGCTCGCCTGAATGCGTTGAGCGTCAGGCGAACAAAAGCGCGAGCCAGGCCAGCAGGCGCCGGAAGTGGTAGCCGGCGACGGCGAGGACGGCGCTGGCGACGTCGCCTACTCGCGTGGGCGAGGATGTTGCGGCCAATTCGGCGCGCGACCTCGGCATCGCCAAGCGATCCGCGGGCAGAGGATTTCCTTTCGCTATCTGTCCAATCTTTGTGAGGGGAACGAATTAGTCCTACGTCAAAGCCGAAAAGCTCGTCGGACTTAGAATCTGACTGCTGATACTCACGATGATCGGTCCGTCTTTCTCGCTTTCATCGCGAACACGCACCCATTCTTGATCGCGTTCAAACGCCGCCCATTTCGTCTCGCGATCGGCGAGGGAGTTCCAAGCGAGAACGTAAGTCAGTTCACTGGTGGAGCGACCAATCAAGGTCGTCCAGAATCCAACGGGAATGATCCCATGCCTTTGCCAGATGGACACGGTGTGATCTTTGAAACGAGCGAGCAGGTCAGGCATCCTCCCAGGCAATGCGGTGTAGACCCGAAGTTCGTAAAGCATTGAACGGTCTCCTCAAGCAGCACTCGTCCTTGGATTGCGCTTCATGTCGGCGGAGAACCCTTACCGCCATGACCGCTCACGGCATTGCGCGGGTTCAATGACCGGCGCTCTGGCCACCGTCGACGTGAAGGATCTCGCCGGTCACGAAGCTCGCCGACTCGAGATAGAGGATCGCATTGACGACGTCCGAGATCTCGCCCATGCGCCCGACTGGATGAAGGGCGTCGAGAGCCTCATACGCCTCGACCGGATGCATCGGCGTCTTGATGGTGCCGAGCGCGACTGCATTCACGCGAATACCGCGCTTTGCGTACTCGATGGCCAGCGACTTAGTCGCCGCGTTGAGAGCGCCCTTGGTCAACGACGCAAGCACCGACGGTACGGCGGACATCGCGTGGTCGACGAGGCTCGTGGTGACTTGGACCACATGGCCGCTGCTCTGTTTTTCCATCTCGGCGACGGCGAACTGCGTGGTGTGGAAAAACCCGGCGATGTTGACGCCCGAGATGGCGGAGAAATCAGCCTCGGTGTATTGGGTGAAGGGCTTGCCGAGGAAGATGCCGGCGTTGTTGACTAGCGTGTCGATGCGACCGAACCGCGACATGCCTTCAGAGATCACGTGTTCCGCCGTCTTTCGATCCGCGATGTCGCCGGGGACCGTCAGAATGTCGGCGTCATTCGAAGGCTCCATGGATCGCGCCGTCGCAACTACTCGGTAGCTACGATCGCGATAGGCCTTGACGAGGGCGGCGCCGATCCCTCTCGACGCGCCCGTAATCACAGCAACTTTCTGTTCGGCGCCCATGGCAGACCTCCTATATGGTCTCAGCACCCGTATGGTCTCGCTATTCGGAAAATTCCTCACTGTTTGCTTCGAACTCTGAAATCAGCCGCTCCGCACGAAAATTACGCGGACGTTCGAGGTGCAAACATCGTAGGGCAACCTCAGGTCCTGGCCGAGGAATAATGCCAAACGAGCCCCCGCGTCGATGGGGGCCACCTACGCGGCCTTTTCCCCAGCGACTAGCGTAAGAAGCGCTTCGGCTGCGCTCGTCGAGGACGCGGGATTCTGCCCGGTGACGAGATGGCCATCAACGATTGAAAATGGCTGCCAGTTGGGGACTTTTTCAAAGATCGCGCCGAGCCGCTTCAACTCATCCTCAACAAGGAACGGCACAACATTGGTGAGGTGCACGGCCTCCTCCTCGTCATTGGTAAAGCCGGTCACGCGTTTGCCTTTAACAATCGGCGCACCTCTGTTAGTGACTCGATGAAGCACGCCGGGAGAATGGCAAACCAACGCCACCGGCTTGCCCGAATTGTATAACGATTCGATCAAGGCGATTGAATCGCCGCTTTCGGCGAGGTCCCACAAGGGGCCGTGTCCGCCCACATAGAATGCCGTATCGTAATCCTCCGCTTTCACATCAGCGAGCCTCACCGTCTGGGAAAGCGCTTTTTGCGCCGTTGCGTCCTGTTTGAACCGCGCCATGGCGGGCGTCTGATTTTCCGGAAGATCGCTCTTGGGATCGATCGGCGGCTGCCCACCTTTCGGTGAAGCGAGCGTCAATTGCACGCCAGCGTCCCGGAAAACAAAGTAGGGGGCTGCGAACTCTTCGAGCCAGAACCCGGTCTTGCGGCCGGTGTCGCCGAGTTGATCGTGCGATGTCAGCACCATGAGGATTTTCATTTCCCTACTCCTATCTTCCCGTTTGTGCCGATTCCGATTGTCGCTTCCGCTTAGCTCGACCTGTGGATTACTGAGATGTGGGTTCTGGAATCAACGCCTTGCGACCACGCGACGAATTCCATGGCTCTTCGATTTATGGCGCCTCACGGAACGCCACAAAGAACATTGGGCAAGCGGGAGATTTGACAAGAGAGGGTTATACCCGAAATGGAAAGTGCAAACGGAAGCGCGCTCCGGCGCGTAGGCGTGTTCCGTCCCCCGTGAAGGATCGAGAACATCGTTACTCGACTGTTCTCCATCTCAGAGCGAAACCAAATATAACTCCCGGTCATTGGGGTCGTTTGCGGGAGGGGGCAGAATCCCGCGCTGAGCCGAGGACGCGCTTTCCGCAGTTTCTGAATTCGCCGTTGGGGCCGACGTATCGACAGAGGGTCACGCGCTGGATGCCGAGTTCGAGGCAAAGGGCGGACACCGATGTTTCGCGTTCGACCATGGCGGCCTGGGCCAGTCGGACCTGGGCTTTGGTGAGGGCAAATTTCCGGCCGCCCCTGCGGCCCGTGCGCGGACAGCGGAAAGGCCTGCACGCGGCCGCGAAATTTTCGGCCGACTTGCACCGAGAGTGGATCAGACCCAGCCAAGACGGCTCGCCCGACACCCGTATCCGCGCGTGCACGTAACAAGGGCATTTGGACGCGCATTAATTCATGCGCGATCTCGCGGGGCAGATCGCCCAAGCCTGCGGCGAGTAGACGAAGGAGCACGAGTCAGCCGTGGCCGCCGGCGCGCTATAAAGGCCAACGCGTGAATCGCTCTCTTAGCGAGCCTCATGGCGCCCGCAACGGCAGGCGGTGGGAGAAGCCCATGTCGTCCGGCGTCGCGGTCACTTCGCCCCCTTCGTCTTCTCAAGGTGGAGCCGCACCCAGCGAGCCTGTAGACAATGCCAACGTGGCTGCCGCGGCCAATGCCGTGCTGTAAGAATCCGATGAGGCATTTCGCGCTTGCAGCAGCGCGGTGTGGGCTGAAATGGCGTCGGTAACCGGGCCCACGCCGCTGCGAAACGCCGTAAGCGCGGCGTCGAACGTCGTCTGCGTGGCGGACGAGAGCGCCGTCGACGCTTTATGCGCGGAGAGGCTGGTGCGCAACCCGTTGTTCGCCACCACGATCTGTCGTAACGCTTCGTCGCGCGTGCGCGCGAGCGTCACTTTCGCGCTGTCCGCCTTGGACTCGGCTTGCTTCAGGACGGCGTCACGTTCGCCAGCGTCGTAAATAGGGAAGGCGACCCCGGCCAGGGCGGTCGCGCCATACCCTCTTCCCGAGAGATTCGAGACAGACGAGAGATTGCCGATTCCTGGAATTCCCGAGATGTCTACAGTTCCGCTGTTGTAAGAGCCGGTGGTCGAGACGAACAGTTTCGGCAGGAAATCGGTTTCGGCGGCGACGACGTTGGCGAGGCTCGCTTTTTGGGCCGAATAGGCGGCGAGGACGTCCGGTCGCCGGGCGAGAGCTTCCGAAATGACCTTATCGGCGGAGTCGGCCAGGGCCGGCGTGAGTTTTCGATCCGAAACGTCGGCGACCCTTATCTCGCTCCGAGGCGAGACGCCCATGGCCGAAAGGAGACTGAGGTAGGCATTCTGAGCCGCGCCTTGGGCCTGGACCATGCCCAATCTCGCCTGCGCCGTTGCTTGGCGGGCTTGCGCCGCCTCGACCACCGTTCCGATTCCCCTCTTCATCCGTTCTTCCGCGACAATCTCGATATATTGAGCGTTCTTCAACGATTGCGACACGTTGCCGACGCGGGCGCGAGCCGCGGAATTCGCATAGAAGGCCAAGCTGACCTCGTGGATCAGCTGCTGATGGGCGGCCGTGAAGCCGATGTTGGCGATCGCGGACCCTTGACTGGCCGCTTCGGCGACGGCGGCTCTTTGTCCAAAATCGAACAGAAGCCACTGGACGGAGACGGAGGAAAGCGTGCCGCGTCCCGTCTCGACCGCGGGCGAGCTCTGGAGCATTTGCCACCCGCCGACGGCCGTGGCCGTGACCCTCGGCAGGTAAGCGCTTTTGGCGATGCCAGCCGCCAGCGCCGCCTCTTTCGCAGTGTTCCAGGCGCGTCGCGTCGAGGGGTTGTTCGATTGCGCGATGTCGATCAATTCCGCGAGCGAATAAACCTTACCGTGGTCGAACTCCAAGGGAGGGGGAAGTTCGGCGAGCGCGGTGTTGGACGGAAGCACGAAGGCTTGGCTCTTCGGCTGCTCGGGAGGGGGCTTTTCGTCCGGAATAATCTCGCCCGCGCTGGTCGTGGCGGGCGTCCAGGGACGGTCCGGTTGCTCGGGCGCCATTACAATGGCGGACGAGGCGCAACCACCAAGCAGCGCGCTTAGGAGCACGAGTAGAACGAGTGCGTTAAGGCGACGCATGATCTTCCCGTCGATCGCGGCTTCCCATGCCCGCGCAGGTAATCATCTCGAGCGCCTCCAGACGCCTTTCTATCAGCTCGCGAAACGGCTGTTGAGCCGGCTCCGGGTCTTCTGTCGGCGGCGCGCCTTGGGCGGCGAGCTCCCCATCCGGCGTGAGCCGCTCCGAGTCCGGGGGGTGAAGGCGATCGGCGAGCCTCTCGAGGCGAGCCCCGGCCGTCGCCGCCAGGCAAGGTGTATCATCCGCGCCCAACCACGCCATTCCAAGAAGCGCGCGGATTTCATGGGCGGCCCAACGACGGCGCTCCAGCCAATCTTTTGGGGGGCGCGTGGACAGGGGCTCATGTCGAGCCATCTCGATATCCTCCTCGACGGCGCCAAGCATTTGCCGCAGCCGCGACATGTCGGAGACCCGCGATGGTCGGCCGCCCATGCTCAGCCGTTCGGCCATCCGCCGCAGCACGTCGCCTATCTTACGGTCGATTCGCTTCGCGACGCTCACCGGCCAAATATTGGTGGAGACCAGATAGACGACGAGATTTCCAAACAAGACGCCGATGACCCGATCCCTCGCCGTCACCAGATCGAATGAAGGGCTCGCGCCTTGGATGACGCATAAGAAGAAGGCGAAGGCGATCTGGAAGCCGGCGTACGAGATTCGAGGGCTTCCGGCCGAAACCCAGGCCGACGCGAAGGCTCCAAGGAACACGACGGTCATCAGATCGCCGATGGAGGTGAGGTAAGGAGTGAGGAACACAATCGCGGCATAGCCCGCCGCGGCTCCGACGAGGCAACCCGATATCCGAAGGGTCAGCTTTTCCATGGTTTCGGCTGTCGTCTCAAGGGAAACGATGTAGCAGGTGAGAAAGCAGGTGTGAATGCCTGGCCAGTCCAGCAAGGAGTAGGCGACATAGCAAAACATCGCGGCGGCGGTGGTCTTGAGCGCGTAATGGACGTGATCCGGATTCGTGAACGCGTCCGGCAAGAAGAAGCCGCTGGATTCCTTCGCCTCGGGACTGTGAGGCGTCATGCGAGCGTGGTCTCGCTGGGAGGAAGATTTTGAATCGGCTTGCGTAAGCGCGGCGACGGCTCCTTTCAGACGGGAAACGACCTCGACGGCGAGCGGCGAGAGAGGCGACTGGCCCACAACCGCGTCATCGAATTCGACATTGACCGGCGACCCGTCGGTATATGACTTGCACGCTAACGAATCGAGCACGAAAGCAAACCGCCCGCGCAGCGCAGGTGGAAGCGCAGCAGAGGGGTCGTTTTCCACCATATCTATCAGGGACATAATCTCGAAGCTGGCCTCAGCCGCGCGGCGGAGCGCCTCGATCTCCTTCGACGACGCGCTTTTTTCGACGAAAGCGAGCCTCAGCCGCTTCTCGAGTTCGCCATTGGCTTCGCGCAGACATGTGCTGAATTCCTCTTGAGTCTCATCGTCCGGCGCGCGCAGCATCGCCGCGGCCAGACGCAGGCGCCGAGCCAGCTCTCGTTCGCACAGCGTGCTCGGAGCTGGCGCAATCAAGAGGTTGACGACGGTAGACACTCCCGCGGGAATCCCGACGAAGAGCCAAGCATAGAGCAGCCCCCGCGTGGCGAGCTCGCCGCCAAAAACGCTCCCGAGCAGATCGAGCGCGTAGGCCGCGATAAGGGCGACGGTCGCCGCGACGGGACGCAGCTTGCTCGCCGACGCCAAAAAGAGAAGACCGAATGAAAGCATAGTCATGCTGGCGACGCGCCAGGAGGGGTCGTCGATGACGACCATCGCCACGAGGAAGACGACGCCGATGATCAACGTAATCAGCAGCACGAAGGCGAGGCTCAAAATCAGGCTGGTCGTGCGGTCCGGCTTGTTGAGAAAGAACACGACATAGATCGTGAGGGCGGCGTCGGGCGTTTGATAGATTTCCACGACGAGCGCCGTCAGGGCGCAAATCGCCGCGACTCTGGCGGCGAATTCCAGCCGTCCCGGAAACGGCTCGAGCTGGCGCAGCAACTGTTCAAGTTGTCCCGCTCGGGACCTAAGAGCAAGCGTCGCCATGCTTTATCTCGACCACCGCGCTGGCGCCCAGCCTCACAAGCTGCTCGGGCGGTTCTTGGAGGCGGATGCGCACCGGGAAGCGCTGCGCCACGCGCACCCAATTCACCGATCGCTGCACATAAGGAAAGGAACGGGGAAGATTGACTCGGTCCGTATCGAGCACGCCCCATCCAACGCCCTCGACGACGCCTTTAATTGGCTTGCGTCTGTCGATCATCGAAAAGACAGTCGCGCAACTTCCAACCGAAATGGCGCGCAGCTCGGTTTCCCGAAAGTTGGCGACGGCATACCATTCTTCGGTGCTTATCAGAGTGAAGAGCGACTGGGACGGAATCACCGTCTCGCCGGCTAGCACGCTAAGGCCAACGACGCGGCCGTCATGCCCCGCGCGGACGACGGTGTCATCAAGCGCCCGTCGTGCGATCCCCAAGGCCGCCTTGTTCGCTTCCACTGCTGCGACCGCTGCGTGTTCCGTGCCGATCGCGTGAAGCGTCGCGGTCTCTTGCTCTCGCGCCTGCTGAAGAGAGGTCGCGGCGTCGCGTTGCGCGGTCTGGGCCTGATCGAACTGCTGTGTCGGCACGAAAGACCTGTCCGCTAAAGGCCGAAGCCTCTCCGTGGTCCGCGACGCGAGTTGAAAATTCGTTTGTGCGCGCCTTACCTGCTCGGCGGCGATCGTCGCGTTGGATTTCTCGGTGGCGATGGTTCGTCGCCTCGTGTCGAGCGCGCCAATCGCGACTTCCAGATTGGCTGCGGCCTGCTCCACCGCCAGACGATAGGGCTCCGGATCCAATCGAAACAGAAGATCGCCTTTGGAGACTTTTGCATTCTCGATCACGGGGAGTTCGATGATTCTGCCGCCGACCGCCGCGGCCACATGCACGACGTCGGCGTCTATCGCAGCGTCGTCGGTATAAGGATATTCCGAAATCCGGCGCTCGACGTAAACCGCGATCGCGACGCCGCCCGCTATGATCGCAATCGAGATCAGTTTGCCAAAGGGAATGGCGCTGATCGCCCGCTTGACCGCTTCGCTGGCCTTGCCGAGCCGACGCCCCAACGCGGCCACGAATTGGGAAACGCTCACCTGCATCACACTCCGTCCATATTGCACTCAACGTGGCGAAGGCCTCGCACTCCCAAGCATTCGAAACGTTCACTGCCCGAACCAGAGAATCCAGGCCAGCGCCGCGATGATAACACCCAAGGATGCACAGACAAAAAGCTGGAAGGGAAGAACGCGGTTGAGCCCAGTGGCGACGAACAGCCCTCGGGCAGCCATCGCGCCAACGATCCCGATTACGGCGCAAAACATCCACCCGGGGAAAAACGCGCCCACAATCGGGTAAGTCGGCGCGCCCCGGATTGCGCAGCCGGCGAGAGTAGTTGACAAGCAAATTGGCGCCAGCACTCGCCTTCCGCCCCTCATAGCGTCAGGTCCGAAGTCCAGGGCATGCTAACATAGCGATTCAAGTTCCAACACCAACGGTGGCCTCCGACTCCGCCCAGCCTCGCAGGCTCGACAAATTCGAAGACTGTCACACCACGAAACGTCGAAGCCAGAGCCGCGTTGCAAAGGATATCGCATCCGATGGGGCGTTTGAAGGACCCCTTGGCCTTTGCAATTTCCTCCTGGTTTGACGTGGGTGTGAGGCGCTCCTTCGAAAATGGTCCACGATCAATTCGCTCGATGGCATTTCGATTGCGATAGAGGAACTCAAAATATGCTATCCTCTATCGTAGGAGACAGTAAAAATAACAGAGAGGCCGCAGCTTCACCCCACGCGACGTATTACGAGTCATTTAAAGGTTTTTTCCTTTTGTCGGGAAATGGAGAGCTCGTCGAACCAAATCGCGCCGGACACGAGCTGTTCCGAAGGAGAGCGAGCGACAAGCTTAAGCTTTACTAGCTGGGCGGGGCAGTTGGTCTTTGGAACGACAAGTGAAAATTCAAAGGCGCGCCAATCTGGAAACGACCCCACTAGCATTTCGCTCTGGCCGAGGCTCGCCCCGTCCCTACAGCTTATGTCCCACACCACGCCACGCGGCCCAACGACCTCGCCCTTTAACGAGCCCTTGAAAGAATAGGCGCCAGGCGGCAGCACGGTCGTTTGATAAACGCCAGGGAATTCAACGCGGCCGGGTCCAAACTCGACCACAAGCGCATGATCCAGCGCATTTTCAGTCCTCGATGCGAAATCGACGACGACGTTAGCGCCCGCTGGAGCCCACCAGTCGAATGCCGAACCTGACGGTTTCACTTCGAAATCGCCGTTAAAGAGGGAGCCGGTGGCCGCGAGTTCCTCGAGCGGCAGGAATTGCCGCCAAACGTAATAGGCCAGCGCATAAAGCTTATGCTGAAACAGAAACGATTGATAAGAGTTGAGCTCCTCCGCGGTAGCGGGCGCCTGCGTGTCTTTGAGGCCCAAAAATAAATAAAATGGAGTGCGCGCGTCAGTGACATACGTGCCAAGCACGTTGAGAAATGCACGCCTCCAACTTGGATTTGCGGCGAGGAGCTTTTCAACTTCTTTCTTGCCGTTGTTGTCCTCCGCCATGCGCGCCAAAATTGGCGCCACGTATTCGAGATACCCACCTCCCGAGCATAATAGCGCATCCGCGTAATAAGCCGCGATTGGGTAGTCCTTTCGTTCGAAGTTTTTCCACATCATCCAATTGACAGCGAAAGATTCCTTGAGCGAGTGGCGCGTGGCTGCCAGCATCAATGTTTCGGCCTTTTGAGCCAAGTCTTCGTCATTTGCGATTTGCCCCAACAGCCGATAGGCTCGGGACGGCAAGGGATCGATGAGGAGAGCCGTTTCGACCTGTCCGCGCAACAGCTGCAAACGCTGTTGCGTGTGTTGTGGCGGGTCGACCATCTTGCCCTTGTCGCCGGCGCCAAAATTGATTTCGTCTTCGGCGAGGAGGAGGAGCGAGGTCGGCTCGTCCCCCCGCAGCCAGAGCGCCGTTTGTGGCGCTGTCTTCGACAGGTATGCGACGACGCCATGAGAAATTACGAACCAGCAAAGCGCCGATCCGACAATGCTGAAAATGACCAAACGGGATACGTGATGTCCTGAATCGGCGTTCGAATTCAGCGCGGAGGGTCGGTTCAGTTTGGGCATCGTCAAAGCCTGTGGCGCTCCTTTGCCGCTCTTTGGTTGAAGAACTCCGCCTTCGCTCAATGCCCGCGCGAGCCGAACACGAACGCGATGAGCCGCCGCCACAAACTGACCCGCCCGCGCTTTCGAGTTCTGGCGATTCGCGCTGGTTCGCCCCTCCTTCCCGACGCCTCGCCGCCTAGGGGCTTGATCTTGCCATGCGCTCTCCGGTCGCCGGCTTGATCGTCGCGCGAGACGCCAAGCGCGGCTATACGAGCGTCCAAGGTCGCATCATAGGCGCCGCGTCGCTCCGGCGTCTTGACATTGTTCCATGCGCACGTGATCCGCAAGAAAAACATTGGCCGCGCCATATCCGAGCAAAGTTCTGAATGCAACCATTTGCAAAGAAACGCAAGATTTCGACGCAGTTCCGCGACCGTGGCGCTCCGCCGCGCCCCCAGCACGCGATAGCTATCGGCGTTCGGGGTAAGCAGGACCTGTTCGATGTAAAACGCCGCCGCTTTACGCAGCTTTTGCGGGGACTCTTGCATCCGATTCGCGGAGGATTCGATGGCGCCGAGATCATCCGTGACGATGCGCAGCAGGAAGGTTACGCCCTCGGGCAGAGGACTGTTTCGGAGCTGACGACGACGCGAGGGGGCTGCCGCCAAATCAAGGGCCACCCTGAGCGCCGCCATGTCTTGGTCAGGCGACAGGGGCGCCATCATTCAGTTTCCGCGAGCCATCCGATGCGTCGCCGGGCTTGTCGATGGCTCCGGCTACTTCATGGTCGGGATATGAGTCTGAATCTTGCTTTCCATATCCATATCCATATCCATATCCATATCCATATCCATATTCGCCCGTCCGGGCGTTGAACTTGGTGAGGATCAGCCCAATCGGTTTCACGCGCGCGGCCGCCAAGCGTTTGATCGCGTTGCGAACCAACCCGAGTCGTCCCTCTCTCGAAGCGATGACGAATAGCGTGGCGCTCACCGTGTTAGACAGAACAAGCGCGTCGGCCATCCCAAGCACCGGCGGCCCGTCAACAATAATCAAATCGAAGACTTCGCCGCACGTGGACATTAAGGAGGCCAAGCGCGCTCCATGGAGCAGCTCCACCGGGTTGGGCGGCGTCGGGCCCGACGACAAGATATAAAAACACAGTTTACCCGCCTCCACCCGTCGAATGGCGTCGGTCGCTTCGCAATTGTGCGAGAGATAGTTGCTGAGGCCGATGTCGTTGGCGATGCCGGTTTTAGAATGCAGCGAGGGGTTACGCATATCGCCGTCCACGAGGAGCACTTTGAGGTTCATGGCGGCGAAGTGTCGCGTGATGCCAAGCGCGACGCTAGATTTTCCTTCGGCGGCCATCGAGCTGGTGATCAAAAGCGACTTCGGGACGCCAGATCCGGTTGAGAACTGCAGCGCCGTGCACGCGGATCGGAACGCCTCCGAGATGAGCGAGCGCGGGTTCGCAGCCTCCTCGTTAAACTCCTGTTGTTGCCCCACTTTTGGAATGACGCCGATGAGCGCCAAGCCTGAAACCGCTTCCGCCTCGATCGGCGAATAGATCAAATCGTCGAATTGCTCAACAATAAACGCCGCGGCCAAACCAGCGCCGAGCCCCAACGCGAGGGCGAGAAGAACAGTCCGGGACACATTCGGCGAAGTAGGCCCGCGGGGGAGCTTCGCCTTATCGATAATGAACACATTATTGGATCCGACGCCGCTAGCAACGTCCAATTCCTTGTAACGTTGCAACAGACTATCATATAGCGTGCGAGTCGCGTCAGCCTCGTGTTTGAGTGTATTGTATTGAATACTGCGCTTTTGCAGATCGAGTGTGTCCTCCCGCAGATCCCCGATCCTGTGTTTCATCTCTTTTTCTTGGCTCAATGAGGCCTCGTACGCGGCCCTCAGAGACGATTTGACGCTTTTCACCTCAACACCGATTTGGTGTTCTATTTCCTTGATTTTATTATTAAGTTGCGCCATCGCCGGATAATCGGCGCGGTATGTTTGCGATTTCTCTTGATACTCGGCGACGAGCTGACCACGGCGAGCGCGCAATTCGTCGATTGCTTTGTTTGTCAAGAGCTGTGGCACGTCGATCCCCGACAGCTTCTCGACCTGGCGCCACAATTGTTCGTTCTTGATGCGCTCGGCGATGATGGCGCCGAGCGCGCTGTTGGCGGCCGCGAGATTGCTTTCAGCGACGGTCGTTTTATCGCTGCTGGCGACTATCTGTTCTTTTTCGGCGAAGGCCAGCAGGCCGTTCTCGGCCTCTTCGAGACGCAGTTTCAACTGCTTGAGCTGATCCTCAAGGAACGCTTTGGCGTAAGCATTCGCCTGAAAGCGCTTGTCGAGATTGGATGCGACATAGGCCTCGCCATAACCGTTGGCGACCCTCTGCGCCCGCGCCGGGTCCGAGTCGGTGTAGCTTATGTCCACGAGCCGCGTGTTGGTGATCGATTTGACGGCGAGACCAGAGAGAATCGCGTCCGCCGCGCCCCCCTGGTCAACCATTTTGCTCCCGCTCTGCGGATCGCCCGCGAAATGCGTAAGCGATGCCACTCGCTCCGCGAGACTGGGGCTTTTAAGCAACTCGAGCTCGGTAGCATACATAGCCTCGTCGGCTTCGCTTGAGCTCGTGTCGGCATCTCCCCCTTTTAGGATTTTGGGCGCATTGCGATCGATCTGCAGTCGCATTGTCGCGGTGTAAAGCGGCGTCTGCGTGAGCGCCCTCAATAACCCAAGCACCCCGAATATAACCACACCGGCGCCGATCAGCCATTTTCGCTTATTCAAGATGTGCAATATCTTAAACAAATCGATGGCGGTATCGGCGTCGGGCGCGCTGGCGCCATAGCCCTGCGGGTAGCGGTCGCCCGCCGGCAAGGAAGCGCGGCTCTCGACCATCGCGCGATTCGCCCGCGCGTCACCTTCGATGGGCGCTTCGTTGCGATCATACTCGGTCATATCGCGATCCTATACTGTTGTTCACGCCAAGCTTTGCAACTACATCAAAAACGGGGTCGCCATGCCTGCCACTGGCAACACTCTCAAAAAATAATTTAGTCCGACTTTTGTGTTAGACTCATCAATAGCGATTACGTCGCCCGGCGAAAGCGGCGGGTCCGGCTCCGTGCCACTGTGAATCGCGGAGAAGTCAAATCGTGTTGCGGTGCGCACCCCATTAATGGAACGAAAAACGACGATATTGTCGGAGGCTACGTTGCTGTCCAGCCCTCCGCTTCTGGCGATTACTTGCATCAGCGTTTCACCGCCGCGCCACGGGAAGACCCCCGGGCTTCTCACAGCGCCCTCCACGGTGATTCGCTTGCTGTTATATTCCTTAACGGTGACCGTGACCTGGGCCGATTTAAGAAAGCGAGCGTTGAGGCGCGTCTCGATGTCGCGCTCCAGCTCGGACGGGCTTCTACCGGCGGCGGTAATTTGGCCGACGAGAGGCAAATTGATAGTTCCTTCACTGGCGACCAGCACTGTCTTCGAGACGTCTGGCGCCTGGAAGACCGCGATGTCCAAAACATCCTGCGGCCCAATCAGATAGCTCGCGCTTCCGGGAGTCGCGGCTGAGACATATTTATTCGCCACGCGCGCGAGCTCCGCGCTGTTCGCCGCCGCCGGCTGCGGCGCAAGCCCCGAATTTTGGTCGGGAACGCCGTTGCAACCCATCAGTACGGCCACAAAAACCAACAGCCCGTAAACGCGCGCGGCTCTGCCCACCTCTGGCTTTAGCATTGCCATTACCATGCCTTACCTCGCATACACGCTCGATGACGTCTAACAGAAATGTATTGACCGGCCTGGAGATTTTCGCGCCGGCGCCACCGATTATCGCGTTCCATTGCCCATTCGGCATTGGGCGGCGGCTCCTTCCCTTTCGCTCATCAGCCTCCAATTCGATGCTTCGCGGCCCTGTTCCTCGGAAAACGGCGACATCCTCCGAAGTCCGCGGCGGCCAAACGTTTCGCAAACCGCGTTCAAAGGCAGACCAAATCTCAGGACCGCCCCAGACAATTCCCCGCCACGACAATTCTTGCTTGGCGCATATTGAATTTAAGAATACATTCTTAGAATACAATTAAGAATACACTCTTAAGAATCCAAAAACCAAAAAAACACGAAACCGATTCCCAAACGGGAGCGTGACGGAGTTTCGAGAATAAACCGGCTCGGCCGCGCGATAGCGTATCAAAGCCCGATAAGCACACGTAGCAGCCTCGTTTCGAGGCGATCAACAAAGACGCGCTCGCGCGCTTCCAACACGCGACCGTCGACAGCATGAATGGGCCGCGCGTCCGATGACCGTCCCCATCGCAAGCCGTGGGCGTCGGACTGACGGATGACGCGCAATCGCGACGAATTTGTGGCCCCCCGGGCAAAAATAAGATCGCCCCTTTGCTGCCCAATTCAACTCACCGGTCCCGTTGAGAGGCCTGATAGTAAAACTAACGTTTATCGGATGGGCTATTCTTGGTCCGTTGCGACGACCGGTTCATTCCGCCCAATATGTCTCGATCAAATACGCGGAACGCCTGAAACAAGCCGGCGCCGAGCCGTCCTGCGGCGGCGTCCGCGACAGCTATGGCAGCGCGCTCGCCGAGACGATCAATGGCCGTTATAAAGCCAAGGTAATTTGGCGGCGCGGACCGCGGCGCGACTTCGGGACGGTCGAGTTCGCCACGCTCGCTTGGGGCGACTGGCTCAACAACAAGAGACAGCGGGAGCCGATCGGAAACATTCCGCCGGCCGAAGCCGAAGCGCGCTATTATGCGGAGCTCGACACCGCCGCCATGGTGGCCTGACTCAAACGAAATAGCCTCCAGCCCCCCCCCGGGGGCGGTTCAAGATTGCAGCTGAGCGAGAGAGAGGTCCGGCGTGTTTTTCTACCTTTCGGGTTTTGGCTTCTTGTCCTGCTTCCTTCTGGGAGGGAGCACGAGCAATGGCCATCTGTCGGATGCGATTCTTGCACTATTGTCGATCCCTGTTCTGCTCGTGGCTCTATGGCGCATCTTGGATGCGCCGCGCCACCTCGAGACGCGCCAAGCCCTAGCGTTTTGCGGCGCGATCGTCGCCATTCCGCTGCTTCAACTCGTTCCGCTGCCGCCGGTGCTATGGACGCATCTGCCGGGGCGCGAACCCATTATCGCGGCCTTCGAACTCCTCGGCCGCCAGCCCTCTTGGGCGCCCATCAGCATGGCTTCCAACTCCACTTGGTTGAGCGCGCTCTCGCTGCTGCCGCCTCTTGCGGTGTTTCTCTCGCTTCTCACGCTCGATTGGCCCCAACGTAGAGCGTTGAGTCTTTTGGCTATCGCGGCCGGCGTGGCGAGCGCTTTTCTCGGATTGGCTCAGTTGGCCCAGGGTCCGACAAGTTCATTGCGGTTTTACCAAATCACGAACGAGAGCTCGCCGGTGGGCTTTTTCGCCAATCAAAATCATTTCGCGGCGTTGCTTTATTCCGCGATTCCGCTGACGCTCGCTTGGCTTGCGGCCAAGCTTGGCGCGATGCGATTTGCGAGCGAGAGAGGCCATTACAATGTCGATATTGTCTTAGTGATGGAAACGATCGCGATATCGGTCGTGCTTCTCACACTGATGACTGTCGAGGCGATCGGACGCTCCCGCGCGGGAATAATTTTGACCATGGTTGGGCTGCTCGGAAGCCTCGCCCTGACGGGCAAGCCGCCGCGACATCTCAAGAATCTGGCGTCCCCCCGAGTGGTGCTTGGCGTCATCGCGCTCGCCTTGCTTTTTGTGGGGAATTCCGCGCTGGTTCGAATTTTGGATCGCTTTAGCGTCGATCCGCTGTCCGACCAGCGGATCGTGTTTGCGCGTAATACGGTGTCGGCCGCCAAGACCTTCATGCCAATTGGGGCGGGGCTGGGCGCTTTTGTTCCCGTCTATGCCATGTTTGAGAAACCGCGAGACTTGGTGGCGGGCGAGTATGTCAACCACGCTCACAATGATTTGCTTGAATTGTGGCTCGAAACCGGCGTCGCCGGTCCGCTGCTTCTGTGCCTATTCCTCTACTGGCTTGTTGGAAGAGCGGCCCGGGCGTGGGGGGCGTCTAACCCCGGTCCTTTGGTGATCGACAAGTATCTGATCCGCTCGGCGATTTTGATCATCGCGCTGCTTCTCTGCCACTCGCTTGTCGACTACCCCTTGCGCACCGGCGCATTAATGGCGACCACGGCCTTTGCTTGCGCCTTGTTGATTGACCCGGCGCTCCCGGCCGTCGCCATGGACTCCGTCGCGACGCCGATCGACGCGGGCCGGCCGCGAAGAAGCAGCTCCGCCATCGAGCGTTCGCAAGGGCGCTTCCCTCCGCCACGACCGTAAGGCTCTCATTACGACCGGCCTGAACCCATTCCCCATCGAGCCGTCTGCTCGTATGTTAGCCATGCGCGCAACGAGGGACAACTTCCAGAAATGCCATCGCGATCGACGTCGACGTAAATTCCGGCGGCGCCAGGGCACGCTCGCTCCGCGCGCGACTTTCGTCAGATCCCGGGCCGTGTAGAAGGAGCATTCGACGAGCCTGCTTAAATTGGCGCATGAATTAATTACGCGCCGCGTCTGGCTACGCTACGCCAGAAACACATAAAAGACCGACGCCACAAGTGGCGCCGGCCCAAATTCTTCGCACGAAGCGCGAACCAAAGCTCAGGGGCTCGGGGGGTGCGCGGCATTGTTAAGGAGGAGCGTATACAGCAAAGCCTGCTGAGAACCGCCCCCGCCAGCGCCGCCATTATTGTTGTTCGAGGAGCTGGTGACCACGGCGGCCGCGATGCCTCCGCCGATCAACAGCGCGCCAGCGCCGAGGTAAAGCGGGTCAATACCCGGATCGTACGCGGCCGGCTCAGCCCACGCGCCACAAGGCACCGGATTACCGTTCGCGTCGCGCACCACGTTTCCATTATAGTCGACGCGCTGATGGTTCACGCAATCGCTTTTCCTGGAAGGGAGATCCGCCGCGGCGGCCGCCTGAACCCCGATCATTAATGCGACCGCGCTGCCTAATATCTTGGCGCAATATGACATACCTGCCTCCTCACAAAAAAAACCTGCATCCCGCGCACCCTTAGGCGAGCATTACGCCAGTCGGGTTAATCGTTCGTAAAAGCTGTATCCATCGCCACGGCGCGAGTCAAGATTGTCAAACGATCGGCGAGTCGCAAGGCTCTGTTTTTTAGTAAACTGTGTTAATTGTGCAACAGTGCGAGTGGCGCGATAATTGAGTTGAAGGCGCAACGCAACTCGACCGTGACGAAGGCTAAGTTCGACAAGCGCAATGCTTGTTTCGCCCCCAATCAAGGATCTTTCGCCGCTTCTCTCCGTTTTCAAATCGGATTTCCCGCGAAGCGGCCTGCTGTCGGATATTATTCGCGCCGCGGAAACTCTCGTGGGGTGAATTTGGACGATACGCTCGTTAAGGTTGAGAGAGCCCTAGCGAGGACACTCAGCGGCGAGGGAACGGAAGAATCGGCCGCGCCCTTCGCGTCGACCGCGAAATGATCTAACGGATTGCTCGCGTTACGGGTATTCCGAGCGCCGCCGCGCGCACGGCGTCGAGTTGGGAAGAGTCGCCGCCCCCATTGCCAAGCCCCGCCGACCGGCGAGCCGGGCCGCTACACGTCCGCGGGAAGCGCTTTCTCGACATTTCAGAGCCTCGAACCACGCTTACAAGGCGAATCATAGAAATCCTTCAATGGGCCGTCATCGCAGGTTCGTTTACGCGGGCGACGAGCCCATGACTCGGAGCGATATTGGCCGCGGCGAAGAGCCTTTCCGCCACCGCTCGCTCAACGGCCTCTGAAATCGCCCGTTTGATTCAAAAGGGCGGGGGACGGCCTGATAACCGTCCACTGGGCCGGCGAATGAGTCAGCGATGTAATTGAAGTTCAATTTGGTTGCGGGGGCCAGATTTGAACTGACGACCTTCAGGTTATGAGCCTGACGAGCTACCGGGCTGCTCCACCCCGCGCCAAAGTGCCTGCTCTATGTAGGCAATGGCCGCGGCGATAGCAATGGCCGCGAGCGCGTTTTAGGCGGCCAAATCCGCGACCACGGCATCCAGCACCGGAAAGCCCTCCGAACTCACGCGCAAACGGCTGTCTCTCGTATATTCAACGAGCCCGTCTCCGATCAAGTCGGAAATCCTCGACTGCGCGAGCTTTTTGCCTGTGATCTGAAAAAAGCGCTGTGGGTCGATCCCCTCGCGCAGGCGCAGTCCCATCAGCAGGAACTCGTCGCCCTGCTGCTCGGCGTTGAGCAGTTCATCCTCGACCAGCCCGTGCCCTTCCGTCTCCACGCAAGTGAGCCACATTTCCGGGTGGCGTTCGGTGGATTGCGCCCGACGCCCACGTGGGGTGTCCAGTCGACCATGCGCTCCAGGCCCCACGCCGGCATATTCGCCATAGCGCCAGTAGACGAGGTTGTGACGGCATTCCGCGCCCGGACGGGCATGATTAGAAACCTCGTAGGCAGGCATCCCCGCCCGCGCGGTCGCCTCTTGCGTCACGTCCCACAGCGCCCGTTGCGCGTCCATGTCCGGCACGACCAGCTTGCCGGCGTTGAACATGCGCTCGAACATGGTGTCCGGCTCGATCGTGAGTTGGTAAAGTGAAATATGCTCCGACGCGTAGTCGAGAGCGAGGTCGAGTTCCTTGCGCCAACTCGCCGGCGTCTGTCCGGGGCGAGCGTAGATCAGATCGAAGGATGTTCGGGAAAACATCGAATTGGCGACCTTCAGCGCGGCCAGCGCCTCCGCGACCGAATGCTGGCGGCCGAGGTTCTTCAGGTCGATGTCGTTCAGCGCCTGAATCCCGAGCGAAACGCGATTGACTCCAGCGGCCTTGAACCCGCGGAAGCGCGAGGCCTCGACGCTCGTGGGATTGGCCTCCAGCGAAATCTCGACATCGCCGGCCAGCGGCCAATGCTTCCCGATGGCTTCAAGAATCGCCGCGACGGTGGAGGGCGCCATAAGCGACGGCGTGCCGCCGCCGAAGAACACCGAATTGACCTCCCGCCCCGGCGTGAGGGCGGCGCGATGGGCGATTTCGACGCGAAAGGCTTCGACGAAGCGGTCCTCGTCGACGTCTCCACGACGCACGTGGCTATTGAAATCGCAGTACGGGCATTTCGACAGGCAGAACGGCCAGTGAACGTAGACGCCGAAGCCCGGATCGAATGCGGTACGAATCGTCGCGGCCATGAGTCCTTATCGCATGCCGCGCCGGAAAGGTCACGTCGGAGGAAACTCGCGCGCCAGAGCGGCGCGCGAGAAACCTGAAGTCAGACTTTCTTCAGCAGATCGCGGATTTCGCCGAGCAGTTCCTCGCTCTTCGTGGGCGGCGGCGGCGGAGCGTCCGGGGCCGGCTTCTTCAACCGTTCGAACTGCTTGATCACGAGAAACAGCACGAAGGAGATGATCAGGAAGTTGATCAGGACCGTCAGAAACTGGCCATAGCCCAACACGGCGCCGACCTTCTTGGCCTCTTCATAGGTCATGTCCGTATGGGCGGCCTTGGACAGCGGGAAAAAGTAGTTCGAGAAGTCGAGACCGCCGGTGATGGCGCCAATCACCGGCATGATGAGGTCGTTGACCAGCGAATCGACGATCTTGCCGAAGGCGACGCCGATGATCACGCCGACGGCGAGATCGACGACATTGCCCTTCAATGCGAATTTCTTGAAGTCTTCCAACATGTTCTTGTCTCCATACGGTTTGCCGCGCGGCCATGGGGGGAGGAATGAGCCCGGACGAACACCGCGAACACCCTACCAATTGTGCGACTGTCGTCAATTAACTTGCAATAAAATCATGATGTTCCGACAAGCCCTGGAATAAAAAGGGCTATTCCCGCCGCAGCGCCAACGACGCTCGCGCCAGGGCCTGAAACGCCCGCGCCCGATGCGACAGCGCGATTGATCCGTCGCCCGGCAGGGCATGCTTTTCCGCCGACATCATCTCGCCGAAGGTTTTGTCCAGACCGTCGGGCAGGAAGATCGGATCATAGCCGAAGCCCTTGTCGCCGCGCTTTGGAAACACCAGCACGCCATCGACTCGGCCCTCGAATTCTTCCGCGTGGCCATCGGGCCAGACGATGGCCAGCGCGCAGATGAAATGCGCGGTGAAGGGCGACTTCGCGCCGCGCTCCTTGAGTTCACGCTCGACGCGCTCGATCGCCGCGCCGAAATCCCTGGCCTCGCCGCCCCAGCGCGCGGAATAGACTCCGGGCGCGCCGTCCAGCGCGTCAATGCAAAGCCCCGAATCGTCGGCGAAGGCGGGAAGCCTGGAAGCCTCGACCGCCGCTCGCGCCTTCAGTAGCGCGTTGCCGCGAAAGGTTGTCTCGGTCTCCTCGGGCTCCGGCAGGCCGAGCTCACCGGCGCTCACCGCGTCGACGCCGTGCGGACCGAGCAGCTGACGCAACTCCCAGAGTTTGCCGGGATTGTGCGAGGCGATGACCAGCTTCCCCTCGATCTGGCGCGCGCTCACGTCAGAGCGGCTTTCTGCAGGGCGACGAGATCGGCGATGCCCTTTTGCGCCAGCGCGAGCAGCGATTGCAGCTCTTCGGGCGAAAAAACGGCGACTTCCGCCGTCGCTTGGATTTCGACGAGACCGCCCGCGCCGGTGATGACGAAATTAGCGTCGGTCTGCGCCGTGGAGTCCTCGGCGTAATCGAGATCGATGACCGGCTTGCCGTTGAAAATGCCGCAGGAGACGGCCGCGACGTGATCGCGCAACGGACTTTCCTTGATGATCGAGCGCGCGCGCATCCATTCGAAACAGTCGCGCAGCGCCAGCCAGGCGCCGGTGATCGCGGCCGTGCGCGTGCCGCCGTCGGCCTGAATAACGTCGCAATCGATCATGATCTGGCGCTCGCCGAGCAGGGGCAGGTTGGTCACGGCTCGTAGCGAACGGCCGATCAGCCGCTGGATTTCCTGCGTGCGGCCCGACGGCTTCCCCGAGGTCGACTCGCGCCGCGTGCGCGTGTGGGTGGCCCGCGGCAGCATCGCGTATTCGGCGGTGACCCAGCCGCGTCCCTGGCCACGCAGCCAGGGCGGCGGCTTGTCCTCGAGCGTCGCGGCGCACAACACATGAGTCGAGCCAAATTTCACGAGGCAGGAGCCCTCCGCGTAACGGGCGACGCCGCGCTCGAAACTGACCGGGCGCATTTCGTCTGGCGCGCGTTTGCTGGGACGCATGAATACTCCTCGAAATGAGCTGTTTCGCCTTCTAGCTCGGTTTGGCGGCCGAGGGAAGCGCGCGTCCTCGCGCCACGCACGGCTTTCATCTTGCGCTCACGCCCGCTTGGTGGGACGATCCATAAACGGAGCCATGAACCTCCATCAATAAGGCTCCGACGAAACAGGAGCGCGCCATGGGCGGGACTGGAAATGACCAGGGCAGAAGAACCGAGGGGCCGAGGCTGATCGCGCTGATCGGCCCCTTTCAGGGCGGCAAGACCAAATTGTTCGAGGCGATGCTCGAACGGGCGGGAGCCGTGCGCGAGGGCGCAGGCGTCGGCGATTCGAGCCCCGAGGCGCGCGCGCATCAGATGAGCGTCGAGGCCAACATCGGCCACGCGGATTATCTCGGCGACCAATATACCTTCGTCGACCTTCCGGGTTCGCTCGAATTCGCGCATGAGTCGCGCAACGTCCTGCCGCTCGTCGACGCCGCGATCGTCGTCTGCGAGGCTGATCCGCGCAAGGTTTTTTCGCTCCAACTCGTGTTGCGCGAGCTTGAGGAATTGCGCGTCCCGCGTCTCCTGTTCGTGAACAAAATCGACACGGCGGGGCATGGCGTGCGCGAAACTCTCGCCATGTTGCAGCCGGCGTCTCGCACGCCCTTGCTGGCGCGACAAATGCCGATCTGGAAGAACGGCGTCGCCATCGGCTTCATCGATCTCGCGCTCGAACGCGCGTTCGTCTACCGCGAGCACGCGCCCTCCGAGGTCGTCGCGATCCCCACGGGCGACGCGGCGCGCGAAAAGGAGGAGAGATACTCAATGCTTGAGCGTCTCGCCGATTATGACGACGCGTTGATGGAGGAATTGCTCTCCGACATCGAACCGCCGCGGGACCAGGTGTTCGACGATCTCGCGAACGAATTGCGGTCCGGACTGGTCGTCCCGCTGTTTTTCGGTTCGGCGACGCGTGGCGCCGGGGTGACGCGGCTGCTGAAAGCGCTTCGCCACGAAGCGCCGGGGATATCCGTCACCAGGGCGCGGCTGGGCGTATCGGACAAGGGCCCGCCGCTGGCGCGCATCCTGCGCACGATCCACACCTCGCATGGCGGCAAGCTGTCGCTCGCGCGGGTTTTGCGCGGAACCTTCAGCGACGGCCAGTCCGTTCTCTCGCCGGGCGGCGAGGAAAAGATTTCCGGCCTCTCGCGCCTGCTCGGGAGCGCGCCGTCCAAACGAACCGAGGCGCTCGATGGCGACACGCTGGCCTTTGGTCGGCTGGAGCGTGCGGCGACGGGCGATAGCATCACGGGAGACCCGCGTGGCGGCGTCAAGGATGTCGCGAAATCGCCCCTGCCGCCGCCCGAGCCGGTGCACGCGGTCGCGTTAAAGGTGAAGGATCGTAAAGACGAGATGAAACTCGCCAGCGCGGTGGCCAAGCTCGTCGACGAAGATCCGTCGCTGATCTACGTGCACGATCAAGAGCTTTCCGAGATCAAACTCCTGGGTCAAGGCGAGATGCATCTGCGCGTAACGCTGGAGCGTCTCGCCTCGCGCTTTGGCGTGACCGTCGACATTCACAAGCCCGCCGTCTCCTATAAAGAAACGATCCGCAAAAGAGTCTCCGTGCGCGGGCGCCACAAGAAGCAGTCTGGCGGCCACGGCCAATTCGGCGATGTCGTGCTGGAAGTCGGGCCGCGCGAGCGCGGAGAAGGCTTTGTCTTTTCCGAGCAAGTGCATGGCGGCTCCGTGCCCAAGCAGTATTTTTCCTCGGTCGAGGCAGGCTGCCAGGACGCGCTAACGCATGGGCCGCTCGGCTTTCCGGTGGTCGACGTCGAGGCCGTGCTGATGGATGGCTCCTATCACTCCGTTGATTCGTCCGACATGGCCTTTCGCACGGCCGCGCGCATCGGAATGAGCGAGGCGCTGTCGCAAGCAGAATCCGTGTTGCTGGAACCCGTGCTGGCGGTGACGATCTTCACGCCAAACGAAGGCACTTCGCGCTGCACGAGCATCGCGTCCAGCCGACGCGGCCAAATCCTAGGCTTCGGCCCGCGCGAGGGTTGGGAGGGTTGGGACCGCCTTGACACTCTGATTCCCGAGGCCGAAATGGAAAACTTGATCGTCGAGTTGCGCTCGGCGACCTCCGGCGCGGGTTTTTACGAAGCGCGCTTTGATCATCTCGCCGAAGTCGCCGGGCGCCTCGCGCGCGAAGCGACCGCCTCGGCCCGCGCGGCCAAGGGAGTGGCCGCGGGGTGAGTACGCAG
>JBAUVQ010000188.1:0-5943 GCA_049583305.1 Methylocystis sp.
GGCGCCGAACGGGCCGCGAATTCGGCGAGGCCGACCGCGCGGGCTTTTCCGCCCACGCGCTGCAACAGGCCCTCGCCGCGCGCATCGACGCCGCGCGAAAGGCCGGCGCGCTCAAGGAAGCGATGGCGAGAGAGATCGGCCCGGAGTCGGCGCGCATCGTGGTCAAGGTGATCGGCGAAAGCCTGTCGTTCCGCATGATCGCGCGGCTCGACGCGATGGCGGCGGGCAAGGCGCGCGAGGCGGGCGCGACGGGCAAGGGAAGAGACTGCGAACGCGAAGCGCGCGCGGTGGCGGGCAAGTTTCGCGACGGGCTGGAGATGCTGGCGCTGGGGTGGGAGAGAAGGGGGAAGCCGGTGTGACGGGGGGCTTTGACGAAGCCTGTCGCCGGCGCCATCATACCCGTGAAGTCGAAACGCGGCGCGGCGTCGGGGCCGACCGGAAGGAATGATTCTTCGAGGGCCAAGGCAAAGAACAAGGACTTCGACGAGTTCGTCAAGCGGCAGCAGCCGCTTTCCGAGGTGGAGCGCGTCGATTGGGATAAACGCCGCGAGGAGTATCTTGCCCATGTGAATTCGCTGTACGAAAAAGTGACGGGCTTCCTGAGGGAGTATGTGGATCAGGGATCAATTAGACTGAGTTTCGAGGAGGCTCAATTAAACGAGGAAAACATCGGGCGTTACACCGCGCGAAAAATGATAATTCATATCGGACGCAGGGAAATCGCGCTGAGGCCGATCGGCACGTTTCTCATAGGTTCGAGCGGCCGCGTCGATGTCGAGGGCAGCGCTGGCAGAGCGAAGCTTGCGCTCGTGGATAAGGACGCCGATAGCATGCGTTCCGCGATGAGAATTATCGGTCCGGGCGAGCCGCGCCCGCCCGAGCCGAAAGCGCCCAAAAAGATCGAGTGGACGTGGAGGATAATCACCTCGCCGCCGGCGGTGGCGTTCGTGGAGTTGAACAAGGATTCGTTTTTTCAAGTTCTTATGGAAGTGAGCAATGCGTAGAGATCGGGCGTTTTCGCGGCAAAACGTCGATATTCGGTTTCACGCTGCTTACCACGAAGACCTCGAACAAAGTCTAAAACTCTATTTCAGCGCGGGCGCGAGTTCGTTCAATCCGAGGTTCGCGGGCTACGAGCCCGCCCAACTCGACGAAGAATTGGCCGCGCGGCTCGCCGAGCTGGAGTTTGCATCGGTTTTTACAGTGTTGAGCGCGGTGGAGGCAGCGTTTCGCATCGATTATCTTGTGAGATGCGATCTCAAGAAAAAAGACCCGATTTCCATGATGTTTCGGACAATATACAGAGAAAAACGAGAAAGGGCGCGTCTTGATAACGACATATTGGGCGTGTGGAAAGCTCATACGGAGAGCAGCGCCAAATTGATTGGAGATTTAAGGGGAGCGCTCAAATTCAGGAATTGGCTCGCCCATGGACGATATCTGGCTCGTGACGGTCAACAATACGACTACGCCACCGTTTACGCCCTCGCGGACAGCGCCTTGAACAGCTTCCCCTTATTCGGGCCCTGACAAACCCCTGGTGCGGACGGCGGGACTCGAACCCGCACTCCCTTGCGAGAAGCAGATTTTCTTGCCGCTTCGGCTTTCGCCGCCGCCCTTTTTTGGAAAAGGGCGTTCGTGGTCTGGACTATCCCTTCGCCATAGCCGCTTTTTGGCTTTAGGCGCCCCCCGTCTAGTCTCTACACCTTCCCGGTCGCCCGGGCTTGGCTCGGGATTGGCTTGGGCCTTTCGGCCGTTAGCGTTCCCCGAATTTGGGCGGTTCCACTCCGCGGATTTCCCCGCGGGCGCTCCAATTGAAGTCTGCTGCGTCTACCATTTCGCCACGTCCGCTGGCGCTTAAGCGTTAGCGCCGGCGCGGGCGAACCGCAAGCGCGGGCGCGTGGGTGTTTTGTAGGCGATATGATTAAGTATTAGGCAGGCGCCGCCTAAATCCAGGGCGCGCTCCTTCTCCCGCCCGCGGGAGAAGGACGTCCCCCCATTTCCGCCTTGATCTTCACCCTTTTGGCATGGTAATTGCACATAATTGCGCCACTATGCCTATAAGGGAAGCATAACAAAACATGAAACTCATCACCGCCGTCATCAAACCGTTCAAGCTCGACGAAGTGCGGGAGGCGCTGAACGAGGTTGGCGTCCACGGCATGACCGCCACCGAGGTCAAGGGTTTCGGCCGCCAAAAAGGTCATTCCGAGATTTATCGCGGCGCGGAATATGTCGTCGCCTTCCTGCCCAAGGTGAAGATCGAAGTCGTCGTCGCCGACGACATCGCCGAGGCCTGCATCGACGCCATCGCCAAGGTGGCGCGCACCGGCCAGATCGGCGACGGCAAGATTTTCGTCTCCAAAGTCGAGCGCGCGCTCCGCATCCGCACCGGCGAAAAAGACGGCGACGCGCTGTAAGCCGGCGCGAATCCTTCTCCCGTTCACGGGAGAAGGTGGCCTCGCGTAGCGAGGTCGGATGAGGGGCCTTCGGAAACAGCGCGCCAAGCCGCGAGAGCCCTCATCCGACCCCACTTCGTGGGGCCACCTTCTCCCACGAGTGGGAGAAGGGGCGCGCGCGATGAACCCCTCGTCTTAACCTTCCACCCCCAAATCGAGCCCCCATCATGCGAAAATCCCTTTCGGCCCTCGCCGCGCTTTTCTGCGCCGGCCTCGCCAGCTTCCCGGCCCACGCGGAAGACGCGATGAAAATCGACGCCGCCGACACGTCCTTCATGATCGCCGCGACCGCGCTGGTGCTGATGATGACGCTGCCCGGCCTGGCGCTGTTCTACTGCGGCATGGTCCGCAAGAAGAACATCCTCGCGACGATGGCGCAGAGCCTGGCCGCGACCGCGCTGGTGTCGATCCTTTGGGGCGTCCTCGGCTACAGCCTCGCCTTCTCCGGCGACGGCGCCTATCTCGGCGATTTCGCGCGCGTCGCGCTGAAGGACATCGGCGTCGAGACGATCAGCCCGCTGGCCAAGACCATCCCCGAGATTCTGTTCATGGCCTATCAGATGACCTTCGCGGTCATCACCTGCGCGCTGGTCGGCGGCGCGGTGGCCGAGCGCATGAAGTTCTCGGCCTTCATGCTGTTTTGCGCGGTGTGGCTGTTCGTCGTCTACATTCCCTCCGCGCATTGGGTGTGGGGCGGCGGCTTCCTGCAGAAGATGGGCCTGCTCGACTTCGCCGGCGGAACCGTCGTGCATATCAACGCCGGCGTCGCCGGTCTCGTCGCGGCGCTGGTCATGGGCAAGCGCCAGGGCTATGGCCGCGAGAATCTCGCGCCCTTCGATCTGTCGCTGGCCGTCATCGGCACCGGCCTCTTGTGGGTCGGCTGGTTCGGCTTCAACGGCGGCTCGGCGCTGGCGGCGGGTTCTCGCGCGGTGTTCGCGATCGTGGCCACGCATCTCGCGGCCTGCGCGGGCGCGCTGATGTGGAGCGCGCTGGAGTGGATTCAGCGCGGCAAGCCCTCGGTGCTCGGCCTGATTTCCGGCGCGGTCGCTGGCCTCGGCACGATCACGCCGGCCTCCGGCTATATCCTGCCGTGGCACGGCGTCGTCATCGGCCTCTGCGCCGGTCTCGTGTGCTATTTCATGTGCACCGCCGTCAAGCAGCGCCTCGCCTATGACGACACGCTCGACGTGTTCGGCGTGCATGGCGTCGGCGGCATGCTCGGCACGCTGCTGGCCGGCGTGTTCGCCACGCGCTCGATCACCGCTTCCGCCGACGATCCGGGCGTCTCTGGCCTGCTGGAAGGCGACGCGCATCAGCTGCTCGTGCAGGCGATCGGCGTCGGCGTGACCATCGTCTGGTGCGCGGTCGGAACCTTCATCGTGCTGAAATTCGTGGACGCGCTAATCCCGCTGCGCGCGGAGCCGGACGAGGAGCGCGAGGGCCTGGACATCGCGCTGCACGGCGAGGCGCTGCATCAATAAGAGCGACGGGCGAAGGACGGCGGGGGAAGGCTGCCTGGCAGCGTCAGCATCGGCAGCGGAGGCGAGTTCGCGGAAGGTTTCCGCGTCTCGCCCTCCGGTGGTTGCTTGTGAGTCGGACCAGTTGCGTCGATCGAAGGCGTAGTCGTCCGCGCGAGGAGACTTGAAATGTAATCAAGTGTCGGGCGGTACGACTGGGAAGCTGCAAATATGGCCGCCGCGGATGCAACCACCGCCGCGATTACCCGTATCTGGCCCATGGGGGTTTGTTCTTTGAACTCTTTATGAAGGCTGAAAAAGAATCCTCTGTTTGGCTTGTTCATCGGGTCCGTGATATAGAAAATCTGGGAGACAATATCTTTCAAGACGTCAATTTGAGCCGCTGTGAACGGCGGCTCGGCGGCAAAGTGACGTTTCTTTATGATGTCATCAATGGCGACGATCAGTTTCTCGAGCACGAACTTTTGTCGTTGCGCCGGATCAACGTTCGCCAAGGAATGGATGGCGGCGTTCAGATTAGATGCGTCGCTAAGGCGTTGATCGTTATCAGACGGGCTCATATATGACTCGTAAAATTATTGAGCCGCAAACTGAACGTCATTGGCCTTCAGCCCCGCGTGGAAACGGCCTATTTAAATATGGCGGAGGAAAGCTCCCGGGCCCTGTCCTCGCTATGACCGCGCTTGAGAATCATCGCGGTGATTTGCTCTTTCGAGACGCGCGGCGATACTTTTGTCGCCTCGTGCAACACCGAGGCGAGAAAAAAAATGTCGTCGTCCGCCAGCTTCGGCGCGATCCTGCGAACAAAGAACGCAATATCGTTCTCTTGGGCGGATGATATGCGTCGGCTCGCTTCCGCGCTCCAAGGCGATTCCTGGAAGTTATCCACAGCGAGCGCTGAACGCATGTTCATCCCCTTAGTTTGATAATTCCTGCTTAAGAGACCATCATCTTTGACCAAGTTTCCCGAAGCAATATAACCGCACCCCACCCAATCCTCGAAAAATCCGACCCTTAAGTAAATTTTAACTCTTTTTTAACTTTTTGCCAATGCGAATTCGACGCGAATCGATTCTTACGGTTAAGCGCTGCATCAGTAAGGGGCCGCATCGGCAAGGGGAGAAGGTCGAGGGGGAAGCTAATCCCCCTCGACGCGCGGATTCTTACTTGTGCTTGCAGACGTGCTTGGCCTTGCAATGATGATGGGCCTTGCAGCTGTGGTGGTGACGGTGATGCATCTTGGCGCCACAGCCGTGCTTGTGGATGCCGTGATGGGAAGCCTGCGCCGGGGCGGAGGCGACAACGGCCCCGCCGAGCGCGAGAGCGATGGCGGCCGCGGCCACGGCCGATCCAGAGAGGATTTTTGTTTTCATTAAAGCCCTCCAAAAATAACGCGCCAATCTCGCGACGCTCGCGAGCGCTGGCGCGATCCGCGGGTGCGGACCGGTCTCACAGTATCGCGCGCGCTCCCGATTGACCAGCCGGCCCCGCCCGCCGGGGCGCGAGCTACCCTGATCCGGCCCGAGCCCCGCCTTCGCGCGGGCGACGGAAGCTGGGCGCGCCCTCGCGCCTCGAAAGACTCCGGACCGAAAAAAGGGAACGATTGGCGTGGGTTAAACGTTCTCGTGGGTGGATCGAATTTTGATTTAGTCATTAGCCCGCGAGGAAACGCGGGAGGTCGGAGTTTGATCTATTCGTTAACCCCCAGGGAATGGAGATGACCAAATGGCTTACACCCTCGCGATTGGAAATCCCGGGCTCGGAGGCGGCGTGGTTTTCACGATCGATGATGACGGCGCTTGGACCTTTAGCCTCGTCATCCGAACGACAATAGGCGGAGCGCCGACCCTGTTGGAATCGTCGATGATTTCCTACCCGCCATATCTATGGTCAAGCACGCGGCTCGGATAAAAGACGCCACGCTCCGGAAATCCGCCCCGAAGGCCGCCGCGGTGTTTCCAGGCGAAGCCCGCGCTCCCATCTCCCACTTGTGGGAGAAGGTGGCC
>JBAUVQ010000189.1:0-3235 GCA_049583305.1 Methylocystis sp.
CTGACGCCGCCGTTTAAGCCGGGATCGAAACCAAGTGGAGCTTCTCGTGAAACATGTAACCGTGAAATCAGCGAGCCTCGCGGCTGGCGCTTGTCTGTCCGCTTACGCTCTGCTGGGGGTTTCTCTCGCTCACGCCGGCATAACGCCAGGTCCGGCGCCGTTGGTTGGGGTGGTCGGCGGACCCGTGGGCCTCGCCGCCGCGGGCGTCGCCCTTGGCGGCTATTTGCTCGTGAAGCATTTCCGCGACCGTCGCTAGTTGTCGAGCGCCGCGGTCGAAAAGGTGTGAGCCGGCTTGACAGCGTGTTGAAATCGCCATTCAGCTGACGCCGCCGTTTAAGCCGGGATCGAAACCAAGTGGAGCTTCTCGTGAAACATGTAACCGTGAAATCAGCGAGCCTCGCGGCTGGCGCTTGTCTGTCCGCTTACGCCCTGCTGGGGGCTTCTCTCGCTTACGCCGGCTCGTACGCTCCGGCTCCGCTCGTCGGCGTGGTTGGCGGACCCGCCGGCCTCGCGGCCGCGGGCGTGGCCTTTGGCGGATATTTGCTGATTAAACGTTTCCGAAATCGCGGCTAGAACAGGCCGGGAGCTGTTCGGGAAAGAACGCGCCGGGCCGCGGGATCGGCATGAACGATCAAGTCTGGTTTCACATCTTCTCGGGCGCGCTGGTCCTCGTCTGCGCGCTCGAAATTTTTTTTCCCCAATCCTCGGCGCCCCCAGAACGGGTTCGGCGCTGGCCGGTCAATGTCAGTCTTGCGATATTCGAGGGCGTAATCGCCTCGGTCGTCCCGGCGCTGCCCATATTGGCCGCGCAATGGGCCGCCGAGCGACAAATCGGTCTTTTCAACTGGATCGCGATGCCTCTCTGGTTCGCGCTGCCGATCGCGATAATACTACAAAGCCTCGCGACCTATGTGTTTCACTTGATGTCGCATGTAAATCCGCTTCTCTGGCGCCTTCACAAAATTCATCACAGCGATAAATATCTGGACGCGACTTCGACTCTACGGCATCACCCCATTGAATCCGTTGTCGTCATGTGTTTCTTCGCGGCCATCGCCGCGATTTGCGGATTATCGCCTTTCGCCCTGGTTGTTTACGGCATGACGGCGCAAATGTTCGACCTGTTGCAGCACGCCAATTTGCGTATCCCCGAAAAATGGGATCGGCTGGCGCGGATTGTCTTCGTGACGCCGGCTCTCCACCGAATTCATCATTCGAACATCCGGGTGGAAACCGATAGCAATTACGGCGATATTTTCCCGCTTTGGGATCGGCTGTTCGGGACCTATCGCGGAGAGCCGCTGGCCACCGGGGCGCGAATTGTTTTCGGCCTCGACGACGTCGACAAGGAACAGGCGGATGATTTTTTGGATCAACTGACCTTGCCTTGGCGGGAGCCCGAAGCCGCGACGAACCATTAGGAAACTTGGCCCTCTCGATCGTTCACATCGGTTCGCGAATAATCGTCGCCAGCAAACAGCAGCGGCGCGCGATAGGCCTTGGCGGCGGCATAGGCGAAGCAATCGCGCATGTTGAGCCCAGCGGCATGGCGCCCCTTGCCGTAGCGGTCGAAGGCCGCGATCGCCATCCCGGCCATGCTCTCGGTGATCATCACCACCTTGACGCCGCCTTCGTCGAGAAATCGCCGGACCAGCGCGCTGGCTTCGTCGCCGCTAAAATCCTTGGCGCGCATCAGCGCGGTCGCGGTCTCGCACACCGCCAGCGGGGTCGTGTAAGGCGCCTTGGCCGTCTCGATCGCGTCCGCCAGCTTCGAGCCTTCCGCTTCGCCCGTGAGAATCGAGATCATCGCGGAGGCGTCGATCATCATTTGGGATCGCCGAAGGATTTCGCGTAAAAGCGCGAGCGTTTCGAGCCCGCCTTGGGCGCTTGGGCGACACGGTTAATCAGCGGTTGCAGACGGTCCCACAGCGAAATTTTTTCGCGTTCGCGGAGAAGTTCGTTCTGGCACGCCTCGCGGATGGAATCGAGAATGGGTTTGCCCTTCGCGCGCGCCAGCTCGCGAATGACGCGGTCGGTCTCGGGGTCTTTGATGGAGTAGGCCATGGGATACCTTGATTCGGGTATATGTATATCCGAATCAAGGTATCTTGTCGAGTTTTAATGCGAGCCGCCTGCTTAATCGATTCGAAAGGACGCAAGCGCCTCCCCCTTTCGTGTCGGGTGGAGGCGGGTAACACCGGCAAAGATTCGGTGAGTCCCCGCCCTCGGTCCCGCCTCGTGAGCGGCAGGCGGGAGGTGGGACGGTTTGTTCCTTTTAAAAAAAAAGAGACGATTGCAGATTTGCGAATCGCCAATGCGGAGTTTGTACGTAAAACAGCGGACGCGACTACTGCGATAGACTCACACGCGTCCGAGGGTCAACGAGAAATGAATGAAACGCGGGTGTGTTCGCAGTTTCAGCACAAGTAATCGCTTGAATCACAAAGGGATAACGCCGCCTACCTGACACCGGTCGATTCGCACGCGAGTCAAAAAAATATCAATATCCTGTGCCTTATGGGGCCTCACGGCGCGATATATAGATCTTCTCTTGACAAAATCAGGAAACGGAGTCGAAATTGCCAATGACATGGGAAATAGAAAAAGCCGCCGGGAGGTCTAGTCCCGACGGCTTCCGATTTTTCCATCCTGCACCATCGAAGCTGGCGGCGGGATAGGCCCTCCAAAAATGGCGATCCAATTGAAGCGGGTCGTTTCACCGAGGTCAAGCGCCAACTTCATCAAAATAGGATAAAGAGAATGACCACTCTGCAACTATCCTGGGTGAAACTAACAAATGGTAACTGGTGTCCGTTTGACACTGTAAATTTGTCGAATGTTTCGACAAAGGGAGTCTATCTGATCTGGTACAGCGGATCTCCCGGTCGTGTCGTTCGCCTTGGCCAAGGCGACATCTCTGCGAGAATCGGCGCTCACAGAAATGACAAGAAGATTACCGTCTATAAAGACCTGTTCGTTACATGGGCAGCGGTACATTCAACTCAGATTGATGGGGTGGAACGGTATCTTGCGGACACATGGAAACCACTAGTCGGAGATGCCTTCCCTGATGCGGTCCCGATTGCTGTAAACTCGCCGTGGGGCTGACAGCATCCATGCCGGCAATAACTCCGTCAAGCGCTTCACGGAGCTTCATATACTGATACCAGGCCCACGGGGGTTCTTCTCCCGTGGCCAACTTCGCATCCGCCCACTCTCGCACTCGTGTGAGTTC
>JBAUVQ010000190.1:0-1867 GCA_049583305.1 Methylocystis sp.
CGATAGGCGGTGTCGCGATCGACCACGACGTCCGACTCCAGCGCCCTCAGCTGCTGGTCCGAACTTACGTCGCGAAGCACGCCGCCGCGCTGCAAGGCGTCGACGAGCTTCGGCGTCCAGGAATACAGTTCGGGGCCGGCGCCAAGCAAGGTGTACTGATATTCGGCGTTGCTCTGGCGCGCGCCGACGCGAAAATCCTGGATGGCGGTGAGAAAAACCTGCCCGCCCGGCACCTGCCCCAGCCTTGGCCGCAAGCGTGCGATGATTTCGTCGGCGGAGGCTTTGCGCACGCCGAGCGGCTTAAGATTTACATAGACCGACGCGGTGTTGATCGCCGCCGCGCTGCCGCCGCTGCCGGCGCCCGTGAAGCCGATGACATTATCGACATCCGGGTCCTGACGCACGATGGCGATCATCTCCACGAGCTTCCGTTGCATGGTCTGAAACGAGACGGACTGATCGCCGCGCAACACGCCCGTGAGGCGCCCGGTATCCTGTTCTGGAAAGAAGCCCTTGGGCACGATGATCAGCAGATAGACGTTCAGCGCGATCGCGCCGAACAAAATCAATATGACCAGCCGGCGATGCGAGAGCGCCACGAGCAGCGTGCGCTCATAGCCGGAAAGCATGCGGTCGAACATCGTCCGCTTCTTTTTCTCGCCGTCTTCCTTAGGTTTTGGCCGCAACAGCAGGGCGCACAGCATCGGCGTCGTCGTCAGGGAAATGACGAGCGAAATCAGAATGGCGACAGAGAGAGTCATGGCGAATTCGCGGAAAAACCGTCCGGGAATGCCGCCCATGAACAGGATCGGCGTGAACACCGCGATCAGCGACATGCTGATCGAAAACACCGTGAAGCCGACCTCGCGCGCGCCAAGCAGCACCGCCTCGAGGCGCGGCATCCCCGCTTCCAAATGTCGCGAGACGTTTTCGACGACGACGACCGCGTCGTCGACGACGAAGCCCGTGGCGATGGTCAAGGCCATCAGCGAAAGAATGTCGAGGGTGAAACCGGCGAGATACATGACGCTGAAGGAGCCGACGATCGAAATCGGCACGGCGATGCTCGGGATCATTGTCGCGCGCGCGTCGCGCAGGAAAAAATACACGACCATGATCACGAGCAATATGGCGATGACCAGCGTCGTCTCGGTGTCTTCCAAGGATGCGCGGATAGTCAGCGATTTGTCGCCGGCGATCTTGACGTTCAAGCCGGCGGGCATCGCCGCCTCCATGCGCGGCAGCTCCGCTTTGATGCGATCCACCGTGTCGATGATATTGGCGCCTGGCTGCGTCAAAGGAATGACCGCGACCGCTGGGTCGTCATCGAAATATCCGGCGTTGCGCAAGTCTTCGACTGAGTCGACGACCGAGGCCACGTCGCTCAAACGCACCGCGTTGCCGTTGCGATAGGCGATGACCAGTGGCGCATAGTCGGCGGCGCGCGTCGCCTGATCGTTGTCATAGATCTGATAGCGTTGCGTGCCCTCTTCGATGACGCCTTTCGGGCTGTTGGCGTTGGCCGAGGCGAGCGCGGCGCGCACATCCTCCATGCTCACGCCATATTTGTTTAGCGCGTCGGTACTGAGTTCGACGCGCACGGCGGGCAGCGTCGCGCCGCCGATGATGACCTGTCCGACGCCTAGCAGTTGCGAGAGCCGCTGCTGCAAGACATTGCTCGCCGCGTCGTACATCTGGCCGCGCGTCAGCGTCTTCGAGGTCAGCGCCAGAATGACGATTGGCGCGTCGGCCGGATTGACCTTGCGGTAAGTCGGGTTCGTGCGCAGGTTCGTCGGCAGGTCCGCCCGCGCGGCGTTGATGCCCGCTTGCACGTCGCGCGCGGCGCCGTCGATGTTGCGATCCAGTC
>JBAUVQ010000191.1:0-2223 GCA_049583305.1 Methylocystis sp.
CTGATGGGTCTCGTCGCCGAAACTTTCTCCGGCGTCTACGCCAACGCCGCCCGCGACACGCGCTGGCTGTCGACGCCGGCCTATGCCGATCTCGTCTCCGGCGATTCTTTCGAGGCCCATGAAATTACCGGCGGCAAGCTGACCGTCTTCGTTCAAATCCCGCTCAAAACCTTGCAGGCGACGCCGGCTCTCGGCCGCGTCGTCATCGGCGCGCTGCTCAACGCCGCTTACGAGGCGGACGGCCATGTGAAGGGCCGCGTCCTGTTCCTGCTCGATGAGGTCTCGCGTCTCGGCTACATGGGCGTGCTCGAACAGGCCCGCGACGCCGGCCGCAAATATGGCATTACCCTGCTCCTGCTCTATCAATCGCTCGGCCAGCTCGTCGAGCAATGGGGGCGCGAGGGGAAGCAAGCCTGGTACGACTCGACCTCCTGGCGGCTGTTCGCCGCCGTCCAGGATCCCGAGACCGCGCGCGAGCTCTCGAGCATGTGCGGCGAGCATGGCGTCATGGCGATGAGCCTCGGCGATAGCGTCAACGCCTCGGGGCGTGTCGGCGGCGCCTATGCCTCCAACTCTTCCGGCCGCAGCGAAAACCGTTCGGAAATCCGCCGCGCCTTGATCAAGCCGGACGAACTGCTCCAGGACGCCCGCGCCGACGAGGCCTTCGTCGTCCTGCGCGGCGCCAAACCCCTGCGGTGTGGCCGGGCGATTTATTTTCGCCGGCCGGAGATGCGCGGACAAGTCGAGGCGAGCCGGTTTCACAAAACCCCGGTCGGCGCATGAATGGCGACGGCGCGGTCGAACGCTTGCTCGGGGGAGTCTTCGGCCTCGCGATTGCTCTCGTCCTCCTCGCCGGTCTGCTGCTGCTGTTTCAGGCCTATGCCGGCGTCGTCTTGATGGGCTGCGTCGGCGTTGCCGGCTGGCGGCTGTGGCGGGCTGAAGCCAACGGCGACGGGCTCAAGGGCGCCGGGCTCCGAGCTTTGAGCGCTCAAAGCGCGGCGGCTGTCCGGCCGTTGCCAGTGGTTCTTGCCGAACTCCACGCGCTCGTCGGCCTCGCCGATGTGAAAGCGGAAGTGGGCAAGCTGATCGATGTGCTGGACGCCGATCGCGCGCGCCGCCGTCATGGGCTCAAGGCTTCGCCGGCCGCCCTCCACTGCGTGTTCCTCGGCAATCCCGGAACCGGCAAGACGACCGTCGCCCGGCTCATGGGCGAGATTTTCAAAGGCCTCGGCTATCTCGAAAAAGGCCATCTCGTCGAAGTCGATCGCGCCGGGCTCGTCGGCGGCTTCGTCGGACAAACAGCCATCAAGACGCATGAGGCCGTCGAGCGCGCCCTCGATGGCGTGCTGTTCATCGACGAAGCCTATGCGCTCGCGCCGGAAAACGCTGGCGCCGATTTTGGCCGCGAAGCCGTCGATACGCTCTTAAAACTGATGGAGGACGATCGCGACCGTCTCTGCGTCATCGCCGCCGGCTACACCGGCGAGATGCGGCGGTTTCTGGACGCAAACCCCGGCCTGCGGTCCCGTTTTACCCGCACGATCCGATTTGCCGATTACTCCGCCCATGAGCTGGCGACGATCGCCAAAGGACTGGTGGACGGCGGCGGCTTCGTTCTGGACGCCTCGGCGCGTGACGCGCTCGATGACGCCTGCGCGGCTTTGGTCGCGGGCGCCGGCCCGCAATTCGGCAACGGCCGCGCCGTGCGAACCCTCTGGGAGCGCATCCGCGAGGCGCAAAGCGCCCGCGTCATGCGGGCCGTATCGCGCGACAAGGCGGCGCTGACCACGATCCTGCCCGAAGATGTCGCGGCGGCGGCGTATGGCGGCGGGGTCTCGTGAGCGAAAAAAGCCTCTTCGCCTTCCGGCTGCGCCGGCTCCTGGCCCTGGCCCAAAACCTCTTCCGCCAGGATGCGGTGTTTCGCTATGCGGTCATCGGCGGGGGCTTGGCGCTTCTCGCGCTGCTGAGCCGTTTCGGCGACGCGCCCGCTCCTGTTTCGGCTCCTTTTCCGGCTCCGTCGGCGCTTCCGCCGGTCGCCCAAAGCCTCTCGGCGCCCGTGCCGCCGCCGGCGTCTCTCGGGACGGAATATGGCGCCGCGCCGGAATCGAAGCGCCCGCCCGAGCCGGTCTCGCACGATCCGCCCCGCATCGCGCCTAGCCACAGTCTCGATGAGCTGGGCGCAGCGCAAAATCCTCGCCCGGCGCCGGATCGCTTCGGCGTCAT
>JBAUVQ010000192.1:0-8525 GCA_049583305.1 Methylocystis sp.
CGCCGCGGCTCCCGTCGCGCACCCGCGTCCGGCCCCGATCGTTGCCGCTCAGCCCGCTCCCAGCCCGGCACAGGATCCCTATAACAAGAGCTATGTGCTGCAGAACGCCAGCACCGGCACCAAGACCAACACGCCCGTCATGGACACGCCGCTCAACGTCCAGTCGGTCAGCCAGAAGGTCTTGCAGGATCAGCAGGCCACCACGCTCTCGACCGCGTTGCAGAATGTGAGCGGGATTTCCGTCACTGACGGAACCTTCAACCTCCAAGGCACGGGAAGCAGCGGCATCCTGCTGCGCGGGTTTTTGACGAACACCTATTACCGCGACGGATTTCGCGTCGACGCCACCTACGCCCCCTTTGAGAGCACCAGCAACCGGCAGCTCGCCAACGTCCAGAACATCGACGTGCTCAAAGGTCCGGGCGCCATTCTTTACGGGCTGATCGATCCGGGCGGCATCCTCAATCTCACCACCAAGGAGCCGCTGGACGCCCCCTATTACGCCGTGCAGCAGCAGGTTGGCTCGCTTGCCTTCTACCGGACGACCGTCGACGCCACGGGTCCGCTCAACACGGACAAGTCGTTGCTCTATCGGATTAACATGTCCTATGAGAATAACGGCGCACCTTTCGGCTCCTTTGTCGATTTCACTCATAGTCAGAGTCTTTTCGTCGCGCCGGTCCTTAAATGGAACGTCGACGAAGCGACCTGGGTGAAGCTGGAAGGGGAGTATAATCACTACAACTCGACCCAATACTTCCCTTTGGATCCGCTGGCCAACGGGGTTTTCGTGAACCTTCCGCGCAGCACCAACTATGGTGCCGCCGCACCCTACCTGCAAAGCGATCTTTTTTCGGCCCTTACCTGGTCGCATCAATTCGACAAGGATTGGTCGATCAAGCAACAGATCGCCTATTATTATTATAGCGCGTACGCTAATAATGAAGCGCCATTTTTCCCAACCTTTATTGGGAATAATATTCCTGCGGTGTTTAATGGCTCTTCTCACTTCCAGACGGAGCAGACAACCTATTCCACTAATGTGGATATTACGGGACATCTCGGCACATTCGGCCTAGAGCACACCGTGCTGCTTGGCGGAGACGTCTACTGGACAACTGGAAGCGAGACGATCGCCAATAATGGAACCCAATTTAACTCTCTTTTCGATCCAATTAATCTCGGACTTCCAATAACCGCATGCGCGCCTTTCTCGTGCACGCCGGTCACGGCGAACGAGTACACCCAGAACACCGCTGGGCTCTACCTGCAAGATCAGGTCAAGCTGCCTTACAACTTCTCTTTATTGGCGGGCGCGAGATATCAATATCTCCGTCAAACCAACGGCACAGGTGTGGGGCAATATGATCTGCAGCCGACGCCGACACTGGCCGCTCAGGCGCTGACGCCGCGATTTGGCCTGCTCTGGCGGCCGCAGGAGTGGCTGAGCCTCTATGGCAATTACACCGAGGGCTTCGGCCCGAACCAAGCGGCCTTCCTCTACCCTGGCGAACTGGCCCCGCCGACGAGCGCCAAAAGCTGGGAAGCCGGCGCCAAGCTCGAGCTGTTCGGCGGAAAGCTTCGCGCCACCGCGGATTATTTCGAGCTCGTCAAGACGAATGTCCCCACGCCCGACACCAACCCGGCTCACGTATGCGCCGGCGGCGGCGGCGGAGCCAACAGCTGTTCCGTCATCGTCGGGGAGGCGCGCAGCACGGGGCCGGAACTCGACGTTCAGGGCGAGATTCTGCCCGGCTGGAACGTGATCGCCACCTATTCGAACGACGATGTTCGCGCCACCAAGGCCGCGGTGAACGAAATACCGGCCCTCGGCGGCACGCTGCCGGCCGTCGGCCAGAGGTTTCCGGGGGTCCCGCGCAATCAGGCGAGCCTCTGGAACACCTATGAGTTCCAAAACGACTCGGTTTTGAGGGGCGTGAAAATTGGCGCTGGCTACCATTACACGGGCTCGAGGCCCATTTTCGACGTCTCCAATTACGCGCCTTACGTTTGGCCGTTGATCCCCTCCTATGGCACCGTGGATCTTATGGCTGCCTACAGCTTTAGCTACGCCGGATCCAAAATAACCGCGCAGCTGAATGTCACCAATCTCCTCAACAGGACCTATTATGGCAGCGAATACAATGACTTTGCGCTGGCCGCCGGCCCCGCGGGCGGCAGCTTCCGCTCCTATGGCGCGCCCTTCGCCGTTCTCGGGTCGCTGCGGGCTGAGCTCGACAAGGGTACCAAGCCTCCCCCGTGGCTGCTGCCCGTCCCAACAGCCACGCCATCGACGCCCTCCTTCGCCTGGACCGGTTTTTATTTCGGCGGCCAGATGGGTTACGGCTGGGGCCTCAACGACGGCTCAGTCAGCTGGGCCACGGCTGATGGTCAGGTCAATCAAGCCGGCCTCAACAGCGGCGCTCAGGGCGTGATCGGTGGCGGTCATGTGGGATATAATCAACAGTTCGATCGTATGGTTCTCGGCCTCGAGGGCTCAGTCGACGGCACGACTCTGACGAAGCATGTGCTGGTCCCCGGCCCCAACTATGTGGCGGATCCCACACAGGTGTTGCCCATTGGCGCGACCGTGACCGGCAATGTGCAGTCCGGGGTTCAAGGTAGTGTTCGCGCCCGCGCGGGCTACACCTTTGGCCGCCTGCTGCCCTATGCGACGGGCGGCGTCGCCATAGGCTCGTTCAAGAGCGACGCCCAATTGTTCGGCGTCGATGTCGACGGCATGTCCAGTCTCGCCGCCGGCGGCGCCCACACCGCGACGCGCGTAGGCTGGACCTTGGGCGCCGGCCTCGAATACGCCGTCAACAACCACTGGTCCATGCGGGCCGAATACCGCTACACGGACTTTGGCCATCTCGGGATCATGACCGACCCCTCAGCCGTCGGCGCCGTATTCACCGTCGACCGTCATCTCGACCAGCAGCAACTGCAGGTCGGCTTCAGCTACAAGCTCGCCCCGCTCGAGCCTGAGCCCGTCGCGACCCCCTTGATCGTCAAGGGCCCTGCGGTTGCGACCAATGACCTGCCGAAGCCCGGCGGCGTGGCGCTGTCGAGCCCGCCTTTCGTGATGAATTGGAGCGGTTTCTATGCTGGCGCGCAAATCGGCTATGGCTGGGGCGACAACGACGGCTCGATCACCTATGCGACGCCAGGAGGCGTCGCCGGCCAAAGCGGTCTCTCCAGCAGCGCGATCATCAGCGGCGGCGGCAACAATCGCAACGGCGAAGCGGAAGGCGTGATCGGCGGCGCACATTTCGGCTACAACCGGCAGTTCGATAAATGGGTCGTCGGCCTCGAAGGCTCGGTCGATCCCACGCTCATGAGCCGGGCGCCCTTGATCAACGTTCCCAACACGGCGGCGGACCCCACAGGCGCGCTGGGCGTCGGCGCCACAGCCACCGGCGCGATCTGGTCCTCGATCCAGGGCTCGGTCCGTGCCCGCGCCGGCTACGCCCTCGACCGCATGCTGTTTTATGGGACGGGCGGCGTCGCGATCGGCGAGTTCGGCAGCAACTTCCAGGTCTTCGGCACCGACCTCACGCTTGCGCCCTTCTACGCCGCCGACCAGCGTTCAGTGACGCGCCTCGGCTGGACCGCCGGCGCCGGAGTCGAATACGCGGTCAATCCGCGCTGGGCGGTGAGGGGCGAATACCGCTATTCGGATTTCGGCCATTTGGGGGATTCCCCCGCGCCGACCTCGATTGGCGTGGTCTACGCCGCCGATCGTCATCTCGACCAGCAGCAGGTGCAGGTCGGGGTGAGCTACAAGTTCGGCACGGACGAACCGGTTAGCGCCAAATATTGATCCGGCGAAAGGAGTCGGCCCGCTCAGCTCGGTGAGGATGATGCGAAAGGTGCGGAGCGTCTTTGTCTTCATCCACCGCTGGGTGGGCTTGGCGATGACGGCCTTTTTGATCCTCGTCGGCCTCACTGGCAGCATGCTGGCTTTTTACGACGAGCTGGAGAGGCTGGTCACTCCGCAGCTTTTCGCGACGGCGAGGCCGGGCGAGCCTCGGCTCGACCTCGCAGCTCTCGCCGAGCGCACGCATTCGCTCGTTCCGCAAGCGTCGGGCTGGAGCGTCGTTCGCTTTCGCGCTGATCAGGCGGAAGCCGGCCACTTTGTCCCCCGCAATGATCTCAACATCCCACAACCTTCTGAATTTGGCGCAATGAGGCTCTACTTCGATCCCTGGACCGGCAAGGAGCTCGGTCGGCGGATCAATTTGAACATCTCGGAAGGTTGGATCAATCTGATGCCGTTCATCTATGTGCTTCACTTCACGCTGGCGTCGGGATCTACCGGCTATTGGATTATGGGACTCGTCGCGCTCTTTTGGACAGTCGATTGTTTCATCGCTTTCTATCTGACGCTGCCGGTCACGACGACGAGATTCTGGCGCCGCTGGAAGCCGTCTTGGCTGGTGAAATGGCTTGCTGGCGCGTATCGCGTCAATTTCGATCTTCACAGAGCGAGTGGTCTTTGGTTTTGGCCGGTATTGTTCATCTTCGCCTGGTCGAGCGTGATGTTCAACATGGGGTCGGTCTACACGCCGGTGACGCAGCTCCTTTTCGACTATGTTCCGTATGCTTCGCCGCCGCAATTGCCGGAGCCAAGGGAGCATCCGCGCCTCGACTGGCGGGCGGCGCAGGACGTCGGCGCCCGGCTGATGGTCGAGCAGGCGGCCGCTCGCGGCTTCAGCGTGACGGGAGAGCCGACCTGCCTCGCCTATGAGCCGGACACCGGGCTCTATCTCTATTGCGCGCCGAACAGCCTCGACGTCTCCCCCTACGAAGCGCGGACGGCGCTGTGGCTCGATGGCGACACCGGGGCGCTTGCAAGGTTTGACGCGCCGACGGGCGAGCACAGCGGCAACACAGTCACCGCTTGGCTTCGCGCCCTGCACATGGGGCACGTGTTCGGCCTTCCCTATCGCATGTTCGTCTGCGTGCTCGGGTTGATCATCAGCATGCTTTCGGTGACCGGCATCTACATCTGGTGGAAGAAACGCAAGGCGCGAGTTCACCGCCGCGCTGCGATGTCGCAAGAGGCACCGGCATCACTGAGTTAGTAGCGGCAGTCTACGCGAATGATGCGTGTGGCCGCAATATAGAAATGACACCCCTCCGCAAAGTTGAGATGGCGCTCGCCCGGGCGAGCCCCTCAACTGGAGACGGCGGGCATGGTGGTGTCGATGAGCGAGAAAGAGTTTTCGCGGCTCAGCGTTTTGATGGACGCGCAAGCCGGCCGGCTGCGGATTGACGACGCAGCGCAGTTGCTGAAGTTGAAGCGCCGACAGATTTTCCGCTTGTTGAAGGGACTGCGGGCTGAAGGCGCGGCGAGTCTGGCGTCGAAGCGCCGAGGCCGGACGAGCAACAACAAGCTGCCGACCGCCGTGCGCGAGCTGACGATGACGATCGTCAAGGAGCGCTACGCCGATTTCGGCCCGACGCTCGCGGCCGAGAAGCTCCACGAGAACCATGCGTGCCTGGTTTCCCGTGAGACGCTGCGTAAATGGATGATCGAGGATGGGCTATGGAAAGACCGCAAGCATCGCCTGCCCGCGGTTCATCAGCCTCGGCATCGGCGTGAGCGCGTCGGCGAACTCGTGCAGATCGACGGCTCGCGGCACTATTGGTTCGAGAACCGCGGCCCCGAGGTCACGCTGATCGCCTTCATCGACGACGCGACGAGTCGTATCCAGCACGCCGCCTTCGTGCCTTCGGAGTCGGCCTTCGACTACATGCGCGAGGCGCAAGCCTATATCGAGCGCTTTGGGCGCCCGATCGCGTTCTATTCGGACAAGCATGCGATCTTTCGGGTGAACAACCGCGAGGCCGCGGGCGGCGACGGCATGACGCAGTTCGGGCGGGCGCTGCACGAGCTCAACATCGACATCATTTGCGCCAATAGCCCGCAGGCCAAAGGCCGTGTGGAGCGGTCGTTGGGGACGCTGCAAGACCGCTTGGTGAAAGAGTTGCGCCTCGCCGGCGTATCGGACGCCGCCGGCGCCAACGCGTTCCTGCCGGGCTTCATGGCGCAATACAACGCGCGCTTCGGCAAGCCGCCACGCTCTGACGAGGACGCACACCGACCAATCTCGCCGGCGTCGCCATTGAAAGACGTATTCGCTTGGAAGGAAGAGCGCACGCTGACGAACAATCTGACGGTTCAGTATGACAAGGTGCTGTTCATGCTGGAGCCGAACGAGATCACGCGTCCCCTCGCCCGCCAGCGCGTGACGATCATCGATTATCCCGACGAGCGCATCGCCATCCGTCACAAAGGCCGCGATCTACCCTACCGGACCTTCGACAAGCTGCAAAAGGTCGAGCAGGCGGCTATCGTCGAGAACAAGCGGCTGGGCGAGGTCTTGCCCTATTATGTCGCCGCCCGCCAGGCCGAGCGCACCGAGGGGCGCTCGAAGAAAGCGCCGCGGCGGCAAAGCCAAGCGGATCGCCACATATTCAAGGTCAACTGACCGCAGGGGAGGCATCCTTTCGATCTTGACTGCGGCTGCATCTTAGAACACAGCGTAAAAGGTGCGCCACGTATCTCCCATCGCTTTTGTCCTGCTCCTCGCCGGTTGCGGCCCGGGCGACAAGACGGTGTTTAGCTCGCGCGCGTCCCCGGACGGATCGCTGGTCGCGGAGAGCGTGATGACGGGCGGCGGCGAGGCGGGTGGCCAGCTTGTGATCCGTGCGAGAGACGGGACCGAGCGGCACTTCGATTTCGCCGACACAGCGCCGGGCCTCTTTCTGAGATGGATTGACGACCAGCAACTGGAAGTCTGGAGCGAAAGGCAGAAGCTGGACTTCGGAAACAGTCCTAGACTCGACGATGTTCGAATCGTTGCGAAATCATATGAATTCCCGCAAGACGGCGCGCGCGCATACAGTCGTCTTGGTCTCAACACACGGAGCATCGCCGTACCTGCCGGGAACGTCGTCGCGACATTCGCCAAGCACACGAAGGGCGCAGCACGACTCTGTGTCCTGACGATCGGCACGGCTCCGGACCCGGCCTACGACACAGCAAACGTCGAGATAACCGCATTCGTCAACCCAGTCTGCAACCGCGCCCGGCCCTGCGCCGGTATCTCCACACGTTTCACCCTTGAAGACGATCGTCGCACGACTCCTCAGGTGACGCTGACCTCGGCCACGATCTCGGACATACCATCATACAACCGTCTCCCGACCGGTGCCGACGGCACCTCGATTAGGGGACACTTTCTCGAGCAGAGCGCGGTTACCCTCGTCGACGATCTCAAAGGTGGCTTCATAACACTCGAGTTCTCGCGGAATTTTTTCAACCAAGTGATCAGGTACGATCTACCGCTCTCCGTAGCCCTGGCACCTATAGGCCAATTTCAGGTGTGCTTGGGCGACGCCGACATGCTCTGGATTCGGCACTAGACCTAACGCTCAACCACATCTCCGAAACGCGAGATCGAGAGGCGGAGAGAAGATCGAGCCCGAGGAGCGGCAAAGACCGGGCCCAATACGCCGCGGAAGTTACTCGTCTTGTCAATTATGACTCAGAGAATTGTTGGAGCCCCCAACCGCCCCTCCCTACTGCATCAACTCGCGGCGGAAATTCGAAATTTTCAGGCAAGCTAAAGCGTGAGAGGGAAGTCGAGGGTTCGTTCGAGCAGCGCGGCTGCGCTGATCGAAAGGCTGCGCCGCGCTGCTCGAACCCGCGAGGTTCGGGGAGCGGCGAGGAGTGTCATTTCAGCTTTGCAGAAAAAGCGCCATTTCTGACTTGCACTGACAAATGCGGCAGTTTTTTGTCTTCATCCACAGCTGGGCGGGCTTGGCGATGACCGTCTTTGTTATCATCGTCGGCCTCACCGGCAGCGCGCTCGCTTCTCGCCACGGGCCGGACATCTGGCTTAACCCCGAGCTTCTGACCGTGTCGAAGCGCGACGCGCTATTGCTCGATGGATTCACGCTGCGCGAGAAAGCCGCAGCGCTTTATCCCGATGCGAGCTTCGACACCATTCAACTGCGCATCGAGCCGAACCGTTCCGTTGGGTTCATTCACCCGCCTGGCATGCACGCCGGCCGGGACAATAGGATGGAGAAGATGGTAGAGTTCTATCTTGATCCTTGCACCGGCGAGAAGCTCGGTGGGCGCAATGTTTGGAGTAGCCCTTCGCTCGAACGCAGGAACATCATCTCCTTCATCTACCGCCTGCATTTTGCCCTCGCGGGGCCGTGGAGCTGGAGCGGGTCCCGGAGCCTCGGCGCTTATATTCTCGGCGTCACCGCCCTCGTTTGGACCATCGATTGTTTCATCGCCTTCTATCTCACCTTTTCACTGCGGCTGCGCGCGAAAGGCGATGCAATTCCTCCGGCAAAATCCTGGTGGAGTCGCTGGAAGTCGGCCTGGCTGATAAAGCTGAATGCGGGTGGTGGAAGGAGCGGAGCGCACACAAAATCGTCGCGGCGGGCAGTGCGCCTCGCTGAGTCCTCCCGGATCGAATCGACGTGACGGCGTTCAGATC
>JBAUVQ010000193.1:0-2660 GCA_049583305.1 Methylocystis sp.
TTCGCCGCGCTGGTCGGGGCGATCAGCCACGCGCCGGGCGGCGTCGGCGTTTTCGAGGCGGTGATGCTGGGCGCCGTTCCCTCCGCTTCGCCGGAGATTCTATTGGCGGCGCTGTTGCTGTTTCGGGCGATCTACTATCTCATTCCCTTCACTCTCGCGCTGATCCTGCTGGGGCGCGGGGAGCGCTGGAACGATCTGCTGGACCTTTTCCGCGGAACCGCCGCGCGTCCCGGCGCTTCTTGAACCATCGGAACCTTGGGAAGATCGATGTCGATGCGCGGCCGCGCCAAGCCTTGCCAGAACGAGACGCTGCTCGGCGCGATGATCGACGCGCTGCCGGAGGCGATCTACGTCATTGACGCGGGGGCTCACGTCGTCGCCGCCAATCCCGCGGCGCGCGCGGTGTTGCCGTCGCTGCGCCTGGACGAGCCGCTGGCGCGCAGCCTCCGCGCGCCCGATGTGCTCGATGCGCTGGATCGCGTGCTGGAGGGCGGGCGCGCCGAGAAAGTCGTATGGGTCGAGCGGGCGCCGGTGGAATGCTGGTTCGAGGCGCATGTGGCGCCGCTGCGCGTCCAGGACTTCGAGCCGGCGGCGGTGATAAGCCTACGCGATCTCACCGAGGCCCGCCGCGTCGAGCGGATGCGCGTCGATTTCATCGCCAACGCCAGTCACGAACTTCGCACGCCGCTCGCGTCGCTGCTGGGTTTCGTCGAGACGCTGCAGGGGCCGGCGAAGGAGGACGCCAAGGCGCGCGAGCGGTTTCTCGGGATCATGCGCGAACAGGCGGAGCGCATGGCGCGGCTGGTCGACGATCTATTGTCGCTGTCGCGCATCGAGCAACATTTGCATTTGCGTCCGGACACGCCGGTCGATTTCACGATGCTGGTGGCGCATATTTGCGACACGTTGGCGCCGCTGGCCGAGGAAAACGATCTCACGCTGGAGATCGAACTCGCGCCGAACGTCATCGTGCCCGGAGATCGGGACGAACTGGCGCGCGTCGTCGAAAATCTCGTCGAAAACGCCATTAAATACGGTCGTCCCGACGGCGAGGCGGTTCGTTCGGTCGAGATTTCCCTCCGTAGCTTTGGCGCGGTCGCCGCCTTTACCGTCCGCGACCACGGTCCCGGCATCGCGCAGGAACATATTCCGCGCTTGACCGAACGTTTTTATCGCGTGGACGCGGGCAAGAGCCGAGCCAAGGGCGGGACGGGCCTGGGGCTCGCGATCGTCAAGCACATCGTGCTGCGTCATCGCGGGAAATTGACCATCGATTCCGCTCCATCGGCCGGGGCGATGTTCCGGGTGATCTTGCCGGCGATACAGGGCGACGCCGGAGATGCCCAATAGGCTTTGATATAACGAAACCCTGCTTGTCATTATACCTTCATGAAACCGTCATAAAAACCTATTCGCTCGCTCCTATTGTTCGAGCAGCGCAACGCACGTCGGATCGCGCAATTTGGTTCTCGAGCCGGAAAGAGCCTTCAGCCCATGACATCTTCGATTATGAAACGCCTCGCGGTGGCTGCTCTGAGCGTCGCCCTCACCGCCGGCGCGGCTTTCGCCGTGGACATTTCCGGCGCCGGCGCCACCTTCCCATATCCGATCTACGCCAAATGGGCGGATATGTATAAGACGGAAACCGGCGCCAGCCTCAATTACCAATCGATTGGCTCCGGCGGCGGCATCAAGCAGATCAAGGCGCGCACCGTGACCTTCGGCGCCTCGGACCAGCCGCTCAAGGCCGAGGATCTCGAGGCCGCCGGCCTGACGCAATGGCCGCAGGTGATCGGGGGCATCGTGCCGGTGATCAATCTCGACGGCGTGGCGCCGGGCGAGCTGACGCTCAGCGGCGACGTGCTCGCGAAAATCTTCCTCGGCGACATCAAGAACTGGGACGACGCCGCGATCAAGAAGCTGAACCCCAAGGCGAAACTGACTTCCTTGGCGATCGCGGTGGCTCACCGCTCGGACGGTTCCGGCACCACCTTCAACTTCACCAACTATCTCGCGAAGGTGTCGCCTGATTGGAAAGCCAAGGTCGGCGAGAATTCGGCCGTGGAATGGCCAGTCGGTCTCGGCGCCAAGGGCAATGAGGGCGTCGCCAGCACCGTCTCCAACACCAAGGGCGCGATCGGCTATGTCGAATACGCTTACGCCAAGCAGAACAAGCTGACCTTCGTCAAGATGCTCAATAAAGACGGCAAGGCCGCCGCGCCGACCTCGGAGAGCTTCCAGGCCGCCGCCGCCAACGCCGATTGGGCCAAGGCGCCGGGTTTTTATGAAATCCTGACCGACGAGCCGGGCGCCAAATCCTGGCCGATCACCGCCGCGACCTTCATCCTGCTGCCCAAACAGCCGCAGGACGCCGCCGCGGCCGCCGAGGCGTTGAAATTCTTCGGCTGGGCCTTCGCCAAGGGCGGCAAGGCCGCCGCGGACCTGGACTATATTCCGCTGCCGGACGCGCTTGTCGCGCTCATCAAGAAGAGCTGGGCCGCCAATGTGAAGGGCGCGGACGGCAAGCCGTTGGCCAATTGATACAGCCGGCGGCTTGATCGAATGGAGTGCTTTCAGCAAAAGTGGACGCCGGTTTTGCGTCCGAAAGCACGACAAAATAAAGGAATCCAGAGTCTTTACCGGTCGATCCGAACCGGAAA
>JBAUVQ010000194.1:0-2268 GCA_049583305.1 Methylocystis sp.
GTGCCGGGAGGGCCGACCAGCAGCACGCCGCGCGGAATGCGCCCGCCAAGACGCTGGAACTTCTGCGGATCCCGCAAAAATTCGACGATCTCCTCCAAGTCCTCCTTGGCCTCGTCGACCCCCGCCACATCCTCGAACGTCACCCGACCCTGAGACTCCGTCAAAAGCTTCGCCTTCGACTTCCCAAAACCCATCGCCCGACCCGCGCCGCCCTGCATTTGCCGCGACAGGAAGATCCAGACGCCAAGGAAGGCGATCAAGGGCAGTCCGTTCAACAACAGAGTCATCAGCCAGCTGTTGCCGTCATTCATCGGCTTGGCGCTAATCTGCACATTCTTGCTTTGCAGGCGCTGCACCAACGAAGGATCGTTGGGCGTATAAGTCTGGAACGGCCTGTTGTCGCCGAAATGCCCGCTAACCTCGTTGCCGCTGATCGTTACGTCGTGCACGCGGCCCTGGTCGATCTGGGTGAGCAATTCGCTAAAGGAGATATCGCGAATCGGCGTGCGCTGCCCGGGCTGTTGAAACAGCATGACGAGCGCCACGACCAACAGGCCGATGATTGCCCATAGGGCGAGGTTCCTGAAGTGTGCGTTCATGTCGCGCCTGTGATTTGGAGACGCTCGCCCGCGGGACCATCCCTGGGAACGTTCCGTTTGGATGTAACTTAGGCGCGCGAGCCCCGCTTGCCAAGTGAGGCGCCGAGTTTGAGGCGCGATGAGGCGGATCGGCCGCGTCTAAATTTAATCTATTGGATTTGTTTTGTTTTCTGATCCGCGAGCGCGTTTGTCTCAGGTTTCGCGCAGCCACGAAAACGCGGCGGTTCCGCTGTTAACGCCACCTCGCGATTATTAACCGCGAGGGAAAGGCCGGCCAAGGTGATTCGCCTACTCACGCCTTCGGCGAGAGCTTGCTCGACGATTTTGGCCGCGCGTTCGAGACGATCGAGGCGTGGTTGGGGCGCGCCGCGACGGCCGATTTCCTCCGCCAGCAACCGCCTCAGAATTTCGCGCGGCAAGTCGCGTAACACCATTGAATCCAGTTTCGTCTCGTCCCGATCGCGGGTGACGATCGCCGTCGTGCTCGCCTGGGCGACGCTCCAGCTCAGCGCGGCCTCGGCTCGCGCCGCGCGTTCGCCAAGCCGCAGCAGCGCGCTCGCGTCCAGCCCCTCCGCCGCGAGCGTGGCGCTCAGCGCGCGCAGCTTCGTCCTCGCGAAGCGCGTGTTTTCATTGGAGGGATCACGCAAAAAGGGATGCGCCGCCGCGACGCAAACGGCTTCCAGCGCCGATTTCGGGACGCTCAGCAGAGGACGCAGCAATCTTACGCCATCGCGCGTGGAGGCGCTCGCCATGCCCGACAGGCCCGCGACGCCGCTGCCGCGCGTCAGGCGAAACAAAATTGTTTCGGCCTGATCGTCGGCGTGATGAGCGGTCACGACCGCGCATTCGCGCGCGTCTTCCCTACCGATTTCGCGCGCGCACGCGCATAAAAGCGCATAGCGCGCATCGCGGGCGGCTTCCTGCAAGCGGGTCGCGGGTTTCGGCCCGTCCCAGATCAAGAGGCGATGCTCGAACCCGAGCGCGTCGGCCCACCGCGCGACTTGCAAGGCCTCCTCGCGCGAGTTCTCGCGCAGTCCGTGGTCGACTGTCGCGACGACGATTTTCACACCCGCGTCGCGGGGCGGCCAGCGCGCGGCCAGCAGCATCAGGGCCACCGAGTCCGGCCCTCCGGACACCGCGAGCAGCAGCGCGGATTCCCGGGCGAGCGGCGCTAGAAGGTCGCCGCTCGCCGGAGCGGCGGTCAGCATTGCAGTTTTTTGCTCTCGCGCTGCGCGGCGTCCCTCACGCGCGCCGAGGAGCCGGGGTATTTGGCGCCGATCTCGGCGAAGGAGGCGCAGGCCTGTTCGCGCGCGCCGAGCGCCGCCAGCGATTGCCCCAAGCGCAACATCGCCTCGGGGGCCTGTTTCGACTGGGGGTATTTGGTCGAGATCTCCAGATATCGCTCGGCCGCCTCGCGATGGCGTCCGCGCAGGAAAAAGCTTTCGCCAAGACCATAAGTCGCCGCTGGCGCGTATTTGCTCTTGGAATATTTGGCGAGGAACACCGTGAGGCTCTTTTCCGCGCTCTCGTACTGGCCGGTGCTCATCAGCGCCACGGCTTGATCATATTCGTCCTTGACGGTCGGTTGCTGCGGCGGCGCGCCCTCGGGCGCGGGGATCACGGTCGGCTGCGCCTGTCCCTTGAGACCCGGAGGCGTCAGGTCGAGCGG
>JBAUVQ010000195.1:0-9021 GCA_049583305.1 Methylocystis sp.
GCGCTGTGGATTTCCGCCCATGGCGGCGAAGCGCCGGCTTGGACGCGGGACGACGTGCCGCTGATTACGCTCGCGCCCGAGGGCGCCAGCGCCGCGCGCGGGCTTTACATCGAGGTCGGGCGCCCCGGCGAGACGCACGACGCGGTGGAGATCGCGCAAGAAACGAGTTCATTCGTGCTGCGCCGGGCCAAGGCGCCGAGCGAGGCGCCAAGCGTCGCAGAAGTCATCGACGCGATCAGCGCTAGATTTTCGGAGGATGTGCCGTGCTGACCTGCCTTTCTGGCGGCCATGTGGTTGATCCCGTCAACGGGACCAACGGAGTTGGCGACGTTTATTTCGAGGACGGCCGCGTCGTCGCGCGCCCGGACGGACGCAAGCCCGACGTGACCCACGACGTTTCCGGCCATGTCGTCATGGCCGGAGCCATCGACATCCATTCCCATATCGCCGGCGGCAGCGTGAACACCGCGCGGCTGCTGCTGCCCGAGGCGCATCGCGCCCACAAGGCGCGCCCCGCCGATACCCCTCTGTCCACCGCGGGGTGGTCGACCTTCCAGACCGGTCGGCTCTACGCGCAAATGGGCTACACCACGGTGATCGAGCCGGCCGTGTCGCCGCATCACGCGCTGCACGCCCATCTCGAATTGTCGGATATCCCGATCATCGACAAGGCGTTTCTGACCGTGCTCGGCAACGAGCCTTTCGTGCTCGGCTCGTTCCGCGACAACGAGAGCCCGAGCGTCGTGCAGGATTATATTGGCGCGACGCTGGAATCGACGCGGGCCATCGGCATCAAATGCGTGAACGCCGGCGGCGTCGACGCGTTCAAGAAGAATGCGCGCTCCTTCTCGCTCGACGACGTGGTGCCGGAATACGGCCTCACCTCGCGCAAGATTTTCCAGCGCATGCAGCGCGCCGTGCACGCGACCGGCATTCGCCATCCGCTGCATCTGCACATGAACAATCTCGGCCTCGCCGGCAATGTCGAGACGGCGCTCGCCACCATCGACGCCTCGCAGGGCCTGCCGCTGCATCTCGCCCATGTGCAGTTCTATGCCTACGGCAAGGAGGGCAAGAACGGCTTCTCCTCGGCGGCGGCGCAATTCGCGGAAAAAATCAACGCCAACCCGAATGTCAGCGTCGACGTGGGCCAGGTGATGTTCGCGGACATCGTGACGATTTCGTCCGATGTGATGAAGCAATACAACAGCCTGCCCGGCGCGCGGCCGAAGAAGGGCGTGATCCTCGACGCCGAGGGCAATGGCGCGGGCGTGCTGCCCTACTCCTATCGCATCTCCGACTTCTTCAACGCGATTCAGTGGGCGGCGGGGCTGGAATTGTTCCTGCTCACCAATGATCCGATGCGCGTGTTCTTCACGACGGACCATCCCAACGGCGCGCCCTTCACGACATACCCGGAAGTGTTCGCGCTGCTGATGAGCGCCGACAAGCGCGCGCAATGGCTGTCGCGCCTGCCGGAGGATGTGGTCGCGCTGACCAATCTGCCCGCGATCAAGCGCGAATATACGATCTACGAAATCGCGACGATGACCCGCGCCGCGCCGCGCAAGCTCTATGGCTTCGAGGACCGCGGTTCGCTGGGCGCCGGCTCGGTCGCCGATGTCGCGGTCTACAAGACCAACGAGAAGGACCGCGCCGAAATGTTCCGCCACGCGGCTTACGTGTTCAAGGACGGCGAACTCGTCGTGCAAGACGGCGCCGTGGCGCGCTACACGCGCGGCAGGACGCTGCATGTGAAGCCGAACTACAACAAATCCATCAACAAGCGTCTCGACACTTACTACGACGACCTCTACGGCGTGTCGCGCGGCATGTTCAGGGTCGAGGACGCGGCGCTGCCGGCGGCGCAAGGTTTCGCGGAGGTTCCATGCCGCAGCTAGTTCGCAAGGGCGTCCGCATCGACGATAGTTTCGCGGAAGCCTTCCCGATGAGCGGGACGGGACTGATCATCACCGCGCCCAACCGCAAATGGGCGATGATCGCCGCGCACACGATGACCGGCTTCGCCACCTCGGTGATCGGCTGCGGCTGCGAGGCCGGCGTCGACATGGAGCTGTCGACCAAGGAGACGCCGGACGGGCGTCCCGGCGTGCGCGTGCTGCTGTTCGCCATGTCGTCGAAGGACGCCGAAAAGCAGCTCGTCAACCGGCTCGGCCAATGCGTGCTGACCTGCCCCGGCACGGCGGTGTTCCGCGCGCTCGACGGCGAATTCGAGATCAAGGTCGGCGACGCCGTGCGGCAGTTCGGCGACAAATGGCAGATTTCCAAGTCGCTCGACGGGCGCCGCTATTGGCGCGTGCCGGTCATGGACGGCGAATTTCTGGTCGAGAGCAAGGTCGGCCTGACCAAGAAATGCGTCGGCGGCGGCAATCTGCTCGTCATGGGCGAGGACTGGGACACGACGATGCGCGCGACCGAGGCGGGCGTCGAAGCCATTCGCGGCGTTTCCGGCGCGATCGCTCCCTTCCCCGGCGGCATTGTCCGCTCCGGCTCGAAGGTCGGCTCGAAATACAAGGGCATGGGCGCCTCCACCAACGACGCCTACTGCCCGACGCTGAGCGGCCTCGGGACCAGCGTGCTCGATGCCGACATCGGCTGCGTGCTGGAAATCGTCATCGACGGGCTGACCGACGCGATCGTCGCCGAGGCGATGCGCGCCGGCCTCAAGGCGATCATCGCGCTCGGGCCGAAAAATGGCGCCAAGCGCGTCGGCGCCGGCAATTATGGCGGCAAGCTCGGCCCGTTCCACTATCACTTGAAGGATCTCCTGCCGTGAAGCCGCTTCTTTTCGCGCTCCGCCAGGAGCCCTCGCAGAGACTCGACCTCTCCGGGCTCACGCCGGACCGGCTGGTCGGGCGCACGCAAAAAGAGATCGAGTCGATCGCCATCGGCACGACCAAGGTCGACGCCAGGGTCGGCGACGTGTTCAAGGTCCGCGTCGGCGACCCCCACGTGACGCATTTCGAGGGCGGCTCGGAACGCTTCGATCTGCTCGGCGCCAAGCTGTTGCCGGGCTTCGAGATCCATGTCGAGGGCGATGTCGGCGCGCAGCTGGCGCGCGGCGCGCAAGGCGGGACGATCGCCGTCGCGGGAGACGCCGGCGCCTTCGTGGCGAGCGGCATGACCGGCGGCCATATCGCCATCCACGGCGACTGCGGCGACTTTCTCGGCGCGCCGCTGGCCGGCGAAATCGCCGGCATGGCCGGCGGGCGCGTGGTCGTGGGCGGCAACGTGGGTGAGAGAGCCGGCGACCGGCTGCGGCGCGGGATCATCATCGTCGAGGGCGACGCGGGCGCGGATCTGGGTTCGCGCGCCATCGCCGGCACGATCATCGCGCTCGGCGTCGTGGCGGGACGGATCGGCTATCTCAACAAGCGAGCCTCGCTGGTGCTGGCGCAGGGAGGCGACTTCGGCCCGACCTATGTCGACTGCGGCGCGCATCACTTCACCTTCGCGCGGCTGTTTTCGCGCGCCCTCGCCGAGGACAGCCGGCGCGCCTCGCGGCTGCTGTCGCAAAAGCTCCGGCGCTTCGCCGGCGACACCGCCGTCTATGGCAAGGGCGAGATCTTGACCCCAGCCTGAGCCGCGCTAGTCTCGTGATTAAGCGCGCCGGTCGCCGGCGCGTTTTATCGCGGGAGGCGGAAATGAACTTCGTCGAACTCGTGTTGACCGTGTGCACCTTGGCGCAGCCCGCCGCCTGCGACGAGAAAAAGCTGGTGTTTTCTTCCGAAAGCGGTTCGCTGCACGGCTGCATGATGCAGGCGCAGCCTTATATCGCGCAATGGTCGGGCGATCACCCGGCCCTGCGGGTGGTGCGTTGGCGCTGCGTTTCTCCGGGCTCGGAAGGCGACAAGATCTAAAACCACCCCGAAGGGCGCGCGGCGCTCCCGAACGAAAGCGAGAAAGCGATGACCATCAAGGCCGGCGACAAGCTTCCCGACGCGACTTTCACGATCATGGGCGCGAATGGCCCGGAGCCGGTTAAGTCAGGCGATTATTTCAAAGGCCGCAAGGTGTTGCTGTTCTCGGTGCCGGGCGCCTTCACGCCGACCTGCCACAAGACGCATCTGCCCGGCTTCGTCGCCCAGGCCGACGCGATCAAGGCGCGGGGCGTCAACGCGGTGGCGGTCGTCGCGGTCAACGATGTCTTCGCGCTCGACGCCTGGCTCGTCGCGACCGGGGCCAAGGGCAAGGTCGACGGGCTGGCGGACGGCTCCGCGGCCTTCGCCAAGGCGACCGGCACGGAGCTGGACCTCGTGGCGGCGGGCCTCGGCGTCCGCTCGAAGCGCTACGCCGCGCTGGTCGACAATGGCGTCGTCGCCTGGATCGACATCGAGGACAATTCCAGCTGCGCCACCGTTTCGAGCGCGGAATCGGCCCTAGCCCGACTGTAGGACAGCCGCCGCGCGCGAGGACACGCCTTGCGCACGGCGGAAAATAGCCGTCGAATCCCAACAGCTTGTCGGTTTTGTGGCGAGTCCCGCGATTTGAACGCTCCGCCTCAATCTCATTTTAAGATTTTGCGCCCAAGGTTTGTGTCGCTCCCCGACTAAATACAGAGCCACGTCGGTTACGGAGCTTACATGACTGGAACCACCGGAGCACAATGATGACCAAATTCTTCTCGCGCTTTGTCAAGGACGAGTCGGGCGCCACGGCGATCGAATACGGCCTCATCGCGTCGTTGATCTCGATCGCGGCCATCGCCGCCTTCACCACCGTCGGCCAGAATCTGAGCGGCGTGTTCAACTATGTCGCCGGCCAGCTGACCTCCTGATTAAGGCGGCCGAAGTGGAGTGCGCGGCTTTCGAGCCGTGCAAGCCACTCGAAAGACGCATGCTTCGCCCCCGGACCGAAGGGGGGAAGGCGCGCCATCGAATGGCCGCGGGTCTCCCCTGGAGATCCGCGCTTTTCGTTGTTGAGCCCTCGAAACCGGCTCGCCAGCGGCGCGATCGCCGTCTTACATCCGGAAATCCTCGCCGAGATAGATTCGCCGCACGTCGGGATTCGCCACGATTTCTTCGGGCGGGCCCTCGGTCAGCACATGTCCGTTGTAGATGATATAGGCGCGGTCGGTGAGTCCCAGCGTCTCGCGCACGCTATGATCGGTGATCAGCACGCCGATGCCGCGCGCCTTTAGGTGACGCACCAGATCCTGAATGCCGCCGACCGCGATCGGGTCGATGCCGGCGAAGGGCTCGTCGAGCAACATGAACGAAGGATGCCCCGCCAGCGCGCGCGCGATTTCGCATCGCCGCCGCTCGCCGCCCGAAAGCGCGATGGCCGGCGTCTTGCGATGTCGCGTCAGCTTGAATTCGTCGAGGAGCCCCTCGAGTTCGTCCGCGCGCTTGCGCTTATCGGGCTGGGTGATCTCGAGCACGGCGCGAATATTGTCCTCGACCGATAGTCCCCTGAAGACCGAGGCTTCCTGCGGCAGATAGCCGACGCCGAGCCGCGCCCGCCGGTACATCGGCAACGGCGTCACGTCATAGCCGTCGAGCGAGATAATGCCGCTGTCGGGCTTCACCAGCCCGGTGATCATGTAAAATACCGTGGTCTTGCCGGCGCCGTTGGGACCAAGCAGCCCAACCGCCTCGCCCCGGCGCACGTGAAGGCTCACATCCTCCACCACCTTGCGCGTCTTGTAAGCCTTGGCGAGATTGTGGATCGCCAGCACGCCCTGCGAGTCATTATGCCAATCCTCGGCGGCCTCGATGGCCGCGCGCTGATATTCCGGCGCGCCGGCTTGTCCCGGCGGCTCGTCGGATGGGTCGAACAGTTGCCCGTCCCCAGCCGCGTCGGTCTCTTGAAGCCAGTCTTCCTCGGCCATTTCATCCGCCCTGAGATTCCCGCCGCGCCGACGCGCGGCCGCGTCGACGCCGCGGGAAAAGATCGCGCGCGCGCCGTTCAGGCCGGTCGAAAGAGCGTCGAAAAGGCGCACGAAGGGCTGCTTCCAGCGTATAAGCGATGACAGGGACCCGGGCGACAGGCTTAGCGCCTCATTACAGACGCGAGCGTATAACCCGCGCTTGTTTCCAGATTATGCCCAAGGCCGCGCCGCTCCCGCTCGCGCCTCGAAAGCGGCGATGCTGTCCGCCTTTTGCAAGGTCAGGGCGATGTCATCGAGACCGTTGAGCAGGCAGTGCTTTCTGAACGGATCGATCTCGAAGCGGACGACGCCGCCATCGGGCCCGCGGATCTCCTGGGTCTCCAGATCGACGGTCAAGGTCGCGTTCGCGCCGCGCTTGGCGTCGTCCATGAGCTTGTCGAGATCGGCCCGCGGCACGGTGATCGGCAGGATGCCGTTCTTGAAGCAGTTGTTATAAAAAATATCGGCGAAGCTGGTCGAGATCACGCAGAGTATCCCAAAGTCCAGTAAGGCCCAGGGCGCGTGCTCGCGCGACGAACCGCAGCCGAAGTTGTCGCCGGCGACCAGGATTTTGGCGCCGCGATAGGCGGGTTTGTTGAGCACGAAGTCCGGGTTTTCCGAGCCATCGTCCCTAAAGCGCATCTCCGAGAACAGGCCCTTGCCAAGACCGGTGCGGGCGATGGTTTTCAGATATTGCTTGGGGATGATCATGTCGGTGTCGATATTCATGATCTCCAGCGGCGCCGCGACGCCGGTCAGCGTTGTGAATTTCTGCATTTCTTGTCGCTCTCGCATTGCCGCGCGTCGCCCAAGGGCTCGCCTCTCGCCCGCCCTGTAGCAAATCCGTCGTGTTCGCGCAAAATCATGCCTCCGCGCCGCTTCCGGTCGCGAGGCGCTCCGGCGAATTTGTAATTGACAATAGTACAATTCGAACTTAGCCTTACCGCGTTTTGATGCAAACTCATAGAAGGAGACGTGTAATGCCTAGCGCCGCGCCGATTGCGATTCTGAACTTCTTTCAGCAGCAACTCATAGGGAGTTGGGCCAATGTGGATTTTGGCAAAGATTCCAGCGGAAACCCGGTTGGTGGTCCGGCCAATCCACTCTCCTACAACATCATGCCGCTGCCGCAGAAAAACGGCCTCGGCGGCGTGCCCACTCCCAACGGCTACATTCTGAAGAACTTCCGGTATCATGAGAGACTGCATTTCAATGACGACAACGCCGCCACAACTTTGGCGATCGCCGCGCGGGCGCCGAATCGCGGAGGCGAGGTCAACCAAGACGCGCGAGCGATTTTTTACGAGCAACAAGTCAAGTTCGCCGAAGGTCCGCAGGGACCGCGCGCCGGCTCTCCGGATGGCGACGTGGTTCATGTCGAGAACGGCGCCTGGCTTTGGCTCCCGCGCTATCAGCAAAGCCCCGGTCCATACGCGGAAAATCCTCCAGGCAGTGGTCTTTTTCCGCCGCCGCCCGCCTCGGCTCTACTGCCGCCATCGGTTCAGCAACCGAACGACGTATTGATCGCCAAACAGATTTCGATTCCGCACGGAAATTCGATTCTGGCCATGGGCAGCTTCGACACGATTCCCAACGCGTCCGGTCAAGGCGGCCCCTGGAACGGCGTTGAACAGATTCCTGGAAGCCCGATCATTCCGGATGGATTGTCGCCGTTTCCCACGGCCTACCTTTTTGATGCGCCAATTCCTCCGTCCACGTCCGTTCTGAACGCGGACGCGGTTTACGGCACGGCCGCCGCCACTCCGACCAACTACCAAAATCCTCATCCGAACCTGACCTTGAATCCCAATCTGCCGTTGCAGCAAGCCGTGGCGATCATCAAACCGGATTCCTTCGTGCATTGGCGCGTGACGACGGCGCCGCTTCAAAACGGCACTGGCTCGGTGACGAACATTCCCTTTGAACAACGCGTTTCGGAGGTCACCGAATATGCGGCGGAATATTGGCTGTTGATTAAGGGAACTCAAAAATATCTATCCTATACCCAGACGATATTGATGGTCATGGTGATCAACGACAAGAAGTTCGTGTTCCCGCACCTGACCTGTAATACGGTGACCTTTCAACCCTAGCGGCGACGTCAATATGGGGCGACAAGGCGCAAGCGCCTCGTCGCGCTCCCGTTGATTGAATATCGAAGGCCGGGGCCGCGGCTCGGAAGAACTCCTTCTCGCCAAACAACAAGACAAGAGATGTTCCTGTTACGCGGAGCTATCGCGTCCCGCCCGTCCGACTCGCGCGTTCCCTCCGCGAATGCGTCATTCAGCGACTGTCGAGGCTATCGCCCAAAAATTACGTCTCCGCGCCGTCCAGTTTTCGCGCCGCTCGCATCACGAGCCCCTCCCTCTCGGCCCGTGTCTCGCGGCCTCGCTCGCGAACCGCCTCGACAACGGCGGGTGGCGCGCTCGCGGGGTCGCCGGCGTCGAATGGCGGCTTTGGCGCATATTCGAGCTGGAGCTGAATCGCCATCGCGGTTTCGGCCCCGGCCAGTTCGCCGACAAGGGCGAGCGCGAAGTCGATCCCCGCCGTCACGCCGCCCCCGGTCGCCAAGCGACCATCGAAAACAACGCGTTCGCGAATGGGTATGGCGCCAAAGCAAGGCAAAAGATCGACGCAACTCCAATGCGTCGTCGCGCGCTTGCCGCGCAACAGCCCGGCCGCGCCGAGAATCAGGGCTCCGGTGCAGACCGAGGTCACGAATTTCGCGCGAGGCGCCTGGGCGCGCAAAAAATCGAGAACCTCGTCGTCGAACAGCAGCGGGTTGATCCCGCGCCCGCCGGGCACGCAAATGACGTCGAATTGCGGCGCGTCCTCAAAGGCGACGGTCGGCCGCGGCCAGAGGCCCGTCGAGGAGACGAGAGGCTCCGTCGTCTTCCAAACGAGGTCGACGCGCGCCTCGGGCCAGCTCGAAAACACCTCGAAGGGTCCGGCGAGGTCGAGTTGCTGAACCATTGGAAAAACCAGAATGCCGATGCGAAACATGCCGCCCCTCCCGATTCGCGCGCCGGCGGCGTCGTCGGTCTTGCCGGGAGCGCCCATATCTGATTATGCGTCTGGCTCCCGACTCGCCCGCCGGCGACCGGAAGCGAAGGATAGGTCATGAACGCCCC